>JANNDV010000279.1:0-23382 GCA_031387975.1 Acaryochloridaceae cyanobacterium OTE_75_metabat_521 | reverse complement strand
TTGAGCGGCAATAAAGAACTTTCCCAGTCGATTGGATTAAAATCGTCTCAACGAAACAATGTCTTGAAAGGATCTTTACCCTGCCAGTTGATGAAATATGAGCTGTATTAAGAAAAGAAAGTCTTATTAAGAAAAGAATTTGGTTAACCCTAAAATAGATCCAAAAATAAATAAAATCTCATTTCATCGGCTCTATCGAACTGGGGAAAATAAGTAAATACTCATAAATAATGAGACATTAATATGAAGATTGAACGCCTAGAAATCAAAAATTTCAAGAAATTCTCAGACTATAGTCTTGACTTACATCCCCAATTTACCTTGCTAGTTGGGGACAATGGTACAGGTAAAACCACTCTCCTTGATGCTTTGGCAATCGCAGCTGGAGTCTGGTTAGTCAATTCTCCAGATTCGACTCTCAATAATAGCCGCCGTAACATTCTTCTCTCAGAAATTCGTTTAGAAGCTATTGAATCTGACACTATCACTCAACTTGTAGAACGAAAACCTGTCCAGATTAACGTGATCGGTACAATCAACGATCAGCCTGTCCAGTGGCTCAGACAAATTAAAGCTAATGGCTCTAGAACTTCCAACACTGAGGCAAAAAAAGCTCAAAAAATTATTTCGGCTTTATTTCAGCAGGTTGAAGCAGGCGAAAAAATCTGGTTGCCTATCATTGCCTACTATGGAGCAGGTCGAGTTTGGCTACCTTCCAACCAACGCGACCCCAAGGCAACTACCTACACTAGCCCTACCCGCCGCTGGGATGCTTTCTATGACTGTTTTGAAGAGCGGATCAGAATCGCCGATCTCCATACTTGGTTCCAGAAAGAAGCGCTCGCTTCGGTCAATCGACAAGGACAAATGCGCCCTGGTTACAAGGTTGTAAAGTTTGCCATTTTGCGCTGTATTCCTCATGCGGATAATCTATGGTTTGACCCAGAGCGGTCGGAAATTGTGATTTCTATCCAAGGCAACCCTCAACCCTTCAGTAACCTTAGTGCTGGCCAAAAAATGATGGTGGGTCTAATTGCCGATATAGCTATTAAAATCGTTACTCAAAATGCCTCTTTTCTAACCGAGAATTTAGAGATAGATCATGAAAATTTTCCTGAAATTTTGCAGAAAACATTAGGACTAATTCTGATTGATGAAGTAGATGTTCATCTTCATCCAAAATGGCAGCGTCAGGTCGTGGATGATCTCAAAACAACTTTCCCCTCAATTCAGTTTGTCTGCACTTCCCATTCTCCTTTTATTATTCAATCAATCAAGCAAGGTGAACTAAGAATTCTCGATCTTGAAGATACTCAATTTTTAGAATATGAAAATCAATCTATTGAAGATATTGCCGAAGAAATTCAATCGGTTGAAGTGCCTCAGCAAAGCTTAAAAGCTCGTGAACTCGATGTAGCAACAGCACGATATTTTGAACTACTCCAAAACCCAGATGAAAGCCAATCCCAACAACTAGCCGAAGCCGAAGTAGCCTACCGCCAAGCAGTAGAACCCTTTTCTACTAATCCTGGATTAAGTGCCTTACTCAAATTAGAAGCAATGGTTAGAGTTAAAGAGAAAAATCAATGAGGCCTGTAGAGCGAGGATTAGCTCCCAAAATCTACACCCGATATCAAGATGCAATTGAAGATCTTGAAGCACGATTAGGCATTTATTGCAGCTATTGTGAACGCCTTCTCCCCGTAGGTCTGGCAGTTGAGCATATTATCCCCAAAGCTTTGCACCCAGAATTAAAAACTGAGTGGACTAACTTTTTATTGGGTTGTCCTAACTGTAACTCGGTCAAAAGCGATAAAGAGGTTGAAGTTAAACACTTTATCTGGCCTGATCGTGATAATACTTTGCTTGCTCTTATTTACTCAAAAGGTGGATTTATTAGGCTATCGAACAACCTAAGTGACGAGTGGAAAACCAAAGCACAAGCATTACTAGATTTAGTAGGTTTGCAACGCCACCAAGCATCTGGTTGGGATAACCCAGCACCAAGGGATAAACGATGGCAGCAGCGCGAAGAAATATGGACGATAGCAGAACTAACTAGAGATCGTTTTGAAGCTCTCAATCAAAATGACGAAGCTCGTATCTTAGCTAAAGGGCAAGTCCTAACAGCAGCTAAAGCGTGTGGATTTTTCTCAATATGGATGACAGTGTTTGATGATTATCCTGACATAAAAATAGAATTAATTAAATTGTTTCCAGGAACTGCTATCTCCTGTTTTGATTCAGATGGAAAACCGATTGATCGTTTAGTATATTAGGACATCAGTGAGCCGACTATTTAAAATTTAGACAGCAGCCATCATAATCGGCGCATTCACTCTTTCATGGTAGATGGATCTTCGTCACATTGCACTAGATATAAAACTTAGCGTGTTAGAAATTCACCGACTGCCCGAAACACATCATTGCGTTCTTTGTCTAGGGTAATGACGTGGTCAGAGTCTTTGAGCCAGAAAATCTGTTTGTCGGCAGAGCTAATCTGCTCATACAAAATTGAGGCGCTGGCTGGGTCTACTACCGTATCTTTATGAGACTGAACAATCAGCATTGGGTTACTTAGGCTAGAGAGCTTGGGCTGCACCTGCCCCATTAGCTCAATGGCGCTACGGACTGCGTCTAAATTAAAGGTGCTAAAAAATGCGGCGTTGCGCGCGAGTTTTTCGGTACTGGGGTCAGAGATAGGCAACCGCAGCCGAGGTAAGTCCCGAACCACATAGCCCAAAGTATTGATATACACCTCTAAGGGCAGTCCGTAGTACCACTCGTGCTTTAGCCCTAAATAAGGTGCCATCATCACCAGCTTAAAGGTGGGCTGCTGCATAGCGAGGTTTAGCCCCAACAGGCATCCCGTTGAAAACCCCACCAGCGAAACCTGATCATAGGTTTTGCTGAGGGTTAGGTAATTTTCTAAAATGTGGGCATACCAATCTTGCCACCGCGATCGCGGCATTTTTTTGCCTCGTGTATCGTGCCCTGGGTACAAAACGCTCTGTACGGTTAAGCCAAGGGTATTGAGGTGCTGCCCTAGCCACTGCATTTCGTAGACCCCACCTCCCAATCCGTGGAGCAGCAAACAGGCGTGAGTGGAACTTCCTGGCAACAAAAAGGGTTTATTTTCAAGCATGATGTTCACTTCACAAAACTAAGATTTGAGTTTGATCTACCATTTACAAAAGCAGGGCGTTAGATTGACTAACGCCCTGCTTTTAGGGTCTACTACAGCGAACTAAATCCCTAGAGCTGTGGGACAAAGACCTCTTTCTCTGGCACAACCGTGTACTCTGCAACGATTTGCCGGAATTCTTCGCCGTCGATGGTTTCCTTTTCAATCAGCAGATCCACTAAGCGATCAATCACCGTGCGGTTTTCGCGCATGATACGAATTGCGTCTTCGTAGGCGTGCTGAATGAGTTCACGTACCTGGGCATCAATGCGTGAGGCAATCTCTTCAGAATACTCAGAACGGCTCATCCAGTCACGGCCTAAGAACACTTCACCAGACTGGCTTTCAAGAGACAGAGGGCCAAGGTCAGACATGCCAAACCGAGTAACCATCTGACGTGCCATGCCCGTCACCTGCTGAAGGTCATTTCCAGCTCCAGTGGTCACTTCTGAGTCGCCAAAGATAACGTACTCGGCGGCGCGACCGCCCAAGGCACCCACCATCCGCGCCTTGATTTGAGAGCGCGAAACCAGTCCTTGGTCTTCGGCAGGCGTAAACCAGGTCAACCCCTGTGCCTGACCCCGAGGTACCAACGTCACCTTCTGGAGCGGATCGTGATTTTGAACCAAGGTTGCCACAATGGCGTGACCGACTTCGTGATAGGCAATCAGGCGCTTGGCCTTGCCATCGGTTAAGGGTGTGCCTTCCATCCCCGCAATCACACGGTCCACGGCAGCATCAACCTCTAGCATGGTCATGGCTTCTTTACGGCGACGGGCAGTCAGAATCGCCGCTTCGTTGAGTAAGTTGGCAAGATCTGCACCGCTGAAGCCAGGGGTACGACGGGCGATCGCCTCTAATGAAATATCGTCTGCCAGCTTTTTGTCACGGGCATGCACTTCGAGAATCGCCAAGCGACCCTTGATGTCTGGCGTGTCCACCATAATTTGGCGGTCAAACCGACCTGGACGGAGCAGTGCGCTGTCTAACACATCTGCGCGGTTGGTGGCTGCCACAATAATGATGCCGGAGTTGCCTTCAAATCCGTCCATCTCAGTCAAGAGCTGGTTGAGGGTTTGTTCGCGCTCATCGTTACCGCCGCCAATCCCTGCGCCCCGCTGACGACCCACTGCGTCAATTTCATCAATAAAGATGATGCAGGGTGCATTTTCTTTGGCTTTCTTGAATAGATCACGCACTCGCGATGCGCCTACGCCCACAAACATTTCGACAAACTCGGAACCAGAGATGCTGAAGAAGGGCACGCCTGCTTCTCCGGCGATCGCCTTAGCCAGTAAAGTCTTACCTGTCCCAGGAGGGCCAACCAGCAGCACACCCTTTGGAATCTTTGCGCCCACGGCGGTAAAGCGCTCTGGCTTTTTCAAGAACGTAACGACTTCTTGGAGTTCTTCTTTGGCTTCTTCAATACCCGCAACGTCATCAAATTTGATGCCCGTCTTCGCATCCATCTGGAAACGTGCCTTTGACTTACCAAAGTTCATCGCCTGTCCAGGGCCACCTGGGGCGTTGCCCGACCGACGGAACAGAAAGAACAGTCCAGAAATTAACACCACAGGGAAGATCAGGTTGCCCAAAAGCCCTAAAATTGCGCCATTGTTGCGAATGGGATGTACATCTAGGTCGATACCCAGATCGCGCATTTTTGTGATGAATTGAGGCGTGGTACCCGGCAGGTCAACCCGCGCCCGCTGAATGCGATCGCCTAAGCCTGAAATCTCTTTGTCAGAGTTGGTTTCAATAATGGCGGTGCGGCCTCCGTCAAATAAATCAACCTTGTTGATTCGTCCCGCATCCAAATACTCTAGAAATCGTCCGTAGGTCATGCGAGAGTTCGCCGCGTTTCTAACAGAAGACTCGGCGGGTGGCACAGGGGCAAAAAAGCCCTGCCAAATAAAGAAACCTACAAGTAGGACAGGCAGCGTCCATAGCAGTACCGTTTTCCAGGAGAATTTCTTCATATATTCGCTGAACCTCTTTGATGATGACGCTTCTAGAGCTTGGACAGACGGAATGGACAAGAAGCCTAAACTTGATTTGGTCGCGGCCTAGGCTGGCATGCAGACGCTGTATTTATGATTTAAGTGAACTGACCGAACAGCTCCGACACCCTAAACAAAAATATTAAGTAAAGTTTCTTAACTTAATTTAACTTAATTCTCAGAAACACAGCAAATTTTTTGTGGTTTTCTACTCAAGATTGCCGTAATGCTGCTGTTATCCTATCGTTTTCGTCGCTTGTCTTTGTCGCCAACCGCTCTGTAGGGGCGCAAGGCCTTGCGCCCCTACAGCGTTGAAAGCCCTTAAGCAAGGCGGGTTTGATCCCAGCCGCGCTGATGGAGCAGCAGCCATGTTTCGATGAGGTCGGGGCCATGTACTTCGCCTGTTAACGCTGCACGGAGCGATCGCATCACCAGTCCTTTCTTGACACCGTGCTGCTTAACCGCCTGACTAATGAGGTCTTTGGCGGCCTCTACGGTGAAGTCTGGGGTTTGCTGAATGTGGTGGGCAATAAAGGCGAGAACTTCTGGCACGTTTGCTTGCTGAAGCTGAGCAGAAGCTTCTTCGCTAAGGGTCAAATCTTGGGTAAAAAAGACTTGAGCCTGTAGTGCCGCATCTTTGAGACGGGTAAGGCTGGGCGCTAAAAGCGTCGTCAACTGCGCTAACCAGGGTTGGCTCAAAGCCTGCGTATCGTAGCCTGCGGTCTGCCACACGGTTATCAGCCGATCTGTGAGTTCAGGAATGGGCATGGTGTGGAGATACTGACTGTTAATCCAGTCCAGCTTGTCCCAGTCAAACTTAGCGCCTGCTTTGGTCACGCGCTGCATCTCAAAATCTTGAGCGGCTTCTGCCAAAGAAAATAGCTCTTTGGTAGAGTCTGTGGGCGACCAGCCCAGAAGGGTCATGTAGTTGACCAGCGCCGGAGCCATAAAGCCCATCTCTTGAAATTCAGAAATAGACGTAACGCCGTCTCGCTTGGAGAGCTTTTTACCCGCTGGGCTAAGAATGAGGGGCGTATGACCAAATTCTGGAATTTTTTGCCCGAGCGCCTCATAGAGCAAAATTTGCTTCGGCGTATTGCCAATGTGGTCTTCACCCCGAATGACGTGGGTGATGGTCATATCAATATCATCTACCACCACTACTAGGTTGTAGAGCGGTTGACCCATTTCGGTGCTGGATGCTGCACGGGCGATCACCATATCGCCCCCTAAGTCTTTGCCTTGCCAGGTCACTTGGCCTCTTACCAAATCTGTCCAAGAAATAACGCGGTCATCTTCAATTTTGAAGCGGACAACGGGCTTACGGCCTTCGGCTTCAAAGGCGGCTTTTTGGTCTGCGGTAAGGTGGCGGTGGCGGTTGTCGTAGCGGGGTGCTTCGTTGTTGGCTTCTTGCGCGGCTCGCATGGCATCGAGTTCGGCGGGGGTGGCGTAGCAGTGGTAGGCCACCCCTTTATCGAGGAGGGTCTGCACGGCCTGACGATACAAGTCCATCCGCTCAGACTGAAAGAAAGGGCCTTCATCCCAGGTTAAGCCCAGCCAAGTGAGTCCATCAATGATGTTTTGGGTATATTCGGGGCGCGATCGCTCCAAATCAGTATCTTCAACGCGCAGAATAAACTGACCCTGATGATGGCGAGCAAACAGCCAGTTAAAGACGGCTGTACGGGCTGTACCAATGTGGAGATTGCCTGTAGGGCTAGGCGCAATGCGAACTCGAACTGTCACGAAATTTTCCTAAAACGTCAGAGAGACTTCTCTTTGACTCTATCGCAAAGCTATGGCTAAAGTTTTGCAATTTGTTGGTCGGTCATCTGTTCAGTCAGACGATATCCATAACATTCGCTTCTCTAAGAAATGTGAGTAAGATCGTAGCTATTGACCGTTTTGGACAGTCTCTTCTTCAAACATCGGTTTTCCCATTCAAATTGTGTCGTGTTTCATCCCCACTAGACTATGCAAGATTCGTCATCCACCCATCCTAAATCTCTGCCTCAGTGGCTGCTGCTGATTGCGCCGTTTTTTCTGTGGGGGACGGCGATGGTTGCCATGAAGGGGGTGATGGATCAGAGTAGTCCTCTATTTGTGGGCACTTTACGGATTATGCCAGCGGGTTTGCTGGTGATTGTGGCGGCGGCTATGATGGGTAAAGCTCAACCCCAGGGCTGGAAGGCATGGCTGTGGATTACCTTATTTGCTTTAGTAGATGCGACGCTATTTCAGGGCTTTTTGGTGACAGGACTTTCTAAAACTGGGGCGGGACTTGGCTCAGTGATGATTGATTCTCAGCCCTTAGCTGTCGCAGTTTTGGCCTGGTTGCTCTACGGCGAACAGGTTAGGTTTTGGGGCTGGCTGGGTTTATTGGTTGGCATTACGGGCATTAGCTGCATTGGGCTACCCGACGAATGGATCCTGGGTTGGTTTAGCGGTCATTTTGCATGGCCTGTATTAGACCTCTCTGTGGGGGAGAGTGTGCAGGCGTTCTTGAGCCGAGGCGAAAGCTGGATGCTGTTGGCGGCGCTTTCGATGGCGGTGGGCACGGTAATGATTCAGCGCGTGAGCAAGTACGCAGACCCCATTATGGCGACGGGCTGGCATCTGCTGATTGGCGGCGTTCCGCTTCTGGTTGGCTCAGTTTTATGGGAGAGCCATCAGTGGCAGGGGTTAACGCCTCAGAGTTGGTTGGCAATGGGCTACTCTACGGTCTTTGGCAGTGCGATCGCCTATGGTCTTTTCTTCTGGTTTGCCTCTAAGGGGAATCTGACCAGCCTGAGCGCGCTCACGTTTTTGACCCCTGTGTTTGCCCTTATTTTTGGCAATTTATTTTTGGCGGAGGTGCTTAGCCCCATTCAGTTTTTGGGTGTGTGTCTGACGCTAGTGAGTATTTATTTAGTGAACCAACGCGATCGCCTCCCAAAACTCTGGGAAACACTGCCTGCGATCAACCCGGAAGAACCGTTGCCGCCCAGTCGCAAGATGCCCATTTCGATATCAGAAAAAGAGATTCCACCAACGCTTTTGTAAAGTGAGTAAAGTATAGATATTGGCGACAGGGCGTTGTCTCAGCCTCTATTGGCAGTGTAAGATTGAGCTTTATGGGTAGTCGGGATGTAGCGCAGCTTGGTAGCGCACCTCGTTCGGGACGAGGGAGTCGTAGGTATCTCCTAGCCCTTTTAGGGCGGCTTCGCCAACGGAGACGCTAGCTCTTTGAGCGCGGTAACGCGAACAAATCCTATCATCCCGATTGGTTAGAAAATCTTACAAAGTCAGTCGATGCGATGGTGTAATCGCTACCCAAGCGTTCTGCATGGCTCTGGCGCATCATCACCGAAGCAGTCCATCGGGAATTGATAAAGGATTGTGAATCATGACGTTTGAACAGATTCAGCAGGCTATTGAGGGGATGCTCTCAGTGCAAAGAGAATTGCAGGGGAGTCAGTTACGCTTTGAAGCTGAGCTAGGTAACCTACAACAGTCTGTGGGTGACTTGAAGGAATCTCAAAAGCAAACCTTGGTTGCAATGGATGCTTTGTTAGAACATGGTAAGGCCACAGACCGCAGAATTGAACAGCTCATTGGGTACAGCATCAATCGTGAACGTGATTCTCTGGACATCCAGCAGGATATTTTAGACTTACGGCATCGAGTTGTAGCGCTAGAGCGGAAGCTATCCGAATCTTAAACGTGTGATCAACTGGAAATCTATCCCTCTGTATGATCGCTTGAGGAAGGATGGTGAGACATGACCTATACAACGACGCTCTATGACACCGACTTTTATACCTGGACAACTCAGACAGCCCAGCTTCTAAAAGAGCGACGATTCTCTGAATTGGATCTTGAAAACCTGATTGAGGAGATTGAAGACTTGGGTCGTTCAGAATATCGTGCGTTAGAGTCGCGCTTAGAAGTTCTACTCATGCATCTACTGAAGGTCGAGTACCAGTCAGAGATATATACCAAAAGCTGGGACTTAACCATCAAAGAGCAGCGCTTACGCATTCAGCGACTTTTGCGAGATAACCCAGGACTTAAGCCTAAATTGCCCCAAGCGTGGGAAGACGCATGGGAGCCTGCATTAATCCAAGCTCAGAAAGAAACAGGTTTAGACGCTGCTGCATTTCCACAAACAAACCCATTCACATTAGAAGAGGCGATCGCTGCGCATCAAGAGTCCGCCACCCATGAATAGCGATTTACCCCTAGCCCCGATGCCAGCGCGTTGTGCCATCCGGCTGGTCAATGAGGACGATTTTTTCAGCGTTTAACAGATCTCGTAGGCGATCGCTCTCCTTAAAATCCTTCACTTTCCGTGCCGCACACCGTGCCTGAACCAGAGACTCAATCTCTGCATCTGTGCCCTCATCAGCAGGGGCAGATTCTAGACTAGACGCGACAGCTTCTAATCCCAAAACCTGCGCTAACTTGACCAGCGTATGCCAGTCCTCGCGCAAATCTTCAGCAGCACGATCGGCTTGGCCTTGATGCGTAATCAGGTTTCCGGCTCGGCGTAGCTCTTTTGCCAGCTCAAACAAGACCGCTAACCCACCTGGAGAATTAAAGTCATCATCCATCGCCGCTTGGAACCGCTCTACCGCCTCTGTGTTGAGGGGAGGGACATCGGTTTTATTTTTCCAGCCAAGTGCTTCACCATACTCAGCCTCAAAGAGCAGACCTTCCTTGAGGGTGTGCCAGCTATTTTGAGCAGCAGAAATGGCCTCTCCTGTAAAGTCAATGGGCTTTCTGTACTGGGCTTGCAGCACAAACACCCGCAGCGCCATCGGGTCAAAGCGATCGCCCCCCAATACCTCCAGCGGCTCATCTAAAAGCTGACGAATGGTGGTGAAGTTGCCCAAAGACTTAGACATCTTTTCACCGTCCACATTCACCATGCCGTTGTGGAGCCAGTAGCGCGACAGAGCCTGACCCGTGACGGCCTCAGACTGGGCAATTTCGTTTTCGTGGTGCGGAAACACAAGGTCAGCCCCGCCGACGTGGATATCAATTTGGTCGCCGAAGCGGTCGCGGACCATTGCAGAGCACTCAATATGCCACCCAGGCCGACCCGCACCCCAGGGAGACTCCCACGATGGTTCATCGGGCTTTGCTGCCTTCCAGAGGGCGAAATCAAAGGGATCTCGCTTCTTAATGGCTTCAGGATTGGCATCCGGATCTTCCATGCGACCGCTGGCTCCGGCCTGCATATCGTCTAGCTTGCGACCGGAAAGTTTACCATAGCCTTCAAACTGACGTACTGCGTAGTAGACATCTCCCCCAGCGGCGTAGGCCATATCCCGCTGCTCTAGCTCATGAATAAGGCGCTTAATGCCGTCGAGAGTATGGGTTGCCCGAGGGTACTCATCGGCTTCTAAAATATTGAGCCGTGCCATGTCTTCAAAGTAAGCCGCAATAAACTGTTCGCTAATCGCCTCCATCGTGGAGCCTTCCGCCTTTGCCCGATTCAAGATTTTGTCGTCAATATCGGTAAAGTTTTGCACGTAGCGCACGTCATAGCCGCGCCACGCGAGATAGCGCCGGATGATATCCCAAACGATGTAAGAGCGGGCGTGCCCCAAATGGCAGTAGTCGTAAACCGTGACGCCACAGCAGTACATCCGCACCTTTTTTGCTTCAATGGGGTCAAAGGCTTCTTTTGTGCGGGATAGGGTGTTGTACAGCGTCAAAGACATAGGGCGGCGCGGATGCTCAGTAAAGGTTAGAGGCAAAAGTAGATAGCGGAAAAATCTCCTAGAACCCCAATCTTACCGGAACGCCGCCTAGTGCCGTGAGGATAGGATACAGAAACATGCGATCGCTAATACCCAAAGATTCTGCGTCTTAATTTCAGTCGTCATCATGGCTACAAAACACAGTTCTCACCCACATGAGTGGATAGCCTTAGCCGTCGGCAATTCACGGCTGCACTGGGCATGGTTCCGGCAAAATCAGCTTCAGCAGACGTTCCACACGCCGCACCCAAACCCTGCTGCCCCGCCTCAAGATTGGACGGCGTGGCAACTGCTTTGCCCGTTCTTACCGCAAGACAATATTTACCCTGAACTCTGGGTGGCTTCCGTTGTCCCCAGCCAAACGCAACTGTGGCAGCACTACCCTGACGCAACAATTCTAAAGCGATCGCATATCCCTCTCCCTGGCATATACCCCTCTCTGGGCTTAGACCGCGTACTTGCTCTCTGGGGTGCAGGCATCACCTACGGCTGGCCTACCCTCGTGATTGATGGCGGCACGGCGCTTACCCTCACAGGAGCCGACGCTGAGGGGGGCTTCGTGGGCGGAGCCATTCTGCCAGGGCTAGGGCTACAGCTGCGATCGCTTCAGCACGGCACTGCCGAACTGCCCAAGGTTGAGCTACCCACTCAACTCCCCTACCTATGGGCGAACGATACCCAAACCGCCATGCAAAGTGGCGTGGTTTATGGGGCGATCGCCGCCTTAACCCACAGACTTGAGCAATGGCACCGCACCTACCCTGAATCCTCTGTTCTGATTACTGGTGGAGATACTGCTGCTCTCACGAAATATCTGGCAGGTTATCTAAAACAGCAGCACCCGCAGGGAAACCCGAGCATAGAGCTGCATCACCTCATCCCAGATCCGCACCTCATTTTTAAAGGCATTTCAGCGCTGCGCTCACAAAAGTACACAGCATTGCCGCCTAACTCTAAAATTAATCCGTAAGGCTACAAAATTCTGGGTGAACGTCGATACAGTTTAGAAGTGTTCATAGTAGAAATCTCCCCAATAAAAAGCGCTGCTGCCATAGATGCAACAACGCTGTCCTCAAAGAGGTGCTTCTAAACGCAGAAAGCGTTATTTACGACTCAAGAAAAACATCGGGTCAACAGAGCCACGACCACCAGGATGAATTTCAAAGTGAGTATGTGGTCCGGTACTGCGACCGGTAGAACCCATGTGAGCAATGAGTTCACCTTGGTTAATCACTGCACCCGTGCGAGTAAAGATTGCCTGGTTGTGGGCATAGCGCGTTACCGCACCGTCTGGGTGACGAATTTCAACAAGGTTACCATAGCCCCCATCGTTCCAACCTGCGCTGATCACAACGCCAGAGGCAGCCGCTACCACGGGTGTCCCTACTGGAGCTGCAATGTCAATACCGCGATGCATTCGACCCCAACGCCAGCCGTAGCCTGACGTAAACACGCCATTTGCAGGCCAGATGAACTTCTGGATTCCGTTTTGCAACATTGAAGGCAAAAAGGGTTCAGCAGAACTAAGTTGCGGCAACTCTAAGGGTGGAATTTGGAGAATGGATCGACGAGCAACTTGACCAGCGCTGGGCGCATACTCCATCAAGCCGCCGCCTTGGTTGGGTGCCAAGGCAATTTTGGCGATAGGCTGTTGCACCTGAAGCTCAGACCCTGAAAGCTGCTTGGCGCTCATGCCTTGCAGCAACGCTGATGCAACAACACTGCTTTGCGCCACTGGGAGCGTAGAAGCAGGAATAACCAAATCCTCGTTGATATCAATCACGTTGGGATTGGGAATCCGGTTGGTTTTGGCAATGGAATCTGGAGAAACGCGGTATTTACCCGCAATTTCAGTTAGATTTTCGCCCTTCTCAACGGTATGAACAACTGCATCTGTCGCTTGAGACACATCACCAGCATTCAAAATAATTTTATTTTCAAGGCCAACCGAAGCCTGCCCTGGCTCTGGTCCAACCACAGCCGCCAAGCTATCAATAGAGTCCCTGGTCGAAACGATTCGACTAGGCTCAGCTCCAACAATCGGAGTGTTAAATGGGCTGGTGTTACCACTAGCCTCAGAGGTAGCCAAAACGTTTGGCGTGGTTGAAAAAGCCGCAGGAGCTTGGGGGTTAGAGACCTCTTGCACACGCCATACAGTTTGCCGAATGGGCGATGAAAGTGCATCGTCTGCTTGCGGCAGAGTCTGTAAAGTTGCCAAGGGCGCTGAATTTAGTGCAAGGCGCGCCATTGCTTGCTGCTGGGAAAGTATAACTCCCAACGCAGTAGCCGTCAGTGTAATGCTCAATAAAGAAGCAGAACGAGTTCGACGGAAAAGGGCTACACCAAATCGAAGTGTAAACGGAGAGTGGCTCCAGTTTACAGAGTTGATTTGAGCATCAACCTTCTGCGGAATTTCTCGTCTCAATGAAGACCTCCTAGACAAATCATGAGTGATTCGGTGTGATTTTAAGTTCGCCTTCCAGGCTAGAAAGACTGGGAAATACTAACTTTTTTAAATCGATTGCTCATGCATTAACAAAAAGCGACCCATTTTTCTTACATGGCGCTTAGGTAAAAATACCTTGGTTTGGGCACTCAGGCAAGCCAAGCATTCCAAACACCGATCCCAGACACACCGTTAACAAAAATTCTGGAATCTTAACGCAATGCAACTTTCACTCCATCCACCACAGCACTTGTTTTGTTCTTAGTGACTTTAGCCTATCTTTCCCTCAATCTTCAACAATGTGATCCCCGTAGAACTACTGAGATTGAGATATCTAAGGGTAAAACCTGAAAGAGAGGGTGGCGATCGCCACCCTCTCTTTCTCTCCAAAATGAGCGAGACCTACAAACTGCTGAGTCCCGACGAGACAAAGGTTTCACTCATTGACTAAGTGACCTTAATCAAGCTCATTTCACAGACTGATCGGCAGGTTTTTCTACGATCAAAAATTAACTTAAAGTCCCAAGCCATAGAATTTTCTTATCAATGAAAAACTGTACTTTGATCGCCTAAGTCAGCAAATCCTCATTTTCGGGGATCCAATACCAATAACGCTCACCTTAAGGAACCAACCCGAGCTGTCTTCGGGCTTCAAAAAGGCCAAGAGCCGCACTCACGGAAAGATTGAGGCTCCGCACATGAACCCGAGACATGGGGATGTGTACCGTTGTCGTGCAGGACTCTAGCATAGGGGCGGATAGCCCCGTCGTTTCGCTGCCAAACAGCAGCCAGTCCTGGGGTTCAAAGGTGTGCTGCCAGTAGCTACTCGTGCCAGATGTACTAAATCCAATGCGGTTTCCACCTTCGGCGCTGGCGTGGTGATAAAACGCATCCCAGGAGGGGTGGCGATAGAGCTTAACGAAGGGCCAGTAGTCTAAGCCAGCGCGCTTCAGTTGGCGATCGCTCAAGTCAAACCCCAGTGGCTCCACGAGGTGAAGTTCGGTGTCTGTGGCGGCACAGGTACGGGCAATATTACCCGTGTTGGGCGGAATTTGAGGATTAACAAGCACAAGTTTGAGCATAGACACACAGTTGAGCCGAGGTTTCGTCTGGGATAGACCGTACCTCGGCAATTATTTTGTAGAGATTGCAGTGTGATCTTACGCGATCGTCGGCTCACACAGCTTATTGCGGAGTTCTAGCTCGTCTAGCTCCATCGACAAGATGGCCTGCTGCATCACGGCGCGGACAGACCAGCCTTTGTCGAGCATTTGGAGCCACTGCTGGGCTTCATTGCCGTCTCGTAAAATCGTCTGAACTGGGGTTAAGAAGCAGCTAAAGCCATGTCTTTTGGCAGTGGGCCAGACTTCGGTATACAGCTCTTCAATCCAGTCACGGGCAAGGAGGGTGCGTCCATCCTGCCAGTGGGTTAATTCAGCGTCTAAGCTATTTTTTGCCGCTGCCTGTTCGTTGGCGGCAGTGAGGCGATCGAGCTGAAGTAAGTCTTGGCTAAAAATGCTGGAGTTAAACGGATCGAGGGAGGGGTCATCCATGAGCTGCTGAATCCGTGCCTCAAGCAGCGCAGAAATTGCCAGCAGCTTAACGGGATGGGTTACTAAATCGCAGATCCGCAGCTCTAGACGGTTGAGGTCGTAGGGTCTTGCAGCGCCATTAGGCCGCACAGAACTCCAGAGGTGGCGCACATTCTGCATGGTGCCTGCTGCAAGCTGGGCTTCTGTCCAGGTAATGAAATGCTCGTGGCTTTCAAACAGGGGCACCTGCTTGGGGGTTTGCGGAAACACGGCCCAGCGATTGGAATGAAATCCGGTGACTTTGCCGTCTAGAAACGGAGACGCGGCACTGAGAGCCAAAAACAGCGGTGCCTCTAATCGCACGAGGCGACAGGCTTTCATTAAAAGCTGAGGGTCAGGGATGCCCACGTTAATATGAATGCTGGCGGTGACAACCTGGGTGCCGTAGGTATTTTCGATATAGGTGTGGTAGGGGTTGTTTGGCTCGGAGCGATAAAACCGAGTGCTGTCACCCAGAGAAAGGGCGCTGCCGGGGATAATAGTGTAGTCGCCAATGGAGTTGAGGTACTGTCTAAGCTTGAGGCGCGGCAGCACTAGGGCGCAAAGTAACTGCTCATAATCGCGCAGGGGGTCGGTGATGTACTCGACATTGCGGCTGTCTGGCTCTCGGACAAATCCGTCCATCTCTGCGGTAATGCGATCAGATAGCCCAATAATGTCTCCTGTGGGCGAGCCTGTATAGACTTCAACTTCAAACCCTTTAGTGAGCACTGCGATTTTTCCTCAATGGGGTGGACGGACACAGGATGGGTATGGGGACGAATCGCGCTCCAACCTGAAGCCGCCAGGAATGTCCTTTTTCCCTGTTTTTATTCTGGCATGTTTGCTTGAGCAAAATGGAGGGCGGTTTGAGACTGGAAAACCGAACTTTTTGATTATTTCTGTCTAAAGGGCTACTGCCGCAGAACTTGACTGCGCCCATGGCCTTCAACGATTGGAGGCGTTAACCCATGCCGTCCTCAAGCCGTAAAAACTGAACGCTCGGCACTAAAGGGTCTTGGACAATCCCGAGTCCTTTGAGCTGCCATCGTTTTAGGGTTGCAGGTAAGGTTGTCGCCGCAATCATTTCTACGGCGCACCCAGTGCTACCGCCACCGTGGGTGTTAACGTAGCTGAGCGCGTCGTAATCCGCTGAGAATAACAGCAGAAAACCATCCGCCGCATCTGCCGAAGGGTGGGCGACAAGGTACTCGCCGCTGGTCTGCGATCGCACCACATAGTAAAACTGTGACAGCATAGTTCCTCTCAGTTGATACCGCGATCGTCTAGCTGGATTCTCGGATCTACCACCTTCAGCAAAATATCCGCCAAAAAGTTACCCAAAATCAGCATGGCAGCGCCCATCATCAGGGTGCCCATAATCAGGTAAAGGTCAATCGCCTGAACGGCCTGAAGGGTTAGGCGTCCGAGGCCAGGCCAGTTAAAAAAGTATTCGGCAATAAAGGCTCCGCCCAGTAAGCTGGCAAATTCAAAGCCAAGAAGCGTAATCAGCGGGTTGACCGCGTTGCGAAGGGCGTGAACATAAACCACGCGGTTCTCTGGCAACCCTTTAGCACGAGCGGTTTGGATATAGTTTTGTCGCAGTACGTCTAACAGGTTGCCCCGCGTAATGCGCTGAAGCCCTGCAAAGCTGGTAATGCTAAGGGCAAGGGTGGGCAAAATCATGTGCCAGCCAATGTCGAGCTGTCGCCCTAACCAGTTCAGGTCATCATGGTTGATGCTGGTCATGCCCCCAACGGGGAAAAATGGGGTACTTTGGGCAAAAAACAGCAGCGCCAAGGCCGTAATAAAGCTGGGGAACCCCTGCCCAATGTAGCTCAACACCTGTAAAAGCTGATCTAGCCAACGGTTTTGGTTCACCGCGCCCACAATGCCAAGGGGGATGGCAATACCCCAAGTGAGGAGAATAGAGGCGATCGCCAGCAGCAGCGTATTGGGCACTCGTTCCCAGAGCAAGTCCACCACAGGGCGCTGAGAGATAAAGCTGTCGCCAAAATTGAGCTGGGTCATCACCTGCCACAGCCAGCGGAAGTATTGCTCAATGGGGGGGCGATCTAGGCCAAAAAGCTGGCTGAGTTCCTTAATACGCGCTGGAGAAATTTTAGGGTCCAGCTTGAGCGCATCTAAATAGTTAGAGGGTGAAAGCTGAATCACCGCAAAGCACAGCGCCGAGGCCAGCAGCAGCGTTATCAGCGCCTGACCCAAGCGCTGAGCGCTGTAGACCGCCAATTCGCTACTCAGCGCCGCCTTTAGCATTTGAAAAAAGGGCAGCCGCTTTTTGCCAAGCGCCTCTGTTTTAGGTGAGGTTGGCTTGGATGGGTTTGCCTTGGGTGAAGGTTCAATCGGCGCTGGAGATGTCATACAAAACCCCTCGCGCAGTTAGGCGCTGAGCAATACGAAGTGCTAGTACTGAATGAGTGACTGAATGGACAGGTTCGGTAACTTATCTCGGCCTGCCAACGCGGTTAGCTCAATCACAAAGGCAATGCCCACCAAGGTCGATCCTGTCGCGTTGATCAGCCGTGTTGCCGCTGCGGCAGTTCCCCCCGTTGCCAGCAGATCGTCTACCAGCAATACACGGCTGCCAGGCTGAAACGCATCTTGATGGATCTCTAGACAATCTGTACCATACTCCAGATCATATTCTGCTGAGTGGATGGCGGCGGGCAGCTTGCCAGGTTTACGAATGGGCACAAACCCTACAGAGAGACGATGAGCCAGCGGCGTTCCAAAAATGAACCCTCTAGACTCAATACCTGCGACATAGTCGATCGACTCGTTTTGATAAATCTCGGTAAGCTGGTCAATGACATAGCCAAAGCCTGTAGGATTTTGCAGGAGCGTGGTAATGTCTCGGAACAAAATTCCTGCTTTGGGGAAGTCTGGGATATCACGAATCAGGCTTTTGAGGTCCATCATAGGGGCAGCGTAAAGGTACGAAATGAGTTTGGATGGATAGATGGAATGGATGAGTCTAGGCAACACATGGCTAAACGGCCTTGATTTTGGCAAAGATATCTTTAGCAAAATCCTAAAGTCACGATCACTAGGCTTGAAAAGTCCTAATTTTGGGAATATTAGGTCAGTAGGCCAAAAGACTTTGAGACCTACTGATAAGAAGTTACGTCAGAAATCGTACACTAAGTGGGGGAATGGGGTTAAGCCTTAGGGTTAAACCTTGCACAATCTACGGTGGCGCTTTCGTCGGTGAACATAACCTGATTGAATGCGTCTAATCATATGGGATTACAGTCTATAAGCTTGATGGATACTGACAAAATAGAGATGCAGGGCGCTACGGCTCAAATTGATCCCTACACCTTTGCTGGTTTAGTCGATCCTGAGATGCCAGGGCAGGTCTGCCCACGCCGAACGCGGATTCAGTTGGACTGGATGCTGCTGGCCTTGGAGGCACTCGACCTCAACGCAACGGAAAATATCATTGTGGGGCTGCATGAACTTCAGCTCCAGCCGGTGATTAAAAATCGGGTGCATCTCTGGCAACTTCGCAATACCAACCCTTTACGTCGATTTAGCCAGCGGCAGTCCTTAAGTTTAACGGAAGGTAAAGCCTTGGTGGTATTAGCCTGCTATCTTGCGCGGCGACAAACCAGCACTATTCGTCAGCTTTTGAGAGCCGATGAGCAGCTTAAGTCTAAAAACCTGAGCGCCGAGCACCATTTTCGACTGGCACAGTACCTAGAGCGGTTTCGCGGTCACTTTTGGAGCCGGATGAATGCCAACCGAACGGCGATCGCCCCCTATAAATCTGGCGAGGCGCTCGATGAGCTGGCCCTTAGCCTGTTGGGACAAATTTTGTTTTGTACAGGTACCGCAGGAATGCAGCGTCTTTGGTCTAGTTTATTTGATGGGGAAGTAGCTTAATTCGCCATGCCTATTCAGCGTCAATATAGTTTGCCAGACTGCGTTTTAACCCTAGATGGGTTAAGCAACTTACCCGAAAGTACTGCTGCCGGAAATCGCCCCGAACTTTCGGTTCTGACTCGATTTGAATGCTACTTTGCCGGAGAAAAGGCTCCCCTTGTGGGAGGGCGAGAACTACTCGATGGATTGATTGCTGCGACGAATACATCGGTGCAGGGTTGTATTAGCGGGGTGAAGTCAGCCCTCAAGGCCGATCATTCTAAAGTGCAGATCCAGCCCGCCAAGGATGGGGGCGGCTTTGCCCTCACCGTTCCAGCTGCGCTTTTGTTTCAGGGCACTTCAGAATTTTTATCGACGGCAGAGGGTTTAGATCAGCCTGCGGTTGAGCTTCACATTTCGGCGGTGCAGCTTTTTGACCTCATGGAGGCAGTGGATCAGCTTACCGCCGACCAGCAAACTTTACCAGAGCTTCAGGTTGCGATTCAGCCGCGATCGCGCCGCGATGTTATGTCTACCCAGCTTGTGCTAGAGCAGTCGGCTCCTATTGCCTTGGGTGCGGCTGGTGTGGCGATCGCAGCGGCGGCAGTCTTCTTTGTCCCTACACCTAAGGTACAAGCACCGCCCAAAGCACTTCAAACTCAACCTTCGACAGGTCTACCTGTCTCTCCTAAGGCGGTACCGCCCAAGGCAGGTACTGCAAAGCCAGTGATTTCCCCTGCGGTGGTTATTCCGTCTCAGAAGGTAACGCCAGCCACAGCGCCTGCCGCAACGCCTGCCACATTACCCAAAACTTCTCCGTAACGGCATTAGCCAGCATCGGGAGGGGGCGGCGGCACATTATTTTCTTCACTTCGCAGCTCTTGCAAAACTTGCTGGACAAAGCCTCGCAACTGGCGATTGTCTTCTTGGCAAGACATCATGAGCTGTGTACCCATTTGCAGCATCAGTAACGGAATGCGAATGAGGAGATAGCTCAGCACAATCAGCGTAATAACGGCAAACCAGCGAGCTGGTCCATTAAAGGGCGAAGACGTCGCGGCAGAAGCAGAAGGGCTAGCAGCACTGTCTAAAAAGATCGAAGACCATTGATCGACCAGCGTTTTGGCGGCGACGGGGTTGGATGCGATATTTAAAACATAGATAAAAAGAGTAACCGCCAAGGCAACGCTAATAACGATTAGTACGGCTGAGAGAATGAGCAGTAGAGTTCTTAACCGATGGTTGAGGCGGTTAAACTGTCTGCGATCGCGGCGAAAATCGTTCAAACCCATCCTAGACGGTGTCCCAATTCTTCTAAAATGCTAGGGGAGCATCACAGGGTTTGCCAGAGGAAGGTTATTCTTTGCTGACAAACAAAACAATGCTAATTCTGGCGCTTAGGATATTTTTACCCTAACGCATTGACTGAATGCTACCGCACTGAATGGCGGGATTGAACATTTTACGTTTTATGGTTCAATTCTGTTCGCCTCAACCGTTATTACTTGGAGAGTTGCTCTAGTGGATTTAACACGCATTCCTGCCCAGCCCAAGCCCGGACTCATCAATGTTTTGATTGAAATTGCGGCAGGCAGTAAAAATAAGTACGAATTTGACAAGGATATGAACGCGTTTGCCCTAGATCGCGTTCTGTATTCCTCAGTGATGTACCCCTATGACTATGGGTTTATCCCCAATACCTTGGGTGACGATGGCGACCCCCTGGATGGAATGGTCATTATGGACGAACCCACGTTTCCAGGATGTGTGATTGCAGCACGACCCATCGGTTACTTAGAGATGATTGACGGTGGTGAAGGAGACGAGAAGATTCTGTGCGTCCCCGACCAAGACCCGCGCTTTGCCCATGTTACGTCCCTGAGCAATATTGCTCAGCATCGGCTAGATGAAATTTCTGAGTTTTTCTTGACCTACAAAAATCTTCAAAAGAAAAAGGTCGAGATTCGCGGCTGGCATGATGTCGATAAAGTGAAAGCCCTAGTAGACAGAGGGATTGCCGCCTATAAGTAGGAGTATGTATACACACTCCTGAGAAAATCCCCTCCTGGGAGGGGTGCCCGTAGGGCGGGGTGGGTTAGTCAGTAGCGCCATGACTAGCCCACCCCTGCCCCTCCCAGGAGGGGATTGATGAATCGGTTTATGGCAAAAACCTATACGGAAGGGAAACTTCGAGACTTGTGTATACACCGTAGCCATATGATTGTGTAAGACTGGCTACGCCCCCATATTTATTGCTCTTCATTCCCCGAATATCAACGTTTAAGCCTTTATAAGGCTTGTCCCCGCGAGACAGGCATCTGTTAGGTCAGTGCCATTGAGGTTTGCACCTTCTAGCTCAGCACACAGTAAATTGGCTCGAGTCAGCGTTGCGCCAGCTAAATTAGCGCCCCGTAGATCGGCTTCTTCTAAATTTGCTTCAGTCAGTAAGGCACCCTGAAGGTTGGCGGTTCTTAAATCTGCGCCCTTTAAATTTGTATTGCTCAGGTTTGCGCCACGCAGGTCAGCCTGTCTTAAATCAACGCCTTGCAGGTTCACGCTCATGAGGTTTGCGCCACATAGAGAAGCCCCCGCAAAATTGGCCTGATGCGGGTTGGCACCCATCAAATTTGCACCGCGTAGGCTAGCGCCTCTAAGGTCTGCCTGAACTAAGTTGGCCTGCATTAGGTTTGCACCCCAGAGGTTTGCCCGTAAGTCGGCTCCACTGAGCTGTGCGCCCATAAGATTTGCACCTTCTAGGTAGGCGCGTTCTAAATTTGCGCCCTTTAGATTGGTGCCCACAAGCTTAGCACCCGCTAGGTTTACCCCCGCGAGATTGACACCGGCTAAATCTTCATCTTCAAGATTGGCTCCGGCCAATGCCTTGAGTTGCCCTTTGCGAATTGACTCAATGTCCATAACCCACCTCCATTGCGATTTGCTGCGGTGACGGGTCGTTTTCAGTGGGCAAGGCATCTAAAAGCCATAGGCCATTGGTAAACTTGGGCGACTGAATAGACAACGCCATCCCCTGCTGGAGTCCTGACACCAGCAGGGTGAGCAGATCGACTAGCTTCGGATCCCAGCGATCGCCAGAGTATAGCTGACAATTAGCCAGTGCTGTTTGCAGCCGCGTAAACCACGCTGCTTTTGCCTCTGCACTTTTGGGGGCGCCTAGCGCGCCAACCAACTGCTGAAAGTGCGCCGCCAGCGCCAAAATACGGGCTTCTAGAGGGATGTCGTCTGCCGCAAGCCCCGCAGGACCACCTTTGCCATTCCACCACTCGGTTTGATGGGTCATAATTTGGGCGACGGCTCTTAAACGCGGCATGGTTCGCAATGCCTGGGCACCTGGCTCTAGGGCACAGGTGAGGGGGCAGGCAGGGTACTCGCTTTGGACAGGCATAGACGGCGAAAAGAGGCTTGCGGCACCCTGCATTGGGCCTAGGCGATGGAGGATACCAGCCAGCCGTAGCCGCTTGAGCTGCCAGCCTGGTAAGTCTAAAAGCTGACCCATCATTTCGGCTAAGGCCGCGACTTCAGCAGGGGCTTTGGGATTGTCAGGATCGAGTTCGTCGATAATCTGAGCCATCCGCAAAAATGCCTGAAGCTCGTTTGAGAGGAGGTTGTCGTCTAAAAGCGCATCATCACGGTTAACGCCTAAATCTGCCTGTCCTTTTTGAAGGTAAGATACAACGGTTGAAACCACGTTTTCGAGGGGCTGAGGTGGCAATGTTGCGCGTTCAGCCAGAATGCTCTGCATCTGTTGGGTGAGCTTGGCTTGTAGAGACGGGTTGTAGGTGCCAACGTGGGCGATCGCCAACGCCATGACTTCCTGGACTAAATTTGCCTCAAAAGTCCAAAAACCATAGAACTTTCGAGCTAAATCATCTGTGGGCACGCCATCGAGTCCGTAATCTGCGGCTGAGAGTTCTTGACACAGCACCATAGCGGCATAGGTGGGGCCCAAAATAATGAGATGCCATTCCTCAGAAACCGGATCGGTTTCTTTAAGCGCCACTATATCTACCGTGGGCTTTTGGCTGGTGGGATGCTCGGCAAACCCAGCGTCATCAGAGGCCATAATGACCACCTGAAGGGCTTTGTCGGCTAATTCGGCATAGCGATCGGCTTCTTGGAGGTACCATTTACCGCGTTGAAAGGCTGTGATGACCAAGGGCGGGTTGTCACACTCTAAAATGCAGTCTTCTAAGGCGTGGCACAGAGACACCAGCGTATTTTTGTAATAAACGCCTAAGCTCAGCGGACGCTGAGGGGAAAGTGTTGGATCGTGCGCTGCGGCAAGCTTTTGGAGAATGGAACCTTCTAACATGGTGGGGCTAAAGCCAGTTTTTAAAGTTGGAATGTTATTTTGCGAGTCACGGCTGCTAACGCTTTGTTACATTGTTACAAATTTTTGCCTTTAAGCCAGAAATTCTAATAAAACCTTCACATCATGATGAGGCTGAGTGCTGTCGCTATCCTTTTATAAGCTTAAGCAACACTTCAGAGATCGCCGCTCCCTCTGTTTGCAGCAGCCCATGATCGGCCT
>JANNDV010000025.1:0-89934 GCA_031387975.1 Acaryochloridaceae cyanobacterium OTE_75_metabat_521 | reverse complement strand
TAGAAGACGCGATTCAGGGAATTGTTAAAAGTGAGTTGCAGGCTATCGTAAACCTTGGGGGTATCCTAGGCTTGGGCATTGGGTTGTTCCAGTCTGCCCTACTGCTGATTCGTTAGTGTTTACGGGGAATAATGGCCTATGAGCGTTGCGAGTTTATCTGAGGCTGACCTTCAGCTAGAGTCGCCCGAGCAGCCAGTGGTACAAACGTTTAGCCTTAAAAAGTCTTACCGCACAGGCTTCTGGCTTAATAAGGTGGTTACGCCGCTGAAGCAATGCACGCTGTCGGTGTATGCAGGTCAAACCTTTGGTCTATTAGGGCCGAATGGGGCGGGTAAAACGACGCTCCTCAAAGCCTTGCTGGGTATTATCCGCCCTACGGCAGGGCGCGGGTTTATTTTGGGGAAACCTTTGGGCGATCTCAGTATCAAGCAGCGAATTGGCTACCTGCCAGAAAACCCCTACTTTTACGACTACCTCACAGGCTGGGAGTTTTTAGAATTTACGGCAGGTCTGTTTCAGCTCCCGGCCTCGGTGAGACGCAAGCGCATACCAGAACTGCTAGATCTGGTGGGGTTAGCGCAGTCAGCCGCCAAGAAAAAGCAGATGCGGCGCTACTCGAAGGGGATGCTTCAGCGCGTGGGCATGGCTCAGGCGCTGATTAATAACCCAGACGTGATTTTTTTAGATGAGCCGATGTCGGGGCTAGACCCATTGGGACGCTACCAGATGCGTGAGATTATTCTGTCTCTTAAAGCCCAAGGCAAAACTATTTTTTTCAACAGCCACGTCCTGTCAGATGTGGAGGTGATTTGCGATCGCGTTGCCATTTTGGCCCAGGGCGACCTTATCTGTGAAGGCACCCTAGATGAGCTGCTGGGGACTGATACTGAGATTTACCAAATTCAGGGGCGCGGGGGCGATGCAAAATCACTGCATCAATTGGTGCCAGGTCTGGAGATTCAGGGCAATCGCTGGCACGGTGAATTTCGCGGTGAACCAGAACAGTTGATGCAGGCTTTACATGAAAGCCAAGCCCAGCTCCTCAAAATGGATTTAGTCCGCCCTACCCTCGAAGACTTTTTTATTCAGCAGCTACGAGAGCGAGGGTTAACCACTAGTCACTAAAGCTTGTCCCTAGAACCCATCCCTAAAACCCAATGCCAGAAAAATATGCGGTGACGAAGACTTTTCCCGTCAGGCTGCTTTACTATGCTGGCGTTTTTTGCAGTTCGGGACGCTCTTCCGCCACAATTGCGCCCTCTACAGGGCACACCTGGAGGCAAATGCCACAATCAATACAGGTTGAGAAATCAATCCAAAACCAGTCGGTTCCTTTTGTATTTTTGCCTGGCCCTTCATGGATGCAGGCCACCGGACAAGCATCGACGCAATCTGCAACACCCTCACAAACATTGGTCACTATGGTATGAGCCACTGCGTTTTCTCCTGCTAAGTTTTTAAGCGCAAACAGGCCAAGCCATTGCTGCTATTGCTGCTGCTACCCCTTCATAAGGGTAATCTAACTGGTCAAAAAAAATGCACCAGACTGAAATCATCAGCACCCACAACCCTTACGGTTCGTTTTCAAGGGGGGGGCTGATCCATTTTTGAGTTGAGCACGTTGAGGTTGACTCGTAGTATTATTAGAGAAACGTAAACAAGTGTTAAGATTTATCAGCTTGCTTAACAACACTTGCCTGACGACAGATGGCAGCTCTTTTGAAATTTTCTTATAAATTCATGAAACATTCTCTTCTGCAACGTTGGCTTCGAGCGGGTTTAGCCTTGATGGTTGTATTGAGTTTGTGGGCGATCGGGCCAGAGGCAAAAGCCTATGACAACCCTCAGCTTTTACCTGCCCAGCTAACGCCTGTCGTGGATTTAGCAAAAACCTTCACGAGCCTTCAGAAAGAGAACCTGGTTAAAGAGCTAGATGCGTTTGAGGCTGAAACGGGCTGGAGACTGCGCGTCTTGACCCAGTTTGAGCAGACCCCAGGTAGAGCCGTTATCAACTTCTGGAAGCTCGACAAGAAAAGTGTGGTGCTGGTTGCGGACGGCAAAGGCGGCAACATTCTTAGTTTTGCCGTTGGCGATGATTTTTATCCTTTGCTGCCACGCACCTTTTGGATTGAGCTACAGACTCGATTCGGCAACCAGTATTTTGTACGCGATAACGGAGAGGATCAGGCGATCATCCAGGCTTTTGCTTCTGTGGAAGGATGCTTGCGCAAAGGCGGATGTAGCGTAGTCCCAGGTCTACCTCAAGAGCAGTGGATTTTAACGCTGGTCACGTCCGTCATTGGTGGCATTATCTGTGGCTTTTCGGGTCGTCCTCGCAAAGAGGGTCAAGTCTTTGCTTGGCAGTGGGCTTTACTGTTTTCTCCGCTGTGGGGCATGCTGTTTTTGTCCTTTGGTTTAGGTCCAGTGCTGGTTCGCACGACCGAATGGCTTCCCATCTTTCGCAACGTTGCTGGGTTTAGTATTGGCTTTTTAGGCGCGTTTTTAACCTATTTTCTCAACACGCCTTCAGAGCCAGAGCCAGAGGCGTAGGATTTGGGTTGTGCAATCGTCTTGATGACAAAAGACTGCACATTAGCTCAATCAGGTTGTTAGAATCCTAGCGACATTCTAAAAATAATATTAGGATCTCATTGGGGAATCGTTAGGACAGCGCCACAATGGTTGTGAATCCAGGTTTGCAGGGAGCTATAACCTCTCTTAAATCAGTCTTTCAGTCGCTTATACCTAGTAGTTGTCCATCAACCTATAATTTTCACCTTCATACCATTTATTCTGACGGTCAAATGCGCCCAGAGGAATTGGTTCAGCAGGCTGTTTCCTCTGGCTTAAAAGGGCTAGCAATTACCGATCACCATACGGTGGCAGGGTATAGAGCGGCACAGCGTTGGTTAGATCGCTGGAATTTACAGAACACCCAAAATCAACCATCTCCGCAACTGTGGTCTGGGGTTGAAATCACCGCAAAATTATTGGATATAGAGGTTCACCTTTTAGGCTATGGGTTTGATCCTGGGAATTCAGCAATAAAGCCTTATTTACTGGGGCAAGCTCCTGTTGGCGAGGCCGCAAAAGCGGTTCAGGTTATTCAAGCCATTCAGGATGCAGGTGGGCTTGTCGTTTTGGCCCATCCGGTTCGGTATAAAAAACAGCCTGCCGAGCTGATTTCTGCTGCCGTGCGCTTGGGGATTGATGGCGTTGAAGCTTACTACTGCTACGGTAATCTGGATCCTTGGCAACCGAGTCCTGCTCAAACGCGAACGGTGGTGGAGCTAAGTCAAGCCTATGGGCTACTGAAAACCTGCGGTACCGATAGCCACGGGCTAAGTATTTTGAAGCGCGTTTAGATTAGGGTTCAGCACAGAATAAAGCGATCGCAATGCCCCCAATGCCGCAAGCTACTGTAAAACAGGGCTACCGTGCCCAAGCAGAGGATACGAGTGTTGATGCGGATGTGCTGATGTTTACATTGCTGCGTCAATTAACGCCATTCCTTAAAGCCCAGCGTGTCCAGAAGCTGGATTGCAGTATTCGTAAACTTAGCCCAACCCGTAAAGCCGTGATTGAAGACCCTATCAGCCTTGCTAGCGCCATTTCACGCATCCTTGAAAGGTTGGGCATTGAATATTACATTGGTGGCTCCTTAGCCAGTTCGCTTTGGGGCGAATCGAGATACAGCGAAGATTTGGATCTGGTAATCGAGATTACACCCCTTCAAAGTCCAGCGTTGATTCAAGCCCTTGAGAATGAGTTTTACATTAGCGAGATAGCCGTAGAAGATGCAGTGAATGGGAGATGTACATCTTTTAACGTTATTAGCCTAGCGAGTAGTGAAAAGATCGATCTCTTTATTTCAGGAAATGATGCGTTCTCACACTCTAAAATGGCTCGTCGCATCCAATATCCTTTGACCGATGAAGCGTCTATCTGGCTTTGCAGCACAGAAGATATTATTTTGCAAAAACTAGTTTGGGGCAAAGCCAGCCAGTCTGAGAAGCAGTGGCGCGACGTGTTAGGGGTCTTAAAGGTTCAGTATGACAACCTAGACTATAGCTACCTCACAGACTGGGCAGACACCTTGGGTATTTTGAACCTCTTAACCGAAGCGATGGTTCAAGCTGGCATTTAAGCTTAGGAATGAGAAGAAAATAGATTCAGGTTTTGTAGGGGCGGGGTTTGCCGATAAATCTAGGATTCTCCAACGCAGTATCAGCTAAACCCGCCCTTACAGACTATTCGTCCTTCAGGCGCAGCACCGCCATAAATGCTTCTTGGGGCACATCTACGCGCCCGACAGACTTCATCCGTTTTTTCCCAGCCTTTTGTTTCTCTAACAGCTTTTTCTTTCGGGAAATATCCCCGCCATAGCACTTGGCTAATACATCCTTGCGCAATGCCGGAATACTTTCGCTGGCAATCACCTTAGAACCAATCGACGCCTGAATCGGGATCTTAAACTGGTGACGCGGAATCAGCTCCTTGAGCTTGCTAACAAAAGCACGACCCATGTAATAAGCTTTGTCTCGATGCACGATCGCCGCGAGAGCATCTACCGGATCGCCATTAATCAAAATATCCATTTTGACGAGGGTATTTTCGCGGTAGCCAATGATGTGGTATTCCATGCTGGCGTAACCGCGCGATCGCGATTTCATTTGGTCAAAAAAGTCTGTGACCACTTCTGCTAGGGGCAGCTCATAGGTGACAGTGGTACGCCCCTGGGTGAGGTACTTCATATCCTTAAACTCCCCGCGTCGGCTTTGCGCCAACTCCATGAGGGAACCGACATACTCTTCTGGCGTAATCATATCCACTTTGACATAGGGTTCCTCCATTTTTTCACGGGCTTGAGGATCGGGGAGTTTGCTGGGGTTATCGATCAGCTCCACCTCGCCATTAATGCTCGTCACCCGATACACCACGGAAGGCGCGGTGATAATTAGGTCGAGGTTGTACTCTCGCTCTAGGCGCTCCTGCACGATTTCCATATGCAGCAAGCCCAAAAATCCACAGCGGAAGCCAAAGCCCATTGCACTAGAGGTTTCGGGTTCATAGCGCAATGCCGAATCATTAAGGCTAAGTCGTTCTAGTGCTTCCCTCAGCTCAGGGAACTGAGCCGCATCAATGGGGAACATGCCGCAAAAGACCATCGGCTTGGCTTCCACGTATCCTGGCAGTGCCTCCGCTGCGGGTTTCGCGGCTAGGGTAATGGTGTCGCCCACGCGAGCATCGGCAACGGCTTTAATGGCGGCAGAAAAATAGCCCACTTCTCCGGCATGGAGTTCGTCAACAGGCTTTTGGGTGGGGGCAAGTATGCCCAGCTCATCAATCTCATATTCTTTGCCCGACACCATCAGAAGGACGCGATCGCCCCGTTTAACGCTCCCATCCATGACCCGAAAATAAACCACCACGCCGCGATACAGGTCATAGTAGCTGTCAAAAATGAGGGCGCGAAGGGGCTGATCTACCGTATCGGCAGGCGGCGGAACTTTTTGGACAATCGCCTCTAAAATTTCAGAGATGCCAATGCCTTCTTTCGCCGAGGCCAAAATCGCATCGCTGCAATCTAAACCAATAATTTCCTCCACTTCCCCCGCCACGCGATCAGGTTCTGCCCCAGGTAGGTCAATTTTGTTGAGAACGGGGATAATTTCGAGGTTATTTTCGAGGGCGAGATACACATTGGCAAGGGTTTGTGCCTCAACCCCTTGGGAAGCATCCACCACCAGCAGCGCCCCTTCACAGGCGGCAAGGGAGCGCGATACTTCGTAGGTGAAGTCAACGTGCCCTGGCGTGTCGATCAGGTTCAGCACATAGGTTTGCCCGTCGGCGGCGGTGTAGTTCATCCGTGCTGCCTGAAGCTTAATGGTGATACCGCGCTCGCGTTCTAGCTCCATATTATCGAGGAACTGTTCTTTCATATCCCGTGAGCTAACGGTTCCGGTCGCCTGGAGCAGGCGGTCAGCCAGGGTAGACTTACCGTGGTCAATATGGGCAATGATTGAAAAATTGCGAATGCGAGAAACGGGAACCTCAGTCATAAGCCTGTATGCCAGCCACCACAAAGAATCGGCTTAATCTTGCCGTACTCTCCATTCTGACAAACTTTAGGCATCCGTGACGGGTTTCTTATGGGCAACATAGATAATAGATGTCTTGCATCAATCCTAGCCCCCTCATCCCTTTCTTATGGCCCAAAGGCTTTACCCTTCTCCCACAAGGGGAGAAGGGCTAATCCTAACTCCCCTCGCCCTTTATGGGAGAGGGGCTGGGGAAGAGGGTAATATTTGTGCAAGAGGTCTAATCTTGCCCTCGCCGTTTTGCCCAGCCGTTTTACCCACGCACCCTTTAACCCAAAGTCGCTATGAGTTCACTGCCATGGGTACTTTCCCTTGGCGGCAACGGTGAAGTCATCTAGCTTAGGTAAGACGGTTGTAGAGGCGCTCCCTTGTTTTGTGCGCAAAAGCTCAAGGGCTTGACGCAGGGTTTCATGCTGGTTTCTGAGTCGCCGCCGCTGGCCTCCCAAAGTTTGATCCAGCAGCCGTTTGCGCTCCTCTTCATCGGCAAGCTGAACTTCTAAACTCAGTTTGTCGTACTCGCTGGCGGCGTGACGGTGATAGTCTCTGGCATTGTGAAGCCGTGACTGAAGTTCGCTCACCGTTTGCGACTGTAAATCGAGTTCCTCCTCCTGCTCCTGAATCAGTCGGGTTGCCCTCAACCAATTTTGACTGAGGGTTTCGACTAGCTGCTGAAGCTCCGGGTCTGCCAGTCGCACGAGATCGGCTTGATTCAAAGTCTGATGACCGTCAGGTTGCAGCTCAGTCCGAGGCTCGCGCTGAGGATTTGTCAGCGGCGATTCAATCTTTTCTAGATTAATGGTGGAATGAAGCTGCTGTGACGCTGCTGACCGAGCAGAAGGGAGCGGGGCTTGGGGGGATGTATCGGGAGAGACGGGCGCATCGGGGACATTGTAGCTGTAGGTGGCCTGATTGAGGGGGACGCCATTAACCACAAGCCCTAAGACGCGATCGCTCCACTGTTCTACAATCGGCAGAACAGAAGAGACGCTGCCATAATCTAAATGATTGGGTCGTGCCACCACGATAATGCTGTCGGCTAAGGTGCCGAGTAATGCCGTATCTGCCGAAACGTTGAGGGCTGGCGTATCGAGGATGACGAGATCGTAGAGGTTGGAGAAATGCTCGACGAGTGCCTCCATCCGCGCGTTGTCTAAGTAGAATGGCTCGTCAGACACCGCATTGCCAAAGGGCAAAATGTCTAGGTTGGGTGCCACGTTATGCACCACCGCCCAAAGTGAAACATTTTCGAGCAGAAGGTTGCTTAACCCTTCCATTTGAGAAATAAACCAGATTTCATCTTGGACAGGGGTATGAATATTGGCATCAATAATAAGCACACGCCGATGGGTTTGGGCGATCGCCGCGCCTAGATTGGCACAAATGCTTGAAGTGCCTTCCTCTGGTGTGGCACTCGTTACCAGCATCACCCGCTGACGACGTTGAGCATTCAGCACCTTGAGGTGCCCCTGAAGTAAGCGATACGCCTCGCAGGTGGGCGAACCTGGCTTATCGCGAACCGCAACCTCTGGAATATGGTAGGCAGTGCCGCCATCGTAGAGCAAAAGATTGCGGCTGCGGCCTGAGGTGGGAATAATGCCTAAGATTTTTAGGTCAAACGCGTGTTCGGCATCTTCTGCGGTGCGGATCATTTGTGCCGTCATTTCGAGGAAAAAGGCCGTTGCCGCTGCGCCAATCAGCCCTAGCAAAACGCCTGCGCCAAGAATGATGGGCTTCGCCAGCCCTGCTGGCTTGTCTGGCGGCAAGGCCGAGGCCGCAATTCTGACATTCCCTTGGGTTTGATTCTCTGCGATTTGCGTATCTTTAAGCTTTTGGACTAACCCTGTATAGCTAGTTTGTGCCGCCTGTACCTTACGCTCTAATTCATTTTGCTGCTGTACCAACTGCGGCAGATCGGTAGATTTTTGCTTATACCCACTCAGCGTGCTGCTCAGATCCTTTGACTGTTTAAGCAATCCCTGGCGGGTGGTGTCTAGCCGCACCAGTTCTGCTGACAAATCTTGCTTGAGCGCACCAATGAGCTGGTTGGTATCTGGCACCGCAACATTAGTTTGCTGCGCACTCAAAATCTTGGCAGACTTTTGCTGAAGCAAACTTTTGTAATTCGCCAAATTATTGGCAAGCAGCACCACCGAAGGGTGATCCTCGGTGAGACGGTTGCGCTCTTGCACCAACTGAGATTCAGCCGTTTGAATATTTTTGATGACGTCTTGAACTTCAGAAGATTGGCTCAGAGAGGCCAGGGCGATCGCCTGATCGGGACTCATCCCCAATTTTTGAGACGTTGCAGCCATCTGCGCCTCGGTATTAGCAACCTGCGCCTGAATGTCTCCAATCTGCTTTTGAAGATCGTTGGTGCGCCCCTCAGAAGCCTTCACCTTTTCTTTCAGCTCAATGAGCTGGTTGGTTTGCAAAAACTGCCGCAGATTTGTTTCGGCTCGTCTCAGCTCAGCTTCTGCCTCAGGCACCTGTTTTTGAATAAACTGCTTTGCCTTTACAACTTCTTCTTGATTGGCTTGGATCGATGTCTTGAGGTACTGAGCCATCAGTTGATTGACTACATCTGCGGCTTGTTTAGGGTCTTTGTCTTTAAAGGACACTTTTAAAACATCTGTCGCATTAATGGCACTCACCGTCAGGCGACGCTTAAAGTCTGTAACAGAGAGAGAGCTTCCTTTGTTATCTCGCAAATCTAACGTTTTAACGACCGTTTGAATTAAGGGCGGCGACTGAATAATTTCTGCTTGGGTTAGCGTAGGGTTCCCAAGGTTAGAGAGTGCGTCTAGGCGATCTACTTCTTTACCAACCTCTGTAAACACTGAGCTTGGGCTGACCCGCTTCAAAACCATTTTCCCTTCGGCTTCATAGGCTGGCTTCTGCATGAGCGCAAACCCCGCACCCAGCGCAGTAATTGTAGTGAATACCGTGAGTGCCGAGAACCAGTGTGGCTTGAAACGAAGGGAGTACAAAGATAAGAGGGGAGCAATAGATCTGTGAGTACCTATGTTCATCATGTAAAAACACAAATCAAAATGAATTTAAATATTTAAAGTTTAACGCTCTAAAGTCTGCTAAAGAAGACTAAAGAATTGCGATCATAAGCTAAATCCCCCCTAGGCATGTCGTCAAAAACGATATGTTGATCGGTCAGCGTTGTTCCTGAGCATGTAGTCCCCTAAGTATGCCTAAGTCAATCACCCACTGACAAGTCCTTTCTAAAAGAAAAAATGGCTGAAGCCTATATATCTTTGATTCATGCATCTGTCGTGACTGAAGCCGACTCTGGCAGTGCAACTCAAGATGGAGTGGTGGTTTTCAATATGCTGTCGTACCTCTCACAAGGAACGCATACCATAAGGTGTTCATGGTTTACCCGTCTAGGTCAGATCCTGATCAGCGGGTCTTAAGACAAGCTGCTTTAATCAAATTAAGGCTCTTTAATAGAGCAAGAAAGCTTGACGTTCAAAAAAGAAAGTGGCTAAGCTGTGAGGGCTTGTGAAGGTTTAAAAAAATTATGCCTGAGTCCTTCTTCGTGAAAGCCAGTACATCTATGTATAGCAAGAACGTATAGCGAGAATATTGATTTTTAGTATTCTTTATTGTGTTAGCAAAGATTTTTAAAATATAAATCTTATTTTTCCGCAAGATTTATATTTTTATCCATCATAAATTATCTGTCCAAACATACCTAGTTTAGACTATAAAAACCTTTAAAATGTTAAAAAAATTGAAGCGAAATTTATTAACTCCCATTAACCGTCATCTCATGGCTGTTGATGCGGTCATTTTTTTGATAACGCCTCTTTTGGCCTTATGTATTCGTTTAGACGGGTTGAGTCTGGCGTCCCGATATTCTGATCGCCTTGCCTTAGCGACCGCAATTTTTGTCACCCTTAAGATTACGGTACTGGCAGCTTGCGGGTTTTACCGTCGATACTGGCGATTTGCTGGGATTGATGAACTGGCTTACTTTTCTCTGTTAACCATCATATTTACGCTGTTTCAGAGCATTGCGTTCTACGCCATAAATTTGGTCGCGAACTTACCTTCAAATTTCTTGCCGAGTTCGCTTCCTTTTTTAGATGGGCTATTCAGCTTTTTGTTGGTGGGAGCCGTTCGCTTTAGTATCCCGTTTTTTGAGCGCGTCACGCAGCAGCGTACTCATCGTCCTCATTTTACAAATGTGCTTGTGTTTGGGGCAGGGAGTGCAGGGATTTCGTTAGTGCGAGAAATGCAGAAACATCCTGATGCGGGGTTATGGCCTGTTGGGTTTGCCGATGATGATCCAAGCAAGCTGAACTATCATATTTCTGGCTTGAGAGTACTCGGCGATCGCTATCGAATTGCGCAAATCTTAGCCGCGAAAAAAGTTGAGCGCGTCATTATTGCAATTCCTTCCGCATCTGGACAGGTGATCCGTGAAATTTTGACCATTTGCCGTCAGCAAGGGGTGAAGGCGAGCACCTTGCCAGGGATTCATGAAATTTTGGATGGTCGGATCCGCACCGAGAGCGTACGAGACATCAAAATCGAAGATTTACTGCGACGGGAGCCAATCCAGACAGAATTCGCAGTCGTCTCAGCATTTTTAAAGAGTAAAACCGTCTTAGTGACCGGAGCCGGAGGTTCCATTGGCAGTGAGCTGTGCCGTCAAATTTATAAGCTTCAGCCAGCGGTCATTGTCCTCTTGGGGCATGGTGAAAATTCTGTCTTCAATATCCAGCAAGAACTTGAGCAAATTGCCCTTAGTGAATCTGCCCAAGGACATATCCCCTCCCTGCGACCTCGTTTAGTGACCTGTATTGCAGACCTTCGCAGTTTGGTGCGTTTAGATGCAGCCTTTGCGCAATTTAAGCCAGATGTTGTGTTTCATGCTGCTGCCCATAAGCACGTTCCACTGATGGAAGCGAACCCTTCAGAAGCCGTTACCAATAATGTTCAGGGCACCAAAAACCTGACGGAAGTTGCCCTTCGTCATGATGTCCAGCACTTTGTCATGATTTCGACCGATAAAGCGGTACACCCCACTAGCGTGATGGGCGCAACCAAGCGAGTTGCAGAAATGCTGGTTTTAAATGCGGCTCGACAGAGCGGTCGTGCCTTTGTGGTGGTTCGCTTTGGAAATGTTTTGGGCAGTCGCGGTAGCGTCATTCCAACCTTCACCCGTCAGATTGCTGCTGGGGGTCCCGTAACCGTCACTCACCCCAATATGTGTCGCTACTTTATGACCATTCCAGAAGCGGTGCAGCTTGTGCTTCAGGCTTCCGTGATGAGTCATAAAGGCCAGATCTTGATGTTAAATATGGGACAGCCCATCAAAATTGTTGATCTTGCCACCGATCTCATTCGTCTCTCTGGCTATGAAGTAGGCCAAGACATTGACATTGTATTTACAGGAACCCGTCCGGGCGAAAAACTATTTGAAGAACTTCTGATTCCTGGTGAAAATTATGGATCGACGGCCCATGAAAAGCTGTTGGTGGTTAAAAATGCTAGCGAACAGCTCCCAAATATGTTGACGGAAACGGTTGATATGCTGTGTGCTGCATCGGCCTACAATAACGATGCCTTGACCTTGTTTTTGTTAGAGCAGCTTGTGGCTGGGTATCGTCCAACCTATTCATCTGTGGCGGTTGAGTCAGAGCCATCTATATCAGTGCTAAAGACTTCAAACGTGATTCCGCTGTATGGATCTCGAGAGTCTGAATCTCTATTTTTTGCGGGGAGTCCTAGAGGCGTTGACGCGACCTTAAATCACAGCGATCTTCAGAAGGCCGTTCTGCAACAGGAGCTAAAGATTTTTTATCAACCCATTATGCTGCTTGAGAAAGAGCATATTATTACGGGCTTTGAGGCATTACTGCGATGGTACCACCCTCAGCGTGGGCTAATGCCTTCTGCGGCGTTTATTGCATTAGCTGAGGCGACAGGCATCATTCATGAAATTGGCTGGTGGGGTTTACAGGAAGTCTGTGCTCAACTCAAGGCTTGGAACAAGGCGCTTCAGACGCAATCCCCCATTACCGTCAGCATTAATCTGTCTCAAAATCAGCTAAGACAGCCGGATCTAGTTGCGCGAATGTATGAGATTATTCAGCAAACGGCTGTAGATGTGTCTCAACTGAGACTAGAAATCCCAGAGCAGTTTATTAGCCGCCATCCAGATTTTGCTATTCCCACTTTGCTACAGCTTAAGGGAATGGGGCTTCATTTACAGATTGATAACTTTGGGCATTCTTCGCTTAAAAGTTTGGCTCCGCTGTCTGAATGGATTCATATTTTTGATAGTCTCAAGATTGATCGATCTAGAGTAAGGCAGTTAGGGACAGACCGAGGCAATCTTGACTTTTTCCGCACTGCGCTAGATTTATCTTCTCAATTTGGGATTGAGATTATTGCGATGGGGATTGAGACGCCAAAGCAAGTCATGCAGTTAAAAACGCTTCAGTGCAAGTATGGGCAGGGCTACTTTTTCTTGAAGCCTATTTCTGAAAGAGAAGCAAAGACGTTGGTGGGCGCTCGAAGTGCCTCAATTCGATCTCGATCTCAGGTTGGAGAGTAAGTACGGTATGAATCGAGAAACATTACCCATTGCTGTGTCCTCCATTGCGATGCTGCCCTCAGACGCGTTTCACGCAGGAGAGCATTGTTGAAATCTTCTTCTATGGCTCAAGGCTTTAGCCTTCGCCGAAATTTTTCTTGGACTTTAATCGGGAATGTCTTTTACTCGGCCTGTCAGTGGGGCATTCTGATTGTGCTGGCTAAATTGGGGACACCCGAAATGGTGGGAACCTTTACCTTTGCCTTTGCAGTAACGGCTCCTCTATTCATGTTTTTCAATCTTCAGCTTAGAGTGGTGCAGGCAACGGATGCTCAGGCTCAGTTTACGTTTAATGATTACTTGGGCTTACGTCTGGCTTCGACGGTGATGGCGTTGGGCAGTCTGGCGTTTATTGCTGCGATGCTTCCCTATGACCGTTCGACGATTGTGGTGGTTTTAATTATTGGGATTGCGAAGGCGATCGAGTCTATGAGTGATGTGTGCTATGGCTATATGCAGCAGCAGGAGCGGATGGACTTTATCGCGGTTTCTTTGATTGGTCGGGGCGCGCTGTCTTTGATTTTGCTGGTGATAGGGGTAATGACCTTTAGAACCGTGGTAGGGGGTGTGATTGGGCTGGCGGTGGCATGGCTGGCAATGCTTGTGGGCTATGATTTACGCGTGATGCGGCGATTTGTCAAAACGTTTGCTGATCAGGGTTTTCAGAGTCTTAAGCCAATTTTGCAGTGGCAGACACAGCAGAAGCTGATGGGGCTGACCTTACCCCTAGGATTTGTGATGCTGTTGATTTCGCTCAATACTAATATCCCGCGATACTTTATTGAGCATTTCTTGAGTCCTCGAGATTTAGGAATCTTTGCGGCGATCGCCTATCTCATGCTGGTTGGCTCTATTGTTCAGGGTGCGTTAGCCCAGGCCGCTTCACCAAGGTTGGCGAAGTACTATACCGACGGTAGACGCAGAGCCTTTGCCAGTCTACTGTTTAATCTGATTGGGTTAGGCGCACTTTTGGGCGGCATTGGGGTTGGAGTGACTTGGCTATTGGGGAAACAGCTTTTAACGCTGTTATATAAGGCTGAATATGCTCAGTACAGTGATTTATTAGTGTGGTTAATGGTGGCAGCAGCCTTAGAATACATTTCTGCTTTTCTGGGTACTGGCATTACCTGTGCTCGCTATTTTCGGGTACAGGTGCCGCTGTTTGCAACGACGGCAGTGGTGATGGCGATCGCCTGTTTCTTCCTCATTCCCAGTCAGGGACTGAGCGGCATACCGACCGCCATGATTATGACAGGGGTGCTGCGGGTGCTGCTTTGTTTTGCAATTTTAGTCCATGCCCTTAAATCGCCTGTAGCACTCGACCCTCACCCACAATCTTTGTATGACGCATAGCAACACCAGCGGCAGTAGCAGTCGCGCCACCCCCATTCGAGTTCTGCACGTTGTGGGGATTTTACAGCGGGGCGGTGTTGAAACATGGCTGATGCATGTGCTGCGCCAGCTTGATCGTGACCAGATCCAGGTTGATTTTTTGGTGCAAACCGAAACTCCTGGTGCTTACGACGCAGAAGTAGAGGCGCTGGGCTGTCGGATTTGGCGATGTCCGATAGATCGTACCCAGCCTTGGCGGTATGTTCGTCTGTTTAAGCAGATTTTACGAGAGGGCCGCAGCGGCGGCAACCCATACCAAATCATCCATAGCCACGTCCATCACTTTAGTGGGTTTACGCTCCACCTGGCTCACCAAATGAAGGTGCCCGTTCGCTTTGCCCACAGCCATAACGATACTTCGCCTGTCTCTAAACAGGCAGGATGGCTCCGACGGCTGTACATAAACCTAACCCAAGCCTGGATTTATAAACATGCAACGGTAGGTCTTGCCGCCAGTCGTGAAGCAGCCCAAGATTTATTTGGTGCGCAGTGGGAAAAAGACGGTCGCTGGCAGCTTTTATACTATGGGGTCGATTTACTGCCCTTTAAAACGGCTGAAGACGCAGATCAGGCGCGCGCAGCGTTGGGGATTCCGGTCGATGCGTTTGTACTAGGGCATGTGGGTCGATTTGAGCATCAAAAAAATCATCCGTTTCTTTTAGACATTGCGGCAGAAGTTTGCCAGCGTGACCCCAAAGCATACCTACTGATGATTGGGGATGGCCCCCTTCGCCCTGAGATTGAGGCGCTAGTAGCGCAAAGTGCATGGAAAGACCGCATTTTGTTTGCGGGTCTGCGACCGGATGTTCCTCGGTTAATGAACAGCGTGATGGATATTTTTGTATTGCCCTCGTTTTATGAAGGCTTACCTTTAGTAGGTATTGAAGCCCAGGCGGCAGGATTGCCGATGGTCTTGTCTGACACGATTACACCAGAGCTAAACGCCGTGCCTGCACTAATCACTCGGCTCTCTTTACAGCAGCCTGCATTAGCTTGGGCTGAGAAGATCTTAACGGTGCGATCGCAGCATCTACACCAAACCCACAACATCGGGCTAGAGACACTGCAATCGAGCGCCTTTAATATTACCCATAGCGCTAGGCAGTTAGTCTCTTTGTATCGACAGTCAATCGAAGCATTAGGGCAATCAAAAATGACGGGTAGCGAGAAACCTTAAGCCATGCTCCATAGTCCTATCCGTTTGTGCATTGCGATCGGTGTTCAAGTTCTTGCGATTGTCGGACTGTTTTTGCTGAAGTCTACCACCTATCTTCAGCCAGAATCTCTGATTTATCCTTGCTGCTGTTGGGTTCTCGTTCTCTCCATTTGGTCTTTAGGATCTTGGTTTTGGGTCACACGTAAGCTGTTTGACCCCTACACGATTTTTTTGGTTTCAGCCATTTTGTTTAATGCGGGTCAAGCACTGCTAGAAGTGTTTCACCTGAATCGCTTTGGCCTGTTGAGGGGGCAATTCTCTGCTGCAACACTGTCAGATACGCTGTTTTTTATCACCTTTGGACTTTCTGCGTTTCATTTAGGTGCGCTGCTCAGTTTGGTTGCCCGTAACGGCATTACGGCACTGTCTAGCTTACGTCAGCCTTTTAAACGCGATGGCAGCAGAAAACGGCGATCAATCCCTCTCAATCCATCCCCGACCTTATCTCAAGACACGGCTGATCCTCTCTTCGATCAATCTTGTAGACGACAAGTTGCGAATGCTCAACCATTAGATACTTCCTCCGGTGCCGTTTGGATTGGCTGGGGGCTGGCCTCAATTTCTGTGCTGCCATCCATCTACGTTTTTTTGAAATCCCTTCAGGTTGTGCTGACTCGAGGCTATGAGGGTCTGTACCAAGGTGAGCAGGAAACCAGCGCGGGGGCGTTACCCGGCGTAATTGGAGAGTTTTTGATTCCTGCTGCCGTATTTTTGCTTGCGGGTAGTTCCGTCAAAGGCTCATCAGCCTACAGTAAGCGAACGCGCAATATTGCCTTAGCACTCATGATTCTGTATGTGCTGAGTCGGCTGTTATTGGGGCAACGCCGGAAGGTTGGCTCTGCGGCATCGGCGCTGGTTTGGCTATGGCATGAGTGGGTGGTAAAGCTTCCGGCAGCCGTGGTGGTCGGCTGTGCGATCGCCCTAGCCCTGATTTTCCCCATTGTGGCAGCCTCTCGCAACCTTGCGGGTCAGCAAGGCAATTCCCTAGATGCGTTACAGTCTCAGCTCTATGGAGATTCTAACCCTGTGGTTAGTATGCTCACGGAGATGGGGGGCACCATGATGACCACTGCCCATACGATGAATTTAGTGCCTAGCGCACGTCCCTTTCAGATGGGTGCAGATTATGGGTATGCGCTGTTAACACTGGTTCCCAATTTTTTCTGGAAACTCCATCCCACCATTGAGCGCGGCCTAGCAGGGAGTTGGCTGACCTGGGCGATCGATCCTGAATTTGCGTCGCGGGGTGGGGGCTATGGCTACTCATTTATTGCCGAGGCCTACCTTAACTTTGGCTGGGTAGGTGGCCCTATTGCGCTGGGCATCATTGGCTTTTTATATACGTCTTTAGTGCTTTGGGCTATTAATTCTAGATCGCCTGCCAGGATTGCGTTGATTGCCACCTTTTCAGTGTATTTTCCGTTTTATGCCCGTTCTGAAGCCGCGCTCCATGTGAGAGCGTTAGTTTGGTATGCGGTGATGCCCTATTGGGGTGCCATTGGCATTTCTAAATGGTTAGATCTACAAAAAATCAGGTTTGGCGCGAGGCGTAAACCTAAATCTAGCTGGCTAAGATAGCTCCTGTATGTAAGGGCGGGTTTAGCTGATCCTGCATTGGAGAATCCTAGATTTATCGGCAAAACCCGCCCCTACAAAGCCCAGATGTTATTTTCTTTCTTTTCTTTTCATTGCTTAACTCATCTGAACTTCACCTATGCACTGCATTCTTGCCCAAGATAATCGGTTTGTCCTCAACCAAGGCCGTCCGGCATCCTTTAATACATTTTATGAGCGCTTTGGTCAGCGTTATTTAGACGTATTTGATTCCGTCACGTTAATGGGAAGACTGTTTCCCATCGAAGACCCAACGGCTAAGCCCGTTGAAGGGCCTGGGGTCAAATTTTTCCCCATGCCTGAGTATATCGGCCCCGTTCAGTATCTGCTGAAACGAGGCCAGATTCAGACGCGCGCCCGAGAGGTATATTCTCCTAATTCGGCGGTTATTATTACCCCAAGTACGGCTGGGACTGCGCTGCTCAAGATCTTAAGCAAAAGCAGCCATCCCTATGGGCTAGAAGTGGGCGCAGACCCTTACGATGTTTTAGCCCCAGGCGCAATCAAAAGTCCGCTCCGGCCTTTACTGCGCCAAGTGTTGCCCAGACAGCTTCGTAAGGATTGCCGACGGGCTAGTGCGGCACTTTATGTCACAAAAGCGGCGCTACAAAAAAGATATCCTTGCCCGAATTATTCGGTGGGGGTGTCTGATGTGGAGTTGCCGTCTCGCTATGTTCTAGAAGCGCCTCGAATTTATAATGATCGCCAAACTCAGTTCGGACTGGTCATGATTGGGTCATTAGAGCAGCTTTATAAAGCCCCCCATATTGCCATTACGGCGATCGCCCTTTGTGCTCAGCAGGGTATAGACCTGAGCCTCAAAATCATTGGAGACGGCAAACATAGACCTGAGCTAGAGCAGCAGGCGGCTGATTTAGGCATCAGAGAACGGATTCAGTTTTTAGGGAAACTTCCGGCAGGCGATCGCATTTTTGCAGAACTAGACCAGGCCGATGTGTTTCTGATGCCGTCGTTTCAAGAAGGGCTGCCCCGCGCCATGGTAGAGGCAATGGCGCGAGGCAAACCCTGCATCGCGACGGCAGTGGGCGGTATTCCTGAACTGTTGCCGCCGGAGGATCTGGTGGCAGCCGGAGATGCCGCTGCCTTAGCCAACAAAATCCAAGCGGTGTTAACCCATCCAGACCGGATGAGCCAGATGTCTGCTCAAAACTTAAAGACAGCAATGGGCTATGTCGAAGAGGTTTTACGACAGCAGCGCAATGCATTTTATGAGTATATAAAGGCGCAGACGCTTGACTGGCAGCGTAGTCAAGGCATAGCTTAAGGGGTCTGGCGCAGCAGCGGAACTTTAGCGCTGGCGCGCACTACAAGTTTATTCTCTCGCTGAACACACCCTTGAGCACAGGTACCCTGCCACAGCATCCCAGCCGTCATGGTGGGCTGCGGCTGATCATCCATAAATTGGTTTTTCTGAATTTGTGTTGTAGACATCGACTTAAAGCTGATGATTAAGCCCGAGCGATAGTGAGGATGAAAGGGGTATTGCCCTTGACCTACATTGAAGATATTGTTTTGGGCAATTTCAAGTTGCCGAATGGGCATGGCGATATAAATGCCAGAGGCCAACGAGTTGCGAATTGTATTCTGGGCGATCGCCACATTCTCTGAGCCAACTTGGGGCGCTTTATACCGCCACAGTACAATTCCTGCGGCAAGCGTATCTGAGCTTTTTCCTGCATCTTTGGCGTTGCGAAATTCGATTGTATTGTTGGTGATGTTTAGCCCCTTAATGGGTGCATTAGAATCGGGTTCTAGGGCAATACCCTGATTAGGAGAATTACCCCATAATTTACGCCAGCCTGCTACATCTATCTCGATTTGATTGCGATTAATACTCAGATTTTCAAGACCTGGTGCAGCCTGCGCCCCTTCAATCTGTTGCTTTTTAACTTGTTGCTCTTTAAGAAGGTATGACCACAGCAGAATACCAGTGTGGGCACCCGTAATGGTGTTGCCCTCAATGCGCTGATTTTTAGAGCTGCTGGCAACCCCTGTGGCGTTGATGCCATAGGTATAGCCAGAAATACGGTTATTGATAACCCGATGCTCATCCCCGTGGATTTCGATCGCCGTTCTAGCGCCGTAGGTACCAGGGCCATTGCTAGAGGTAAACGTATTTTGAGCAATCAGGCTCCGCTTGCCGTGGATATAAATCGTGGAGTGATCATGGTCAAAGGTTCCGCCACCAATACCGTCAAAATGATTATTTTGAATGACAATATCGGACACCAATTGATCGTTGTTAATGGTTAAGACATTGATATCTTTAATATTAGTAAATCGACAGTTCTCAACGTGAATATTCTTGCCTGCATAAACTCTGAGAACAAATCGATCTTTATCTGGCTTAAAAGACTGCTCCGAATCAACAGGATTTGTAGCTGAGTTGGCATCAATGGTTAATTGTTGCAGAGAGAAGTTGGATAAGTCACTGCTCAAGGCAGATCCGGCGAGGATGTCGCTGTAGTTACCTTGGCGATCGCCCAGCTTAATCACACTTTTTTGATATCCATCCCCTTTTAAAACAATATTTTTAGCAATGGTGAGCGCCCTAGATTTTTGTGGCTGAATCAGAACCTTATAGGTTCCCGCCGGAAAAAAGACGGTTCCACCCCCATTTTTGGCGACTGAATCTATCGCGGTTTGAATGGCTTTCGTATCGTCAACAACCCCATTGCCGATTGCTCCAAATGGCTTAACAGATAAGCCTAAAGACTTTGACTGCGTTGCCGGATTTGGTTGGCTTATTGCACCCGAATTTATCTTAAGATTGGGAGCTGGCGTAGCAGATGGGCGCAAGATGGGCTGAGATAGCCCCCATGACGTACAGCCGCTGCTGCTGCCACATGCGAACAGAAGCGCTATTGCCCCCATCTTTTGGATGAAATTGTTAGGTGCCATGCCCAATCTGCCCACGCCCAAATTACCCATGCCCAAACTACTCATTGCAACCACTATTCCTGAAACAATGTATGCGTTTTTGCTGCCCTATGTGCAGCATTTTCGTCAAAAGGGTTGGGTCGTCGATGGCATGGCGCACAACATTTCTGGTTTTAGCCCCTGCGTTGAAGCCTTTGATCGGGTCTGGGATGTGGAGTGGTCTCGCAACCCACTCAGTCCACAGAACTTTCGATTGGCATTGCCCAAGATTCAAAAAATCATAGAACAAAGCCAATACGATTTGGTGCATGTCCATACGCCAGTGGCGGCTTTTTTGACGCGCTGTGCCCTACGCAAACTAAGAACTCAGACAAACCTAAAAGTTATTTATACCGCTCACGGCTTTCATTTTTATAGGGGCAATAGCCTGCTTAAAAACTTGGCCTTTGGCACGATGGAAAAATTGGCTGGAGCCTGGACAGATTATCTAGTGGTCATCAACCGAGAAGATGAAGCTGCTGCCCATCGCTACCGTCTTGTACCCCCTCAGCGGGTGGTTTATATGCCTGGAATTGGGGTCGATTTAGCGCGTTATGACCCACAGCAGGTCCCTGTGGCGGCGATCGCCACTGTCCGTCAGCAAATGGGATTGAGTGAAGCGGATAGGCTGTTCTTGGCGATCGCAGAATTATCTCCACGCAAACGTTCTCTAGATATTTTGCAAGCCTTCGCTAAGCTCAACGCTCCAAACGTGCATCTTGCCTTGGCAGGCAGTGGCCCCCTGCTACCGATGCTTCAGCAGCAGACACAAGACCTTCAGATCCAAGATCGCGTGCATTTCTTAGGGCTTCGGCAAGATATTGCCACCCTCATTAGAGCCTCGGTTGCCACCGTGCTGGTGTCTCGACAAGAAGGCTTACCCAGAAGCGTGATGGAGTCTCTGGCACTAGAAGTGCCCGTCATTGGCACGAGTATACGGGGGACAAAAGACTTACTTGCTGAGGGCGGTGGCTTGTTAGTAGAGGTAGGGCACATTCATGAAATTGCTTCAGCAATGCAAAAAATTTTAGAGAACCCTCAAGAGGCTCTAAAAATGGGTCAAGCAGGCCGTAGGCAGATGGTAGCGTTTGATCTTAAAAACACTTTGATTTTGCACCAATCGCTCTACAGTGCAGCCTTATCTCAGCATTAAGATTGAAAGCGCTGCTGTATGGTTCAAAGTATGATGCTTATGGAGAAATCATACCAATGAGGATGTTTTATGGGCTGGACTAAGGCATGTGCTGTGGATGCTCTAGCACCGGGCGATCGCCAGGTTGTAAAGGTGGGCGATCGCAAAATCTTGGTGCTCAATGAGGCGGGTTCACTCTACGCGGTAGATAACGTTTGCCCTCACATGAAGCTCCCCATGAAATCGGGGAAGATTAAGGATTGTAATATTGTTTGTCCGTTCCATCGCAGTAGTTTTGATCTCAAAACGGGTGAGGTGACGAACTGGACTCCTTTTCCTCCAGTGGTTGGGAATATTTTGGGTAAAATTACTCCGCCCAAGCCACTTGCTGTGTTTCCTACGCGAATTGAGGATGGCAGTATTTGGATTGAGGTTTAGGGGTATAGCACCTTAAAACTTTTTTCTGATGCCCACATCCCCTTCTTCTCTTATAGGAGAAGGGGATGTGAGACAAAAGGCACTCTAAGATAACGAAAACAGATTTAATTGATATTAGTTTTCTGAGCATGGAGACAATACCCAAAGCATAATAGCTCCGAAGAACCCATATCTTTTTGGCTAAAACGTAAAAGCATTTTCTGGACAATAACAATACTTAGTAGCTCTAAAATATTAGGCTTGTCTTGTGAATATCTTTCTGAGATATAGGGCATTCTGTAAATTTCTTGAGCAAGGTATTCAAAAAAATTACCGTTAGGAATTAATTCAATATTTATAAAGTTATATTTTCCTAGATAGGTTTCATACCAATAGCGACTAAAACCTGTGCTGAAATGATAAGGTGCAAAGTGCGTTAAAGAACAAAATGGAGCTGTCACAATTAGATGACCTCCAGGCTTCAGAAGCCTAGAAAATTCTTGTACCGCCTGCATTGGGTCAGGCAGGTGTTCAAACACTTCCGTACACATGACGACATCAAAAGATGCATCTACCTCAGGGATTGAAACAATATCGCTAATAATATCTAGAGTGCCATAGTCAAAATCACCAGTTTGTAGTGCAGAATTATCACCTTGTCCGTCATATTTACCAAAGTCTTGTGAAACATAGTTCAAGTGTTTGCAGTATTTTCGATATTGTTGAGTTCCAGCTCCTGCGTCTAAGATTCGACTATTTTTATGGATTAATTGAAGTTTATTTTTTATCCATTCTTCACGAAAATTTTCGTTATTAAGACCAACATCGGGTTTAATTAATTTCTTTAAAGACTTTAAGATCTTGGTAGCTTTCACATATTACCTTCAATAAGAGCTTTAGCCTTAACGATGATAAAGAAATAGATGGGCGAATAGTAAGGCAAAGACCATTAGGTGTTCAGATGCCAAAAAATATTCAATTTATCGTATCATTTATTGGATGCTAACTTGGCAAATTTTGTATTGTGCATGATTTAAGCTAACTGAAAGAGGTTTACTATTTTGAGTATAGAAACGCTCGACTTACTGCAAGCGGGTCAGCTAGTGGGCATTCAGAAACTTGCACTTAACTGCGGGTTAACGACATTCCCAGCAGAAATTTTGGACTTGGCAGATTCGCTAGAAATCTTAGATTTATCGAATAATGCTCTCAAGTCTTTGCCCGATGACTTTGGACGCTTAAAAAACCTAAAAGCCGTTTTCTTTGTTGATAACAAGTTTGAAGAAATTCCAGAGGTTTTAGCCCAATGCCCTCACCTCAGCATTATTGGGTTTAAATCTAACCAAATTCGACGCATCAGCGATCGAGCATTGTCCCCAACGCTTCGCTGGTTAATTCTTACCAATAACCAGATTGAGCAGATTCCGTCAAGCATTGGCAACCTTAGCAAGTTGCAAAAGCTGATGTTAGCGGGGAATCGTCTAAAATCTTTGCCGCAAGAAATGGCGAATTGCCAAAGCCTAGAGCTGATTAGGCTTTCAGAAAATCGCCTTACCGCGCTCCCGTCTTGGTTGCTTTCGCTGCCTCGGTTGTCATGGCTGGCGTATGCGAGTAATCCATTGTGTGAAAGCACAGCAGAACTGCGTACTCTTGATGCGAAGCGGACTCTGGGTACGCAGCTATCACCGCTTTCTAGCATTAGCTGGGCTGATTTAGCCCTTAAAGAAACCCTAGGGGAAGGTGCATCGGGGGTTATTTCTAAGGGCTTGTGGCAGATAACGTCTACCCAAACCAAGGCCGTTGCCATCAAAGTTTTCAAAGGTGATATTACGAGTGATGGCAGCCCCGAGGATGAAATGCAGGCGTGTATCGCGGCGGGGTCTCACCCCAATCTCGTCAACGTTCTGGGGAAGATCGAGAATCATCCTGATCAAAAAGCAGGGCTGTTACTTTCCCTGATTCCACCGGACTATCAAAATTTGGGCACCCCCCCTAGCCTTGAGACCTGCACTCGAGATACCTATAAGCCCAATACCTCATTTTCCCTCGCCTCTATTCTTCGCGTTGCACTGGGAATTTCCGCCGCTGCTGCCCATCTGCACCGTCAGGGCATTATGCATGGAGATCTCTATGCCCACAACATTCTGGTCAATGACGCAGGTGACAGTTTGTTGGGGGACTTTGGCGCAGCTTCTTTTTACAAACAGCACGATACCGAGATTGGACAAGCATTAGAACGACTCGAAGTAAGAGCCTTTGGCTGTTTATTGCAAGACCTACTAGATCATTACGACGGGAAAAATTCAGTGTCTCAGCAAGCAGCGATTGGTCATCTGCGTCTTATTCAGCAAAATTGTATGCACCCGATCCCCTCTCTGCGTCCTCTATTCGTTGCTATCTATGCTGATCTGACGAGCCTTGAGCAAAAAATGAGTGTGTTGTAACGCCTGATTATTTTAACTAACCGTTAATCAGCCCTGTTAGAGGAGAACTGGCGCTGGCGTAAGCTTTAACGGGAATTCTGCCTGACAAATACGCAAGACGACCCGCAACCGTAGCCAGCCCCATCGCGCGCGCCATTGCACCAGGGTTTTGGGCTTGGGCGATCGCCGTATTCACCAGCAGCGCATCAGCGCCAAACTCCATCGCCTGCGCCGCCTCACTGGGGGTGCCAATGCCTGCATCGACCACCACAGGCACCTTAGCGTTTTCTATAATGATCTGGATATTAGCTGCGTTGCGAATCCCCTGCCCAGAACCAATCGGGGAACCTAAAGGCATCACAGTGGCGCAGCCTGCATCCTCTAGGCGTTTTGCCAGCAGTGGGTCAGCATTGATGTAGGGCAACACCGCAAACCCTTCTTTGACCAACTGTTCGGCGGCCTCTAGCGTGCCGATGGGGTCAGGCAAAAGGTACTTAGCATCGGGGATGACCTCTAACTTGACAAAATTATTGTCTTCTTGCCCCAACAGCTTCGCCATCTCACGGCCCAGACGAGCCACCCGCACCGCTTCTTCAGCCGTTTGACAGCCAGCGGTATTGGGCAACATCCAAATCTTAGTCCAGTCCAATGCCTCGGCCAAGCCCTCATGCCCAGGAGCCTGGGTTTGTACCCGTCGCACGGCGACCGTCACAATCTCGCAGCCGCTGGCGGCAATGCTTTGGCGCATCTCATCAAAATTACGATACTTACCGGAGCCAGTCATGAGGCGAGACGCAAAGGTACGCCCTGCAATAATGAGCGGGGTCTCTGACAATAGATGGTCAGAAAGAGAGGGGGACAGGTCTAAGGTCTGCATGAATTCAGAGAAAGAAGAAGGCAATTTAACTATTGTCGCTTGGATTGGAAAGAACAGACATAGACTTCAGGCGCATTCTTATGTAGAGCCATCAAATTCAAGTAGAGCGGATTGTAGTTGCGAGACTAATCTCGCTTCGGCTTGAGAGAGGGAACTTTTGGGCTAAGCCTAGCGTCAGGAACAGGGAACTGTATTATGGTCTAGTCCATCCCATGACATCCAGTTTTTCTGTGCCTTGGTCAGGGGTCGAGGGGTCAGTACCTTCAGTGCAAATACCACCCCATAAACTTGCCAACAACGAGCTGGTGGCGTTTTGCCAGACGAGCGGTCAGCGGCCCGATCGCATCGGTTTTTCTGAGCTGATGCGTCGGCATCAGTCTCATGTAGACAGGGTGCTCTATCACCTTGCGCCAGACTGGGATGATAGAGCCGACTTGGCGCAAGAAGTCTGGATTCGGGTGTATCGCAATATTAGCCGTCTCCAAGAGCCGGTTAAGTTTCGCGGCTGGCTCAGTCGCATTGCCACCAACCTGTTTTACGACGAACTCCGCAAGCGCAAGCGTCACAAAAGCCCTTTATCTCTCGATGCACCCCTCTCAATGGAAGATGGTGAAGTGAGCTGGGAAATTGCCTGTGAAGACCCCAGACCCGATGATTCTCTGGCAACCAGTGAGTTTTATCATCAGCTTCATGTGGCGATCGCAGACTTACCCGAAGCCTTTAGAACCACTATCGTGCTGCGTGAAATTGACGGGATGGCCTATGAGGAAATTGCTGAGATTACAGGCGTTTCGCTAGGGACGGTTAAGTCACGCATTGCCAGAGCGCGCCAGCGACTTCAATCGCAGCTACAGCCTTACTTACAGAGCTAGTTTTGCCCTTAACGTCAGGTCTAAGGCTTAAAATGCCCATCCTATACTTAAGAATCTTTGCAGCCTGTATTCCCATTGGCTCGACTCAGGCCAATAGGCTAAAGTGAAATAGAGCCTCAAAAAAGCCGTTCAGCCTCGAGATTTATGATGAGTCCTTCAAAACATAAATCTGATCTTCCGTTTCCACTCTTTTTTGAATACTCTGAATCCCCCTTGACGGGTCAATAAGTGATTCCCATGGATACCTCCATTCCCCTCCTGTCTGAAAAATTCGAGCTTTTAAGCGCCTACCTCGATGGCGAAGTTTCCGCAACCGAACGGAAACAGGTAGAAGAATGGCTAGCTTCAGATGCCGAATTCCAGAAAACCTATCAACAAATGCTTTCTGTTCAGGGTAGCTTCAGATCTATGCCGGCTGTTCAGTCTATCCCGACTGAACAGCTTGTGAGCCAGGTGATGAAGCGCCTAGATCGTCAACCTAAGCTTTGGGCTTGGGGTAGCTTTGGTGCAGCAGCAGCACTGGTGATTGGCGCATTGTCTGGTCTGCTCACAGGCAACCAGAACGGTATGATGCAAATGGCGCAGCAGCCTAAGATCCCAACGCAATCCATTGAGGTTCCACAGCCCTCGATCCCAACTGTTGCAATGGGCACTGGCGAGGCGGTCAATCCTAAAGCACTTATGATTGTGCTAGAGCGTCCTCCGGTTGAAATTCCGGTTGTGCCGACGTCTAAATCGAATCGCTTTGATGACGATTCTGTGTCTAATTTTTAGAACAACCGCTGGCTGCGCTCAGCCAGCGAGAAGACTGCTCAGGCAAGCTAGCTATGGTGTACAAACAAGTCTTAAAGTTTCTATTCCACAAAGGTTTTTGCCATAAACCGATTCATTAATCCCCTCTCGGTAGGGGTGGGTGAGTTATGGCGCAACTGACTAAACCCACCCCGCCCTACGGGCACCCCTCCGAGGAGGGGATTTTTCTTAGACTTGTGTGTACACGGTAGGCTCAGCTAGCTAGAGGCTAGTGCCGAGGTAGGCTTCAATGACAGCGGGGTCGGTCTTTACTTGAGCGGGTTCGCCCAGGGCGATGAGCTGCCCAAAGTCGAGCACTGCAATGCGATCGCACAAACCCATCACCAGCGGCACATGATGTTCAATCAGCAGCACCGTTAGGCCAAAGCGATCCCTGAGATCTCTGATAAAGGCGCTAAGGGACTGTTTTTCGTTTGGGTTCATTCCGGCAGCGGGTTCATCGAGTAACAGTAGCTTGGGCGCAAGCGCTAGGGCGCGGGCAATTTCTAGCCAACGCTGATCGCCGTAACATAGGTTTTTCGCTTTCTCTTGGGCGCGATCCTGTAGCCCCACAAGCGCCAGCAGCTCAGCCGCTTTTTCTCGAATCTCTCGTTCTTCTTGCGGTGCGGGAGCCAGTCCTAAAACGCCTGTAAATACGCCGCTGCGGGTATGGATATGCTGGGCAATCAGAATATTTTCTTGAGCTGAAAGATCCTTAAAGAGCCGAATATTCTGAAAGGTGCGAGCAATGCCAACCGCCGCAATTTGATGGGGCTGCTGTTGACCCAAAGGCACGCCATCAAATATCATTTGGCCTGCGGTTGGCGGAATAAGACCCGTCACCAAATTAAAGAGCGTGGTTTTGCCTGCGCCATTGGGACCAATTAGCCCAAAAATTTCACCTTCTTTAACGCTAAAAGAAACTTGATTCACTGCGACCAATCCGCCAAAGCGCCGCGTAAGCTTCTGCACCTCTAACATCATGGGCGTGACTCCTGCTTCACGGTAGAGCGATTTAAAAGACCTGGCGTAATCAGCCCTTGAGGGAAGAAAATAGTGCCCAGAACAATCAGCAGTCCAAAAATAATGAGTCGTCCTTCTTTCAAAAATTGGCTCAGCCACTGCGGTAGCCCTGGCATGTCCCCCACTGCTCTTAAAATTTCGGGTAGTGCCGTAAACAGCATGCCACCCAAGACTGGCCCTAGGTAGGTGCGGGAACCGCCTATTAGCACAAACGTGAGGTAAATAATGCTGGCATCAAAGGTGCCTTGACGGGCATTCCAGGTGTTTAAAAAATGGGCGCTTACGGCTCCTGCTACCCCTGCCAAAATTGCGCCGAGGGTAAAGGCTAAAACCTTATAGTACGTGGGGTTAATGCCCATTGCGTCCGCTGCCAGTTCATCTTCGCGCAGGGCGACAAAGGCACGTCCTATGCGGATTTTTTCAAGACGGTACACAAAGCCGGTGCTCAATAGCAGTAGGGGCAACACCACCCACAGGTATTCGATAGCGCTATTAAAGGGCTGCGGAATCCCAAAAATTCCAACGGCACCACCTGTAATGTCTAGATTCAAAGACAAAATGCGCAAAATTTCGACAAAGGCAATGGTGGCGATCGCCAGGTAAATTCCTTTGAGTCGCAGGGCTGGAACCCCGACCACCACGCCTAAGATGCCACAAAGGAGCGCGGCAATCGCCATTTCTAACAGCAGCAGAGGAATGGGAAATAGCGTTCCTTCTGGCTTAAACACCTGCGTTGAAAAAATGGCGGCGACATAGCCCCCTAAGGCATAAAAGCCAGGGCTAGCCAAAGAAAGCTGCCCCGCCATCAGCGGCAAATAAAGGGATAACCCCAGCATTGCGCCTATCAGCATTGAAATAAGCAAAGAGCCGTAAGTGGCAATAAAATCAGTCATAGATTGACTTTATAAAATCGTCCTTAATAAGTTCAACCCAACAGGCGTAATCTGTGCTGTAGAGACTGTTTTTTACAACGGGCATCCTATGTTTCCAAAACCCTAAACGTCCTGTAGGGCAATTATACTGCCCACTTTATGGGGACTGGGCGCTACACCTTTTGGATTTGCGATCGCCCCAATAACCCCTGGGGTCTAAGCAGTAACATGGCAAACAAAATGGCAAAGGCGATCGCATCTTTATAGGCAGAAAATTCGCTGGGCACAAACGCTTCAATAATACCAATTGCCAAGCCGCCAACCACCGCGCCAGGAATGCTGCCCAAGCCACCTAGCACAATGACCGCTAACCCTTTAAGCCCAAACCCAATGCCAAAGTAAGGCCCCGCAATGCTAACGCTAGAGCCAACTAAAGTCCCGGCTAAGGCACCCAGAAACCCACTCACAAAGAATGTAAATACAATAAAGCGATCGGTATTAATGCCGAGCAAGCTTGCCGTTACGGGGTCTTCCGCCACCGCCTGCATTGCTTTGCCGTACTTGGTTGCGTTGACCCAATAGGTCAAACTCGTCAGAATGACCGCAGACACGCCAAAGATAATAATCTGCACCGTGCGGATGGGGATGGGGTTCTCGGCGGTGCCAAAGTTTACCGCCGCTGGGAGGCTACCGTAGGTATTTGCTGGAAAGGTATAGGTTTCAGCTCCGACCAAATATTGAATTAAGTTGACGATAATAAACGCAACCCCCAAACTGGAAACCACCGTCAGCAGAGGGTCTGCCCCTCGCCGTCGGAGAGGACGAAAGGCCAAGCGCTCAATGGCGATGCACACCAATCCAGATAGGGTGCCGCTGAGCAAAACCGCTAAGGCGAAGGGCAGCGCTATGGGCAGTTTTAGGTTTGCCAACAGCCCATTAAACCCAAATGCGCCGCCCATCAAGATATAGGTGAAATATGCGCCCAGGGTAAAGACTGCGCCGTGGGCGAAGTTAATGATCCCCAGAATCGAAAACACCAGGGTGTAGCCCAAGGCAAAGATGGCGTAGACACTCCCTACAGAGAGTCCATTGAGAATATTTTGGAGAAATAGCGTAAGCGTCATTTACGTGATGTGCGAATGATCTATGGCAGCGGGTTTCGGCTACGCTCAACCCTCAATTCACGTACTGGCGAGGGTTGAGACTTCGGCTATCGCTCAGTCGGACACGGAGCCGAAACCCAATCCCGTCCAGAACGTTTGGCTACTTACTTCAGAAACGTAAACTTACCGTTAACTCCATCCGCATCCATTTTGATCTGAGCCACGTAAAAGTCTTTCTGAACCACTTCACCTTCAGGGCTAAATGAAATTGCACCCAGGGGCGTATCGTATTTACCTTTGAGGATCTGCTGATTCAGCGCCACGCGCAGTTCTGCTAAGGACTTTTTACTGATCTTGCTTTGCTGATCGAGCACCTTCAGGGCGTCAACAAAAACCTGAACCCCTGTGAAGGTTTGGGCACTAAACTGAGGCGGCTCTTTTTTAGACTGGGCTTGGTAAGCCTTGCGAAAGGACTGGTTGAGGGCGCTCGGATACTCTGGGTTATAGGCTTGGGCAATCAACACGCCATCGCAGAGTGCCTTACAGACGGGCAGGACGTTGGAGGTATTGAGTCCATTGCCACCAATAATGGTGCCCTTGTAGCCCAGTTCACGTAACTGGCGCACGAGGTTGCCGCCATCCGCCGCCAGCCCTGAGATGATGGCTAAATCTGGTTTAAGATTAATAGCTGCGGTCGCCTGGGTTTGGAAATCGGTATCCGTGGTCTGGAATTTTTGTACCGTGACTAAATCCAGCTTTTGATCCTTAACGGTCTTCTGAAAAATTTCGGTTTCAGATTTACTAAAGGCATCATTTTGGGCAAAAAACACCGCCACCTTCTTAATTTTGGGATTAATCTTCAGCGCTGCTTTGACCGCATTGGGAGCCACAACTGAGACGGGTGCAGAAACACGAGCCACAAATTCCCCAATCTGTGGGATGCCTTTAGCGGTATTGGAAGGGCCAATCACAGGTACCTTGGCGCGATCTGCAATGGGGTCAGCGCTGAATGCCTGCTGGGAAAGGGTAGGGCCGACAATCCCCACAACTTTATCTTTACTGATGAGGGCTTGAAACGCATTAATAGCTCCGGCTTCATCTCCCCCTGTATCTTGAAAGATAAGCTTGATGGGGGTGCCGTTGATGCCGCCTTTTTCATTAAAGTATTTTTCTGCGAGTTTAGCGCCCGCTACTTCTTCTTGACCGAGGAGCGCAACGTTACTGGTTTGGGCAACCCCAATGCCAATGGGGATGGCTCCCTGGTCTGAATTTCCACTGGTGCTAGGGCTGCTGCTAGCTGTCCCAGGCGAACCCGTTGGATTGCTATTGCTGGCGCAGCCTCCCAGCGTCAAAACAAGGGGGATCACGAGGACGATGCAGTGAAAGATTTTGCTCATAATACAATCAAAGGTCTGGGTAAGATTGGCTGAGATGAACTGAGTTATACGGTCATCATTTCATGGATTTGAGTCACAACAATAAACCTCCGGCGTTTGCCGGAGGTTTATTAATATTTTCGAGTTCTAATCTCTAAGACGATTGCCTTATAGATTATTGCGATCGGTTAAGATTTCGTAGCCTGTTTTAGTGACCAAGACCGTGTGCTCAAACTGAGCAGAAAGAGAATTATCCACCGTTACCGCCGTCCAGCGATCGCGCAATATCTTTGTATGCCGTGACCCTGCGTTTACAATGGGTTCGATCGCCAAGGTCATGCCTTCGCGCAGACGCACATTTTTGAGATCGTGGGTGCGGGTGTTAAACACAGAGGGTTCTTCATGGAGGTTGCGGCCTACACCGTGGCCTGTAAATTCTTCAACAACCTTAAAGCCATTAGACTCAACATGATCCTGCACTGCACCCGCCAAATCCATCAGGCAGTTGCCTTCTTTAACCTGCTCAATGCCTTTATAGAGTGCTTCTTCTGCAACTCGGATGAGCTTGGCGGCATGCTCAGTCACAGGGCCAACGGCGATCGTAATGCAGGAGTCGCCATGAAAGCCTTGAAAAAACGCTCCGGTGTCTACCTTCAGCACATCCCCTTCGCGGATCACCTTTTTACGGTTGGGGATGCCGTGAACCACTTCGTTGTTAATGCTGGTGCAGAGAGAGGCCGGAAAGCCGTGATAGCCCTTAAAGCTGGGAGTTGCGCCCATTTCCCGAATTCGCTTTTCGGCATAGGCATCTAGGTCGGCGGTGGTCATGCCAGGTTCAACCATGCCAGAAATTTCTTTGAGTACCGTTGCCACAATTTTAGCAGACTGGCGCATGATATCAATCTCACGCTTTGATTTAATCTCAATGCCTTTACGCTGCTTTGAAATGGTGGGTTGCGCAGGCTGAGCTAATAGGTTAGTGAGGATATTCATGCGGGTTGGGTTGAGCCGAAACAATAAGTGCGGAGGTTGCAGCAGCGAGTGCGTAAGCTGGCAAACACTTTCTTCAGAATAACGCTAATTTGCGGCTTCTGACATTCCTGAAGGTAAGCACATGAAGTTTGCGCTTGGCTCACAAAACGATTTGTTGCTCAAAATCAGTTGTGATGCATGATGTTGTTACTAGGCTATTCCTTCATCGCTTTGAGTATGCTTGAGCGCTGATTAACTCTACAGATTTAGAACATCACCCCTTGACCATGAAGCTTTTTCCTCTATTCTCATCAGTGATCTGCCTGCAATGTTGCTGCTTTATGGGGATGGCGCTTAACCCATTGACACCCTCGACTGTCCTTGCCGAAGGTGCATCCCAACCCAAAATAAAAGTATCTTCTGGGAGCGTCAATCTTCAATCAAAAATCGCTGTTCTGCGTTTTGGTAAAAAAGGGGCGGCGTTTCCAGATTATAAAGAGGCCGTGATTCGCTACCCAGTGGTATCCGGGTTGACAAATTCTGCTCTTTTGAAACAAGTTCAGGTAGCCATCAGCCTTAAGCAGGTTTTAGGGCAATCCCTTGAAGAACTGCGGCAGGAGTATACCGAAAATCATTGGCTAACTGAGGTTGAGTACGCCGTTAACTACAATCGCAACAACATTTTGGATCTTACCTACGCGGTTTCGGGGGTTGGTGCTTACCCCAGTGGGTTTGAAAAGTGGGTGTCTGTCGATCTTAAAACAGGGAAAAGGCTACGCGCTAGAGATTTATTTAAGGCGGATGGATTGGGGGCGATCGCCCAAGCCGTTGATCAACAAATGCAGCAAACCATTCGACAAAAGATGGCAGAAGTTCGCAAGCAAGAGCCTGACCTTGGCCTAGTCGTTTTTGCTAACCATCGTTTTCAGCCCAAAAACCTTGAAAACTTCACGATTGGAAAAACAGGCGTGACCTTTCACTACAACTTTGAGTTCCCCCACGTCATCAAAGCGGCTGAGCCATCAGGGAATTACCTGATGCCCTACAGCAAGCTAACGCGCTATGTCCAACCCGATGGCGTGCTTGGCTTCCACCTTTAAGGTGAAAACAGGCCAATTATGATACATCTTTAAGGCAGACGAGGCATTCTTAAAGTACAGCGCTCTTGAGCATTGTGCCCCAATTTTAAATTCAGCAGAAAGGAATACAAGCGTGAGATTAATGCGATTCGTGTGGACAATCCCAACGATGGTGCTGTTGGTAGGCAGCAGTTCATTGAGTCATTCTGGATCTTCTGGGGTAGGTCTCCAGCTCAGTTCGCCTGTTATGGCAGCTCCGGCACAGAAAAGCGCTGCCGCCAAAATCACTCGATTTCTAGAACAGTTTGGCGGACCCTATACAAAAGCATCTGAAGCCGTTTGGGTTGTCCCATTTAAGGGTAAAGCGCTTTCGGAATTCAATGTCTATATTGCTACATCACCTGATTCGAGTCTGCTGGTCATGAGTGTGACGATTGCTAAAAAGAAAAATCTTAAGCTCTCTCAGCCGTTGCTCTATCGGCTTTTAAAGTACAACAATGCCGCAGACTATGTGAAGGTTGGATTTGATGACGATGAGGATTTGATTATGAGGGCTGACCTAAATGCAAAAACAGCAGATTTCCAATCTTTCAAGGAAGTTCTAGAACAGTTAGGCGCTGCTTCTGACGAAGTCTATGGTCAAATTAAACCGAGTTTAATCGCCAAGCCTTAATGCTTGGAGCCTACGGTGGCTGATGCAAGTTGAGTTCTACAAAGCCAACTCGACAATGACGGGCGTATGGTCACTGGGCTGGGGGAGCGATCGCGGTTCTTTATCGATCACGCACCCCACCGCCTTCTCATAGAGATCGGGCGTGAGGTAATGATGGTCAATCCGCCAGCCCAAATTGCGCCGAAACGAAGCCGCACGGTAATCCCACCAGCTATAGTGACCCGTTTCTTCGGTAAATTTGCGAAAGGCATCGGCAAACCCAAGCGCTAGCACAGACTGAAGCACCGTACGCTCTACCGAGGAAGCCATAATATGGTCTCCTTTGTGGTCTGGTTCGCAAATGTCGCGATCTTCTAGCGCGATATTAAAATCCCCACACATCAAAATGGGCTGGCCTTCGGCTTTGAGCTGAGTCAGATATTGCTGCAATATGCCAAACCAGCGCAGCTTATATTCATATTTTTCGCTGCCCACTGAAGACCCATTGGGTACGTAGAGATTTACAAGGCGAATCCCTGGCGCTATTACGCCCGTAATCACCCGCTTTTGTGCGTCAAGCTGCCGAGCCTCTTCTGAAGCTTCTGTGCCCCCTAAGACTGGGCTAAAGCCATAGGTGACGTTCTCTAGGGGCAGACGGCTAATCAGCGCGACGCCGTTGTAAGATTTTTGCCCAGAAATGTAGAGGTGGTAGCCTTTTTCCTCAAAGGGCGACCGAGGAAACACCTCGTCCGGCACCTTTGTTTCCTGGACGCACAAAACATCCACAGCGCTACTCTCTAGCCAATCTAAAACATGGGTAAGGCGAGAGCGAATGGAGTTTACGTTCCAGGTGGCAATTTTCATGGAATCCTGACCAATGACCATAAAAAAAGAAGGCTCCAAATTTTGGAACCTTCCTTTGAAAGTACCCCCAGGGGAATTCGAATCCCCGTCGCCTCCGTGAAAGGGAGGTGTCCTAGGCCTCTAGACGATGGGGGCAAGTGACTTTCAACGTTTATCAATCTACCGAATTTCACTGTCTCTTGTCAACCCCCCATGACCTTTAATCTTAAAAATGATGGGGGTTGACTTTTCTCTGCCTAGAGAATGTACAAAAGCAAAAACAGCAGCACCCAAATGACGTCTACAAAGTGCCAATAAATTTCAGCCGCCTCCACTCCAAAGTGCTTCTCTGAAGAATAGTGACCAGGTGTGCGCGATCGCCACAGCACAATCGACATTAAGATCACGCCCACCATGACGTGCAGGCCGTGGAACCCTGTCAAAACATAGAACGTGCTGGAGAAGAGGTTGGTCTTAAGACCAAATTCGAGGTGGGCGTACTCGTAAAGCTGACCCGCCAAGAACGTGATGCCCATCGCCATCGTAATCAGGAACCAGCGGCGCATTCCGGCGATGTCATTGGATTTGACCGCATCATCGGCTTTATGGATGACGAGGCTGCTCGAAAGCAGAATAATGGTGTTGATACCAGGAAGGAGGAGTTCTAGGTCTGGTGTGCCTGCCGGAGGCCAGCTTGTGGCGACAGACCGAAAGGTAAGGTAGGCCACAAACAGCCCCAGAAAGAGCATGCTTTCTGAAGTCAGAAATAAAATAAACCCAAACAGTCGGAGATCGGGGTGTTCGGCATGATGGGAAGCAGCGACAGGCGCAGTGGCTTCTGAATGCGTTAGATCAATAGAGCTTTGGTCAGCGATGGAACCTTGCATGGGTCTTTATCCAATTTTCCTTGCTTAGTTTGATGTGTTTTGATTCCTAGGCACCAATCAATATGTTGGTTGGGCTACGTTGTACACACAAGTCGGAACGTTTTCCAGCACCCTGCATTACCCCCCCTTAATCCCCCCTTATAAAGGGGGGAAACCGAAAATCTAGTGCCCTCCCCTTTATGAGGGGAGGGTTGGGTGGGGTAATGCAGGGTGCTAAAGCTTAATCTCATAGGTTATTTCAAACTTGTGTGTACACCGTAGATTGGTTCGGCTTCGCTCACCCAACCAACACAGAAGTTCAAGAAACTAACGCCTCTTCTTCTTCCTCGTAACCGTAGTCATAGGGGCCAGTGGTCAAAACCGGATCGACATGGAAATTTTCGACAGGGGGGGGTGAGGTGGTAAGCCACTCAAGCGTGAGCGCATTCCAGGGGTTGTCGCCTGCAATCTTGCCCTTTGACCAGCTCCAAATGGCGTTAATCACAAAAGGAATGGTTGAAACAGCCAGAATGTAAGACCCAATGGTGCAAATCATATTAATGGTTGCAAACTTAGGATCGTATTCGGCAACGCGGCGGTTCATACCCTGAAGCCCCAGAACGTGCATAGGCAAAAAGGTCAGGTTAAAGCCGAAGAAGGTCAGCGCAAAATGGACTTTACCCCAGGTTTCATCTAGTAGCCGACCCGTGATTTTGGGGAACCAGTGGTACATCCCCGCATAAATGCCAAAAACACTGCCGCCAAAGAGCACGTAGTGCAGGTGAGCCACGATGAAATAGGTATCGTGAACGTGGATATCAAAGGGCACGGAGGCCACCATGATGCCGCTGAGTCCACCGACTACAAACATCGAGACAAAGCCAATCGCGAACAGCATGGCAGAGTTGAGGCGCAGTTTGCCGCCCCAGATGGTGGCCACCCAGCTAAAGACCTTGATCCCTGTCGGCACCGCAATCACCATTGTGGCAATCATGAAGAACATCCGCAGCCAGTCAGGGGTACCGCTGGTGAACATGTGGTGCGCCCACACAATCAAGCCTAAAAAGCTGATGGCAATACTGGAATAGGCGATCGCCAAGTATCCAAAAATTGGCTTACGGGCATGGACGGGCAAAATCTCTGAAATCATGCCAAAGGCAGGCAAAATCATGATGTAGACTGCCGGATGCGAGTAAAACCAGAACATGTGCTGGTACACAATCGGGTCGCCACCGCCCGTAGGGTTAAAAAATGCCGTACCCACCAAAAGATCAAAGGACAGCAAAATCATTGCGCCCGTCAGCACGGGGGTCGCCGTGAGCTGAAGCGCTGAAGTGGCTAACATCGCCCAGCAAAACAGGGGCATCTTCTTGATGGGCATGCTGGGGATCCGCATCTTCAGAATGGTCACGACGAAGTTTAGCCCCGCCATAATTGAAGAGGTACCCAGCACAATCACGCCCGCAATCCAGATGGCTTCCCCTGCTTTATTGACCGTTAGGCTTAGGGGCGGGTAAGACGTCCATCCCGCGCTGGCAGGCCCTACAAAGAAGCTGCACAACAGCAGAATGCCGGCAGGGGGGATCATCCAGAAGGCGATCGCATTCAACTTAGGAAAGGCCATATCCCGCGCCCCAATCATAAGAGGAATCAGGAAATTACCAAATCCTCCCGTCAACGTAGGGATAATCCACAAGAAAATCATGATAGTGGCGTGGATGGTGAAGAGCGCGTTGTAGGTTTCACGGCTTACAAAATCCACTTGGGGCGTTGCCAGCTCAGTCCGCACCAGCTCCGCTAAAACACCACCAATCAGATAAAAAACAAAGCTGGTGACCAGGTATTGGATGCCAATGACCTTATGGTCGGTGCTAAAGCTGAAATATTCCCGCCAGTTTGAGCCATTATCAGCCTCTACCAGGGGTTCAAGCTGCCTTGGGTCTGACAGTTCGGCTTGGGTCATACAGCAGTCCTTCAAAACTTACAAACAGAACGGGGAGTGATAAGGTCTCAGCGCTAAAAGGAGCGCTAGAGAGACTGTGCAATCTCAACAACTTCAGCCATTGAAATCGCCTCATGACGCAAATGACTCATGACAGAATGATCGGAACCAAAGCCCATCGCCTTCACCTGAGACGCCATCGCCTCATCGTAAATCAGCGCCGCAACGGTGACGGGATCCTTGGCTGCGACAGTTTTTTGGCTATCTTCCCAAGCTTTGTACTCCTCAGGAGACTGCACAATCACCCTTGTATTCATGCCGCCGTGGTAAGCCCCACAGAGTTCTGCACAAATTAAAGGATAGGTGCCAACGCGATTGGGCGTAAAGCTCAGATGCGTTTCTTGACCCGGAATGGCATCTTGCTTGAGACGAAACTCAGGCACCCAAAATGCATGAATAACATCATTGGCAGAGATATTGAGCCGCACCGGACGATTTTGAGGGAGTCTTAATTCTCCAGACACAATGCCCGTCTCAGGGTAGGTCATAATCCAGGCGTACTGAAGCCCTTGGACATTTACCACCAATGGGCTTTCTGTGGCATTCTCTCCAACTGAAATAGGAGGTGCCGCCAGCGGGTTAGAGAACATACTGCCGCTTGGCATGCCTGCTGCCATAGCAGATCCTGGCATTGCCGCCATGGTTGGGGCGTGCTGATGAGCCATGTGGTTAGAGCCAATCGCATTACCGCCATCTACAGCCTTATAGACGTCGAAGCTGTAGACCGCTAGCCACATTACAATGACCGTCGGTACAGCCGTCCATAAAATTTCGAGCGGGACGTTGCCTTCAATGGGTGCCGCATCGGTGTCATCTCCAGGGCGACGACGAAAGAAAAAGACCGAGTACAGAATTGCCCCCTGCACAATAAAAAACAATCCCGCCGAGATTGCCATCATGGCGTTGAACAAATCATCAATTTTTTTGGCCTCTACCGACGCACTAATCGGCATCAGGCCATGATTTTGACCAATCCAGAGGCTTGCCAACGTTAGGGTAATCCCAACCACTAGTGCCGTTATTGTACTTGGAACTTTCACTGCTATCCTCGACCGTACTCAAAAACGACTGTTGGCTGTCTGCTACATTGCAATTTTAGGCGTTGCCTGGTCTACGTTATGAACCTTTTTAGAGCAATTTACCCAGGCATGTAGGCTTCAAATACGTTGATTTCATTTTCAAAATAGATCAACATACCCTATATAAGGTAAACCAGTGTCTCTTAGAAGTGGCAGGGCATATTACAGATTGTGACAATTTTCCTGATTTTGTTTGGGGATCGGTGGGTAATCTGATGGCGAACTTGTCATCAATGTTCTGAGTGCTAAACAAGTTACGGTTGTCCACCCAAATAACTCCTTAGAATAAGGGAGTATATTTACTCTCCTAACATCCTTTTACCTCAAGAATGGATCCCTAAATCCTCAACGGTAAGCCTCATTGCCCTCAAACAGCATCTTTTTACTTATTACCTTTAGTGACTCATGGCTGATAGCTCAATGAATCCGTCTCCTGTGATCGCCCAATTCTCTCTCACCTCCAGTTCAACATCGCCGCTGTCAGTGATTCGCAAAATTATTTATGGTGTAACCGTTGCAACCTTAGCCTTGATGGCACTGGGCAGTGCCACTCGCGTGATGAATGCAGGCTTGTCTTGTCCTGATTGGCCGCTCTGCTATGGAACCTTAGTGCCCTCTGCCCAGATGAACCTACAGGTATTTTTAGAGTGGTTTCATCGTTTGGTGGCGTCTTCGATTGGGTTTGTGACGCTGGGGCTAACGGCAGCCTGCTGGGGGTATCGAAAGACTTTACCAGGCTGGCTCCCGATCTCCATCACCCTGAGCTTAGGGATCGTTACTTTGCAGGGTATTTTGGGCGGACTCACCGTTACCCAGCTTTTGCGGTTTGATATTGTGACAGCTCATCTCGCCACGGGGCTGCTGTTTTTTTGCAGCATGGTGGTCATCAGCAGCTTTATTACGCCCTATCAAGGGACGGGGGTCGCTGGCAATCTTTATCTCTATGGTGGGGTGGCAGCACTCTGCATCTATTTGCAAAGCGTTTTGGGCGCGCTGGTCGCTTCGCGGTGGGCGGTTCATCAGTGTTTGGATACGGCGCAGCTTTGTCAGGTGCTTAACAGCCACGTAATCAGCGCTGTTCCTGTCAGTTTGTCGGTCTTGTTAGTAGCCTATAAGACTTGGAGAACTGCGGCACTTCATCCAACCCTACGTCAGTTGGTGCGGATGGCGGTAGGGCTATTAGCACTTCAGATTGCCATCGGCGTTTCGACGCTGCGCCTGCACCTTCAGGTGGAGTGGCTGACGGTTTCTCATCAGGTGATTGGGGCGACCTTATTTGGAACGGTGGTGCTGTTTAGCATGATTGCCCTGCGCGATCACACTCAGACAAACCATCACCTATTTGCCGTTCCTTCTCCAGATGTTGCTGCTAGTGGGGGCGTAGGAAATAGCGGCTTTCACTCTGCACCCCTGTCACATTAGTGCTTGCACGCAATCTTTAGTTCATTTAAGAATATTGCTGTCAGCTTAGAAAAAGGTTGATTGGCTCATTTTTCTGGGATAGGAGTTTTATGTTAAAGATCATGCCTGCCGAGACGGTTCTATACCGAGCCTCCTTTGGCCTTCGGCTTTTAGACTATTACCAGCTCATGAAGCCTCGGCTCATTCTGCTGTTTTTGATTACCACAGCAGCGAGTATGTGGGTGGCCTCTCACGGTCAGGTGGATCTTTGGAAGTTTTTTGTCACCCTCTTTAGCGGTGCCTGTGCGGCGGGTTCTGCCAACACTATTAATTGTCTGTACGACCGTGATATTGATGCCATTATGGAGCGCACCAGTACGCGGCCTTTACCTGCGGGTCGGGTGCAGCCTTGGCAAGCGGCAGTGTTTGCGATCGCCCTGGCTGCCACGGCATTCATCCTCTTAGCACATTTTGTAAACTCCCTCAGCGCTTGGCTTTCGATGTCTGGCATTGCGGTTTATATTGGCGTGTATACCCACTGGCTCAAGCGCTCATCCTCTCAAAATATTGTGATTGGCGGTGCCGCAGGTGCCATACCGCCCTTGGTGGGCTGGGCTGCTGCAACGGGGGATCTCAACCTCTCGGCCTGGGTTCTGTTTGCCATCATTTTTGTGTGGACTCCGCCCCATTTCTGGCCCCTTGCCATGATGATTGAAGAAGACTACGCCAAGGTCAACATTCCCATGCTGCCTGTGGTTGAAGGCGCTCGATCTACGGCGTGGCAGATTTTTTACTATACGCTGCTGCTACTGCCCGTCTCGCTGCTGCTGGTTTACCCTTGTGGGGCATCGGGCGCATTTTATGGGGCGATCGCCCTTATTCTTGGGGTCTTGTTTATCAAAAAGGCAATGCAGCTCCTTAAGACCCCAGAAGATAAGTCTGTCGCGCGCTCGGTCTTCAAGTTTTCGATTCTCTATATGATGATGCTATGCCTGGGCATGACCATTGATAGCCTACCCTTTGTGCAAAATGCGATGTCTGTGCTAACTCAGCCCATTCAAGCAATTATTCAGTCCATTCCAATCTACGCCTAGAAAATACATAAAAATAAGTGCCCCAGAAACAAAAGTTTCTGGGGCACTTATTTGATTTGAGCAATTGACTGAAGTGCTTATGTCAAAGCAGCTTTAATCTTGATAAACCTTAGTCAAGAAAGCCCATGAGTTCATAAGGTTCGTCAATTTGGTTAGACGCAATGGGTCGATGGTTGGGCAAAGAATCAGAATTGGGCAAAGGAAACTTTGAGCGCACAACCGGACGATGATTAGGGAGTGTGTCCGTATTGACGATCACAAGCCCTGACTTAACGATAGGACGATGGTTGGGCAACATTTGGTCATCAACTACCACTAAGTGAGCAGAGCTAACGGGGCGATACCCAGGATAATCACCGTCTTCTTTGACGATGTCTAATACTGCCGATGAGATCGGCCGCATATTGGGCAAAGAAGAGGGCTGGTAAAGTTCGATGGCTTTTGACTTAGTGGCACTGGATTTACGGCGTCCAGAAGTCTTGTTTGCCGTGGTCGTGATGGCGGCGGTTTTGCTGGTTGCCAATTGAGATTGCTCTGCGCCGTTGCTACCTGCCGTTTTGTCTGTGGCGTCCAACGTTGTCATGACGATTTCCTATCGTGAATCTTTGAGACTAGCTTTAGTAGTTCATCATACCTTGATCGGTTCACGCTCTAATGCCGCAAATGGATGTTGCAAGGTGAGTAAATCTTATTGAAGCAGCAGTGATGGGTTATGGCTCAAAACAGAGCCTATGGCAGGGGAGATCAGCTTATGCAGATGCTTTATGCGGAGTTGGGGGGTGCGGCATGGCGATCGCCACCGTTACCGATTCAAACGCTTGCGATCCCCGAAAGACCTGCTTTGGCACAATCAGCGTTGAGCACAGTTCTGAACTAGCCTGAGCCGCTGCATTGAGGGCAGCAGCTTCGCAAACGCTAGACACGCCTACCGCAGCTTTAACCATGACAGAAGGATTGGGGACGGTATACCGCGCAAGTTCTGCCTGGGTAAAGTAGATCAACGGCCAGTTTTGCGCAAGGCTAAACGCCAGCAATCCTGACTCTGTTTGCTTAGTGTCTATTGTGGCTAATCCGGCGATCGCCACCCAGTCAATAGAATACAGACGACAGACCGTCCGTAGCGATTGCTCAAACAGGGGTAGCGGCGTTCCTTGTCGGCAACCTAGCCCAACCCATAGATTAGCCGTGGGGTACATAGGGGCAATTACTAAAAAAACGGAAGAAGACTTTTTAAAAGCTTACGAAGCCGGAGCAGTTCTACAGTGCGATAAATTGACGGAGCAAGTTGAGGGAGCACCTCTGTGGCCGCCACCTGAAGCTGACTTTGCGCTTTAGCACTGTTACTCGCAGACTCTGCCAGCCCCGTCAGTGAAGAATTTGCTTCAGCTGTGATTTGCGTTTGCAGCATTTCTTCAGGAACCTCTTGAGCCGCCGTCTGTACCTGAGCCAAACTGCTGCGCTGGCTTCCAATTTCCCAGCAAAGCAAAACCGTAGTGGTCAGCAATACCAGTTTCAGTGAGCATAAGCGAACAAATGAACTCAACCCAGTCGTTGTTTGTCCCATGATTAATCTATGGGGGCGATTTCATGAGAGATCGAGATTGGTGTTGGCTTAGAACCAACACGCTTTAAAGCCTTAACAGCATAGCGCTCAACAAAAATGCCCCAGTAAAACGCTCAAAGAGGGAATACTAGGACATTTTAGCTAAACTACAAGCGCTAAAACATAAGCTTTTGTAGCCTGAAAACCAATCTTTCTAAGCTGTACTACTTAGAAGGAGAAGGGGAAGGAGACATGGCAGGGGACATCGCTGGAGAAGTTGAGGTGGAAGGTGAAGGTGAAGCGGCTGGTTCAGAGCCACCGCATGCACCCAACGTTGTCGCAATGCCTAATGCAAAAACTGCTGCCAAAATTTTAGTATTCATGATCTTAAACTCCTCACTACATCAAACGTGAAACTAGAGACATTCTACAAGAAATTGACTTAAACGCGGTTACAACCAAGACAAAGTCAAATTAGGGAGACTTTTTAGGTGCAGCGGATGGCGACACCGTGGGGGTAACGGTTGCAGTCACTGTGGGAGAGCCTGTTGTAGAAACAGTAGGAGTCACAGTTGCGGAAACGGTTGGCGACCCAGCAGGAGATGCGGGGGTCGTTGCTGCGGGAGATGCGGATGTCGTTGCAGCAGGAGACGTTTCTGGAGAAGCTGCTGGCGTTTCTGAACCTGAGCCACAAGCGCTTAGGGGCAGTAAAAGACCCATCACAGATACAACAGCAATCAACTTACTCTTCATAAAATGTTTATCAAACACAACTAATGGAAATAGATTCTCTATCGAGTACCCCTATCCTGTCAATCTTTTAATTCAGATTCATAGAATTTAATTGGGTTGACTAAGGATACTTGCCTAGTCTACTTCAGACTGATGCATTTGATGGAGATAGTCAAATACGGTTTTATCACCTATGTCTGGGGGGATAGACTGTGTATCTTTGTCTAGGGCAAACCATAAAAACAGAACAGCCCAGGCAGCCAGCAGTCCTTTTTCAATGGGCATTGAGAGTGCGCCGAGCCAGTGACCGAGCAGCAGTACGGGAACCAACACTATTAGTGCTTTAGCCTGAGGCCGATTAAAGCAAAAGGCTTCTTTGACAAACAGCCCTGTGAGCGCAATGAATACAAACCCGACACCCATTAGCTCAAGGGCAAAGGGTGGGTAAAGCGTTGTGACCAGAGCCTGAGGCTGAAGAATAAAGACGGTTAGTGCTGTTGCACACCCAATACCCCAGCAAAGCTGGAGGGCAATATGCAGCGGTTTAAGGTAAATGTGAATCGTCCACAGGCACAGCCCCAGTGCTGCACAAAACAGCGCAAACAACAGATCGAGCGCGACGGTAAGTCTGGGTTGGGGACTCCACCCTAAGGTCAGGACGGTTCCAAGGCCGAGGGCGATCGCCGCCGTGGTTAGCCCCGCACGATACAAGACAACGCCCAATCGATCTTGGGCTGTTACCGTAAATTCTCCAAACTGTCCTTGATAAACTTCACCAGTCTCTTGTAGCCATGCCACCATAGAGCACCTCTTTTATCTTTGATTTTTATAGTTGATGGGGTTAACTTCTTTCAGATTAGGGCATCTGAGGGGGGCATAACGGGGCATAGTTCGGTACATCTACCGATGGCAGCTTCTGTTTAACGCAAAATATGGACTTTAGATATTTCTTTTTAGAAAGAAATTTATATTTTGTGGTTCAACCTAAGTAAAAACAGTTTCCAAATGGGGCAACCTAAAAATACGAAAGGAAGAAAATGGCGATTGTGTAAGCATCTCAGGATTTTGCAACGTAAGCCCCTCGTCACAAATATGCATATATGTAAAATTACCTAAGTAATTGCGCGGAGAAATCTTGTTAGATTTTTCCGCTAAAACCCGTGTTTTAACGATGGTTTTGAGGGTGGGGTCTGCTGATAATGGGACTCAATGGTTCATCAATGAAAGCGGACACCCCACCATGGCTTACCAAACTTCTTCCCATTCCCAAACCATCGAACTGCTCATGGCCTATCGCCAACGTCCTTCGGTACAGTTGCGCAATCGGCTCGTAAAGCTCAACTTGGGTTTGGTTCGCAAGGTAGCCCATCGCCTATCTCATCAGTGTGCCGAACCCTACGAAGATCTTGAACAGTGTGGTTATCTGGGTCTCATTACGGCGATCGAGCGTTTTGACCCCTCCCAAGGCTATGCCTTTAGCTCTTTTGCAGTGCCCTACATCAGGGGCGAAATTCTCCACTTCTTAAGAGACCGTGCCAATACCGTCCGCATTCCTCGTCGCTGGCAGCAGCTCAGCCGTGACGGAGAAAAGGCCAGACAGGCTTTGACAATAGACTTAGGCCGTCAGCCCAATGATCAAGAAATTGCGATCGCGCTCCAGGTTGACCTTAATGAATGGCGATCTGTCAAGCTTGCGTCTTCTAACCGCGTACCATTGAGCCTCAATGCTCGCGTTCCTTCTAGCAGCCATCAGCAGGCCGATTCTGCCATGACCTTGGGCGACACCCTCATGGATATCCGCACTTCCATTCAGCAAGGCAATGAAGAAGAGCGTTTGGAGCTACAGCACGCCCTCAACCAGCTTGAAGAAAAGACCCGTGAAATGATTGAATCGGTTTTTCTACATCAGCACTCTCGCCAAGAAGTGGCGGCCCGTATTGGCGTTAGCCCTGTGACCGTCACCCGCCGCATCAAGAAAGGCATTGAAGAACTCGTTGGCTTGCTTCATCAGCAGTCGGCGCTTACTGTTTCGGCTGAAGCATAAGGTTTGAGATGGGCAAATGATGACAAGGTCTGAATAATGCTTAAAAGTCTGGCGATTTTTTGTAGACACCAACGCAAATTGGCTTACATAATGATCACAGTCTCAAGAATCACAAGCCTAAGATAGATTCTGGTGGATTGTTGTTATGGATGAGTTTGACTGTGAGTGCTCGGCATCTACCCCAGACTACGGCTCATGTGCGTGTGACTCGGCATTCTTGGCAGGATGGTCAAATTGCCGGAGAGGTGATCGCCAGTCAGTATGTATGGCAGTTTCAGTGGGAATTTAGGCAAGGTAAGCTGTTTGTCTCGCCTTCGTTAGGGCGATCGCTGATCATAGAACCGCTGGGGCGGTTTTTGGAGCAGCAAGATTATCGCCTAGAACCCGGTGGCGATTACTCGTTCCAAATTCGATCGCAGTTTTAAGAGTGCCACTCCAGTCTGGTGTTCTTGGCTCTAACTTAATCATAGGCAGCAGTCCTTTCAATCAATTCTGCAACCTGCTTAAGCCGCAAGAGCTGAGCCTGCATATCTTTGCGCGTCCATTGGGCTGCAAAGGTCTCAAAGCCAAAGGCAATGATGGGGTTTGGGACTTGAAATGTAAATCGGTTGATAAGGTGGGTAAAATCTTTGTCTGGCACGCATTCCCAGCGATCATTCCCCTTAAAGAAGCCGTTAAATTCCCAGACGACTAGCCCTAATCGCCGCTCAATCACGATGCTTTGTAACGCTGGGTGGATGAGTGGGACTTGCAGGATAAATCGACTTTTTGCGCCTATCGCCGTACTCCATTCCCCGATAGGGTCGCAGCGCAGGGCTGGGTTAAGCCACTGGTGCATCAATGGGCGATCGGTGATGGTACGATCTACGACCTCTAATGAGGCATTAATTTGAATCGTTTGCTCAAAGATTTGGCAGTTGCCATTGATTGCTAAATTCATTGCTGAATTGATTGCTAAAGATACGTGGCAGGCATTTTACTCGCTCTATCAAAGGGTAGCAGCTTATTTACAGTCCCAAAGAATGAGGGTGTCTCGTCTAAATTTTTGTGCGATCGCCGCATGTATTCGCGATCGTTTATGTCTATGCTAATTTATTGCTGAACTTGAGCATAGTAAGTAAACGTCGTAGGGACATAGGGAGACGCCGATTATGTTGAACCATCTTTTGGCTGGGGTTGTGGGGTTAGGCGGGTTAAGCCTATTTTTGTCGGGCTTCTTCTTCCCTGAAGTGCGGCGGCAACCCGATTTTGCCTGGAGCGGTGTGGCGTTGCTCTATGCCCTAGTGCTGTGGATTGAGGGCGATAGTACCCCTGGCGGCGCACTCTTCGGTCACATCGCCAGCGTAGCCCTCATTCTTTGGTTTGGATGGCAAACCCTTCAGCAGCGGCAACAGTTTGCTGCGCCAGAAGAAAAAACTTCAATTCCAAACTCCTTAGAAACCTTAACTCCATTCCTGAAAGCAGGCTGGGGGCGAATGACAACGGCCTATGGCGAAGCTGCGGACTGGCTACAAACCCAACTGGGCAAAGGTGATACAGAATCGCTAACGTCTCAATCGCCCCAAGGGGAGACCTTAGAAGAGGCCTGGGACGATGACAGATCTGCGGTCTCGACCAGTTCCTCGGTTTCGACAGTAACCGCCGTAACCTCAGAACACCCAGAAACTGATCTAATCGCCCCTGCCGAAGCTGAAACACCTAAAGCAGAAGACCTTCAGCCCAATCCAGCACAGCTACAGCCTGAAGCATCACCGGATGCGCCGCCGCAAGTCATACCAGATTCACCCGTAGGCAAAGAAGATAGCCCCCCTTCCGCTGCAATAGATAGCTCCGCCGCGTTAGCGTCTGAAATCAGCCACGATATCCCAGTTGAAGAGAAGACTGCTACCCAGTCCAAATCAGGCTCTCTTGAGGAAGATCAGAGCATCCCCAACGAAGAGACAATGCACGAAGACGTCGTCCACAACTCAACACGGGAGTACGATGATGGATCTTGGCCTCCCGAAGATTCAGTGACCTAGAAACCGTCGTTTTTACGGTCTCATCACTTCTTAATTTTGTCCGTATTAGTCATCATTAACGTTCGCTGAGCTTTTTTTACCTTGGGCAGTAAAAATCCCTAAGCAAACATCATTAGAATCTGTTGTAACCCACGGATTCTCAAGATAGGTTTTTACCTTAAGGCTTTGGGAAGGTGATAGGTCAGAATAAAATACCCGTGCTCCTGAGTAATCAATCCAGTAGATCTTAACTAGAATGCTTTTTTGATTGATAAAGGTTAATTCAGCTTTTTTCGTATTTGATATTGACCGTAAGTTCTCTTCTCCCGGACATCCCGCAGAAGGTGCCACTTCAGGTTGAATGTCTAGCACCCGTGACGCAACGGCACTACTGACCTGTCGTGCTTCAACCTTGCTAATATCGCTCTGAAAAAACAAATTGACCTGTTTTCCCTCCACACAGCTATAAAACCCTCCATCACCAGAAAGAACTCCCGTACAGGTTGGGGTGGTCTTCATTGTGGTGGATAGTGCATCTATCATCGGGTCACTAGAAACAGGATTACTGCATGGGTTGATGGTGCCATCTGCCATAGGCACTCGCCCATACCGCGCGACCATCCTCGGTTGCAGCCATCCGCTCGGGCTAGGGCGAATATCATACACAATGGGGTCAAAATCCGCCGGAGATGGGGGGACAGCACCCGCATTGGGACCACCTACAGGACAAATTGCGGGGACGTTTGTGATGGGTCGTTCGAGGTATAGCCCCAGAGTGCCGTAGTTGCCTAAATTAGCCAAATTAACCGCTGCACTGGTGACAACATCGGGCAAGGAAATGGTTGTGCCGTTGGCGGCTACGGTTGACGATGCATTAATAGAGCGCGCCATGCGAATTTCATTGGTCATAAAATCCAACGCTTTATTGAGTTCAGATTGCCGCGCTGAGCGTGACTGAGACTCCTGACTCATGCTCATGGCAGAGATTAAACCTGACCAAGCAACTAAAATAACGACCGCGCCCAAAAGGCCAGCCACTAACAGCTCAATCAGCGTAAATCCCTCACTAGAGAACTTTACAAATTTCTTGAGCCTAAAGGGTCGCATCAATGAAAACCCCCTATGATAATTTGGTTTCAGATAGGGTTGTGGTTTCATTGCTGCTTCCAGTCCAACGCAGTACAAATCCCCTTGTCGGTAATTTCGGCAGGTGTGGTGCTGCCCGTATAGATGCCAACACGCGTTAAGCCCAATGTGCTTGAGATGGCAACACATTTTTTGGAGACCTTAGGGTTTTCTACAAATGCCACAACTTTCCCCGTTGGGTCTGTCGGCAGTAAAGGTAGTTTTACTGCGCTTAAAACCGAAAAATCTGCACTCCCAAGTGTGCCAAATTTTACCTCAATAACGTTAGGCAAAGGGAGGGTTGATGGCACTACAACAGGGACTGTAGACTGCATATTGGTAGAGATACTGACATTGTCAGGCATTACGGGACTACCTGAGGTTAAACAGTTGCCCATAATTTGATTCCCATTCCCATTCCCATTCCCATTCCCTTTCCCTTTCTCATTCCCTTTCTCATTCCCTCTCTTCTGTGGAACTTGCACCGTGCAAACTTGGTTTTTTCGGATCGCTTGACGCTGCGTATCTTGAAGAGCAGTTTGTAGATCGGCAACGGTTTGTGTCACCTTCATTCCATCTATCATCGCTGTAAAACTAGGGGCTGCCACTGCGCCTAAAATACCAATGATTGCAATAATTACAATCATTTCAATAAGGGTAAATCCCCTTTGCCAAATTCGTCGATATCTGTTGTGCCGCTTCAGTCTCATTGTTCCCATTTCACTGCCTCAATCATTAAGATGCCCTCACAACATTCAGTTCTAGCGTTGCCTAAAATAAATTAACAGAAAGGTTTAGTTAGGGCACTTAAAACCAGCGTAAATATTAACCTCTGTATTTATATTGGCAACTGCCGCCCCTCCATCAGTTGGAGTCACCGCATAGGTAATTTTCAATAATTTATAGGGGTCTTCAGAATTGACATAGTCACCTGTGCGGGTAAGCAAGAATGACTTTCCACCAAAGGTTCTAGGGCCAATGTTTACAGTTGTTCCACCGAGTCCACGGGCGGTATCGCTTACAAAGTTTGCAGCAATTCCATTGGCTGGGGTCGTTGCAGTACAGAATGTTGAAGCAGGTTCCACATTCGCCTCATAGAGGCTTGCCCGACTAAATACCATTTCATAGTCTTCTTGAATCCAGTTAAATGCCTGATTATACTGATCACCTTTTGACCTAAAAAATGCTGCTGCAACAAACATTTGAAGCATGACAGTAATAAAAATCATTGCGACCATTAGGGCAACTAAAACTTCAATAAGACTAAAGCCTTGAACCCGAGCATGGGTTAATAGATGATGCGATCTTAAAATTCTATGAAAGATCCTCAATTTTGATTTGGCTGGAACTAGCAGCATTGTTAAAAACTGAGTCATCTTAATTTACCCGCTGCCAGTTTTTGATAGATCCATAGCGATAGCGTGCAGGCCAGTCTATATATTCCAAAAGGTCAGACAAGCTTGATACATCATCGGGCGCAGCAATACCAGAGGTTGCATTCGGAATGACTGTCGTGTTTTGGACATTTTGCCAAACTAAAGCAACGTCTCGATTAGTGGCAGCATTTTTTGGGAACAGTATTTCTTCAACCCACGCAATCCCCTCAAAATTAGTGTTTTGGCCTCCGGGACAGCCTGAACCTGTCGTATAAATTTCTAATTGATCCATCGGTAGATAGACAAAGGCATTTTGAATACAGCTTTTGTCGAAAAGGCGTATGGCATTATCCTGTAGGCTCATAATGCGAAAGTCCCCTACTCGTGGAGGTTGACCATCGGTACGAATATTGAGAATTTTTGCCGTATCTCGCAAATTTATACTGTTGTAATTTCCAGAGATATAGAGATAGACAGGGCCAGCAGTTGTATCAATTGTTAGGGTCTGGTTATTGATCAGATTAATGGATTGAACCTGATAAAATGTAATGCCGCTTGATGCCCCAGAAAGGGTTTGGTTGGTAGTAATATTGCCTAAATTTGATCCCTGAGGCACAACGGGCACACTCGAAGTTAGTCTACAGGCAAATAGCTTTCCTGCCAGAGTGTCTGCACTCGCTCCGTCGCTAGCGCTAGACCATACCGCATTGAGGTAGTTAGCTCGAGTCGAGTCACCTCGAGCAGAGATTCCAGTTAAAGATGGGTCGGCAGAAGCAATAGGCGAGTAATATATATTTCCTTTTACCCCCGAAATAACACGATTCCGGAGGGCTAGCTTTCCATCATTTGAACTTCCTGAAATGTTATTTAGATACACACCAGGAAAATCATCCAGAATAGGTTCGATGGTGACTGTGATAGAGACGCGAGAGGATTGTCCTCTATAAGTACCCTCAACCAGTAGGGTTCCAAGGCGCTTTTGTCTATCGTAGCGGTAAGCAAGAATCGTGTAGGTTTCATCTGCCCCTATCCTACCCGTGAGCGCAACATTGGGTACACCTCTGCCAATTTGCTGAAAACATGGTTTGCTACTGGGGTCATATCCAGTCCATTGATCTATGGCCGTTGCGCTTTCATCTCCACTTTTTAAAGTACCGTCTGCACCCAGATAGTTTTTGCCTGTCTTTGAATCAATTGGGTCATAGTTACGAATTAAAAGCACACCATTATTGGGCTTGCTTAATTCTAAAAGTGCCCGTGCTATAGCACCATCACTGACCAGTGTGCTGGCTCCAGAGGTGCGTCGCTGTACTGCATTATTTCGATCATTTTGAGCAACCAAGAGACTGGTTCCGGCAAAGGCAATCATAATTAAGCCAAGGGCAATGGCAATGGGTAATGCAAATCCAGAATTTTCGCTGGAGGTATAAGATCTAGGACTGCCTAACATTGAGCGAATACGCTTGAGGAGCATCGAGGTGTATCGCAAAGAAAAGCGATGAGTACAAATTAAAACTATAGTTGAGTTTAGTTCTTTGCTAGGTTAGAGCTTTGACTTTACAGCAACAGCAGCAAACTAATATTCAATTAAGTTTAGTATGTCTTGCTTGTATGAATGCTTTCTTTCTCAAAACAAGGCTCTAAACTTTCTGTCGCTAGTTGTTGTCCTAGTTCATATTTTGAGTTTTGAGTTACCAAATAAATTTTTCCATTCTCATCAACCTGATAATCTTTGAGCGTCGAAGTAGAAATTCGGCGTCCGTCTTTAATTTTAAAATGGTTATAAATGATGCCACTTAATACCGTTCTTTGGCCTTGGCTTACGGCAAACCAAGCCTCTAGCTTTGGCACAGATTTTTCTGGCTGATGGAATGTACTTAAGCATGAACTTTCTAGAGGCGAGTTCTCTAGACGTGAACCCCACAGATCTGTCACGTCATCATTATTATTGCTATCAAACATGATGCCCCTCAATCTAACTCTTATTATTCTCTCATCAGCGTTTATTATTGGCATTGATGAAAACACCTAAAAACAAGGGATAGACGCATAGAGTTAGTTTATGGACTATATGCAATACTGTGTCTTGAGCAACAGCTTGAGCGTATTGCAATAAGGAAGGAAAAGCTTGTTTTCTAAGACTTTAAGGCTCTTTTTGCAAAATGGAAGAGGGGTTAGGGCAAGTTTCGAGTTGTGTCAGGCAACCAAAGCTGACGGTATGGCGTGATAGATATCTAAGCATTTGTACGCAGAGCCGAAGCCATAACCCATTTCGGTATCGCTTCGGCTTTGGAGAAAGCATCTAATGCTGTAATGCGCAGCTCTACTTGCGCTTTAGAAAGGATGGTAGACGGGTCTGTAACTGCGCGATAAAAAGATCGAACTCAGGAATACCTAAACGAGCAGCTAACCCTCCAAAGAGCATTAGCCCTATTAGCCCTGCAATAGAAAGCTCAACCAGCAGCATCACTTCACTGTCTTGAGCACCCCAAAGGGCATGTGTGCCTTTCAAAATGCCCCAACTAGCGAAACCTGCTAAGGCACTGGCAACGGTTAACCCTGCGATCGGCTTAATCCAGGATTTGAGATTTAGCCCATGAAGTCGTCGATTTAAAATCCACAGCAGCGCAGCCATTGAAAATACGTTGACGCTGACTGTGGCGTAGACCAGTCCTGGTGCGCCAAAGTTAAAAAATCGCACAAAGATATAGTCCATTAAGGCGTTGATGCCAATGTTGATCATGCTGACGCGAAAGGGCGTGTCGCCGTCGCCGAGGGCGTAGAACACGCGCACCAAGACATCTCGCCCTAAGTACACAAACATACCTAAGCTATAGGCAATGAGTACCGGCGCAACCAACTGCGAGGCTTCACGGCTAAAGGCATAGCGCTCATACACAATCTCGACAATAGGAAAGGCCAGCGCCATCATGAGTGCGCCAATGGGCAGCATTGTCACGGCAGTGAGCATCATGCCTTGGCGGATTCGGCTTTTGAGTTCTGGCCAGTCTTGGGGGTCGGTTAGCCGCGAAAAGATGGGCAGCAATGGCACCAAAATCATGTTGGACAAAATGCCTAGCGGGGTCTGCACCAGCAGCGTAGAGTAACCCAACGCCGACGCTGCCCCTGGAATGTAGGAAGCAAAAAACAGGTCTGTGTAGACATTAATCTGCATCATGCCGGAGGAGAACGTGGCTGGGCATAAAATCCGAAAGACGTCTTTGACGCCTGGGTCTTTGAAATTAAACCGGAGGCGCAGCCCACCCATTTTGGCGCGCCACTGGGCGGGTACCTGTACCAGCCACTGTAAAATTGCCCCCGCTAAGGTGCCATAGGCTAATACCAGCCCCCCGATGTGGGCATACTGCGGGTCAATTACTTTGCTGCCCACTGTCAAAATCAGCCCTCCAACCCCCAGAATGACAGTCAGGCTAGACAGCAGTGGGCTAACGGAAGGGAGCCAATAGGAATCTGCGGCGTTGAGGCTGCCAAATCCAATCCCAATCAAACCTGCCAATAGCGCCATGGGTGCCATGATGCGAAGCTGCTCAACGGCAATCTCTCGCGTTTGTAAAATGATCTGAAAGTTCTCTGGGTTTTTAGCCTGTTCTGCGGCAATAAATAAGCCGGGTGCTACTAAATGCAGCAGCGGCTCGGCAAAGACCACCAGCGCGATAGTAAACAGAATTAAAATTCCGCTGACGAGGGTGGTGATAGTCTCAACGAGCGGGGCAGTTTCATCTTTAGAGCGTTTGGATAAGACACTGACGATCGCACTATGAAACGGCCCGTTGATGCCCCCCAGCAAAATCAAGAAAAAGCTCGGAATCACATAGGAATAGTTATAGGCTTCGTAGGCGGGCCCTGTGCCAAAGGCGGCGGCAATGACCACCTGTCGCAGTAGCCCCGCGACTTTGCTGATGAGGGTGGCGATCGCCACGATGGCGGCAATATTGGTTAGAGAACGACGGGGCGACTTTGACGATTCACTCACAAATGGCTATGCCCAAGAACAAACATTCACCTATTTAAGCGCGTGTGCTGCCCAAATGAACGTTAGAATTTCGGAAAACCTGTGTTAGCCAAAGACCTATTGCTGCATTACCGAGGGTTAAGTGAGCAATCCTTTACGGTGGTAGACCTGGAAACAACGGGTCAAGCACCGCCGGAAGATCGCGCCATTGAGATTTCGATTGTGCAAGCCAGCTTAAAAGACGGGGTTCAACATCAGCAGACCCATTTAATTAACCCTGGTGTATCCATTCCGCCCTATATTCAGCGATTTACGGGCATCTCTCAAGAAATGATTGAGACGGCACCACTTGCAGAAGAAGTGTGGCAAGAATGTCTGCCACTATTGAGTTCTGGCGTTTTAACTGCCCATCATATTGACTTTGACTATGGGTTTATTCAGACGGAGTATGCAAGGCTGGGCATTAATTTTGTGCGGCCTGCCCCAGCACAGCTTTGCACGGTCATTTTGTCACGCCTGATGCTGCCAGATTTAGCTTCGCGCAGTTTACCCTTCTTGGTAAAGCACTTTGAGTTTCCGGTGGATTGCTCTCACCGAGCTGAACCCGATGCGCTGGCCTGCTGGCTGTTGGCAGAAAAGCTGCTGAAGGAAATTCAGACGGAAGCCGATGAGGTTTTATTAGCGCGGTTTGCCAAGCAGCGAATGCCTTTGGAGGGTGCGGCTGATTTGCTGGGATGTTCTGTTGAGGTGGCGTTAACGCGACTCAACAACGCAGGTGCAGTACCCAAAATTTCACGCCGCACCGAGACGGCAATGTATATGCGTGGGGATGTTGAAGCGATTTTGCTCGAATGATCGGCGGAACAGATTACTTTGCCTCAAAGCGGGTTAGATTAGGCTGTCCATCCTGAAACAAGATGAGCTGATTGGGGGCGATCGCCTTCCACACTTCGTTATCCGTCAGGGGCAACGTCGCAATCACCACCACCCGATCTTGGAGCGTCGTCAAACCCTGAAAATTCACTGTTACATCCTCATCCACTAAATGCGCTTCCGCAAAGGGGGCTTGGCGCACAATATAGTGCAGGCTGGTGCTGCAATGGGCAAACAGATGCACCCCATCTGAAAGCAAATAGTTGAATACGCCGTGGGCGGCAATTTGAGCCGTAATATCCTGTAGGACTTCATAAAGCTGCTCAGTCGTAGGCATTCCTTCAGGAAATGCAGCGCGAAGCGTTTCAAGGATGATGCAAAATGCACGTTCGCTATCGGTATTGCCGACGGGCTTGTACAGACCTTCAATGGAGCCATCAAAATCTTTGAGATCGCCATTGTGGGCAAACACCCAGTAGCGTCCCCATAGCTCACGCCGAAAGGGATGGCAGTTTTCTAGGGCAATCTGCCCCTGGGTTGCTTTACGAATGTGGGCAATGACGTGCTTTGAGTGGATGGGATACTGCTTTACCAGCTCTGCCACAGGGGAAGTTACCGATGATTTTTCATCAATGTAAAGGCGACACCCTGCCCCTTCAAAAAACGCGATGCCCCAACCATCTTGATGATCGTCGGTTTGACCGCCCCGCGCACAAAAGCCCGTGAACGAGAAGCAAATATCTGTGGGGACGTTGCAGTTCATGCCTAACAGTTGGCACATGGTTTTCTAACGCTGCTTTAAAAATTGCACTGACTGTAATCTAGCCGATCGCCTAAGCCTTAATGCGGCGTTTCGCCTTAAACCAAGTTGAGAACAAGAGTAATGCGCCTGTTAACCCCAACGCCCCTAAAAGAGGCCATAAATTGCCCGTAGAAAGGGCTTTGATGCCAGAACTCCCCACCAACACAAAGGGTAAAACGCTCGGCACCGTGCCTAAAATGGTGCCAACTAAAAAATCCCGAAAGCGAATGGAGGTTAGCCCTGCGGCAAAATTCACAATCCCGTAGGGCATGACGGGGATCAGCCGAATGGCAAACATATAAAACAATCCGCCCCGATGAATTTCGGCATCCATTGTTTGCCATCGCCCTGCCAACCGCTTTTCCATCGTCGGGCGACCCACCGTGCGGCTGAAGAAGAAGGCGATCGCCGCTGCCACCACAGCCCCCACACTCGTCCACAAAATGCCCCACCATGGCCCAAATAATAGGCCACCAGAAATATTGAGTGGTGTAGAAGGCAATAACGCCAAAGTCCCTACGGCATAGAGGGCAATGTAGCCAAGGGGTGCCCATATACCCGCTTTCTGGATGAGCGCCTGCAATTGCTCTGGTTTATAGCCACCTAGCGCTTTAACGCTCAGCCAGGTGAGGAGTAGGCAGAATACCGCCAATAAAATCCAGAGCAGTTGACTTTTTGAAAGGCGGAGCCGATGGCGCATTCTGAGACACGGTGATGGAATCTTTGTTAGTTTACCGTGAGGTCGCTGGGCGTATTGCAGTTGTAAAACATAGGGGAAGTTGCCACATCCACTGCTAACGGCACTGCATCAATGGTCTGGAGCCACTGCTGGAAGGACGCGCGATCGCCATTCTCTACTAAAAAAGTTTGGAGGGCAGGTAGCGCATCAACGCGATAAAACCCGCACAGTGGCTCCCAACGGTCTTGATAGTAGGGGACTTGGGCGACAGCATTGGTTTCTGGCAAAGCCTGTATCCATCGCGCTAGCACAGTCGCATCTAGTTGAGGCAAATCGCAGGCGAGTAAAAGTACCCAGGGGGTTTGGATGGTCTGCATTCCTAGCGCTAATGCAGCCAGAGGCCCGGCAAAAGTGGCTGGCGGCTCTACCAACCAGTTAACGCTGCTTGGCAACAGCGATTGATACCGCTCCGGCCAAGGCGTGAGGACAAACACTTTGTTACAGCAGGCTTGCGCCACTCCAAATACGCGCTGAAGTAAGGGGATGCCTTGCCAAGTGACTAGCGCTTTATCTGAACCCATCCGGCTGCTGCGGCCTCCTGCCAAAATCAAGGCTGTGACTTGTTGAGAAGGGCGTGTATCCACACAAATAGATTTCTTTTGAACACTCTGCATTACCCCCCTCAATCCCCCCTTATAAAGGGGGGAAGAACATGGACTGGCTCCCTCCCCTTTATAAGGGGAGGGTTGGGAGGGGTAATGCAAGGTGTATAGCATAGGCTTTATAACACGCCTCATCACACGACGAATGCTTATTTCACAAAATGCTTCTGAAGCAAGGTAAGCTGCGCTGCCACTCGTCCTTCTTGAAGCAAGGTTTTAGTTTGGGCGATCCCTTCAGCAAACGTAGGCGCAATGCCTAAATGCCACAGATAAAATCCGGCATTCCAAAGCGAAGCAGTATAGAGCTTTGAATCAGTTTGTCCTTGCAAAACCTGCTGCGCTTCTGCGGTCCAAGTTTCAAGGTCTGAATAACTGGCTTCTGGCCTATTTAAATTGAGGTCACGGGCATTAAGCAACAGCCGTTCTAGTTCATCTTTTCCGATGTAGGTGCCAATAATGGCGGTGCGATCGCGCGGTAAATCACAGCTTCCTTCTAGCCCTTTGATGGTGGTGTAGCGGGTTTGCCCTCTGAGCTTAAACGCTAACTGCATCATGGCTTCAGTAGGAGGATGCACATAGCCCGAAAACAGATGCGAGTCTCCCTCATAGGGACACCAGAATAACTCTAGGGTTGCCAGGGGGGGGCGCTTGCCAAGCTGGTCACGGGCGACCGTGAGGTGCTGAGAAAGAGGGAAATGGCGTGGCGTGTAGAGAAACCCTAGGTTGGTTTGTTCTAAGGTTTGCTGTACCTGATCTAGGCTAAAAGTAGACCAGTCAATGCCAAGCTGCTGCCATAGCTCTAGCAGCGGTACGCCGTATTTGGTTGCCATGCGATCGCCCCCATGCATCAGCACCGGATGCCCCGCCGCCGCCAGCACCAGCGCAGTGATGGGCAAGAGAGGAGCCGTCCGCGATCGCCCATCGTAGGGCACACTAAAGACCGCAACGGGGTAAGGGGATTGGATGGGTGCTACCTTAGAGCCAAGGGCATCATAGGCATCTAGCATGCCTGCCAACTCTTCGCCTGTAGGACGCTTAATGCGGTGGGCAATTAAAAATGCGCCAATCTGGACGGGAGTGGCCTCTTGACGCAGCATCATTTCTAACGCTGCCGCCGCTTCTGCGCGGGTAAGACTAACGCTTGTGTGGGTACCACTACCCACTTTTTTAAGTAATTCTCGGAATACTTGACTCATCGTGGTTCCAGCACAGGCTGTTTTGCAGTGATGGGCTGCGGCTGGAGTGCCGGAGTGAGGTGGTCGCGCACCATTTGCCGAAAATAGGCGATAGGTGGAATTAAAAGCCGATCGGTCGTAGTCACCATCACCACTTCACGGGTCAAAATAGATGCCCCAGAATGAGCGTCATTTGCCAACAGTCCTAAGTTCCGTACCGCCAAAGAAGGATCTGTCTGAGATTCTACCAATGCTCCTCGTGGCAATAGTGAAATCATGTCCCCCTGGCGAATAACCCCACGAAACGCGTCTAGGGTATTTAGCTCGATCGCCGCATTTAACACTAACCCTAACTTTTTGAACTGACTCTGTACCAGTCGCTGCATTCCGTAGCCGTCCTTAAACACCACATGAGGGAACTGTGCCAACTCTGCCCACGGCACAATCTCGTAAGAGGCCAATGGGTGATGAGCTGCCATCAGTACCTGGATTGGCTCATCATAGAGCTTATCTACGACGGTTTCTGGCTGCTGGGTGAGGGATGGGTTATTCATCACAATGGCTAGGTCTACTAGGCCATCTCGCAAAACCTTAAGAGAGCGATCGCTGCCCAAAGACGTAACCCTAAGCTGAATATGAGGGTAGCGCTCACAAAAGAGCTGCAATACGGGGGGTAGGTAGTGGGCGCAAACCGAATGAATGGCCGCAACGCATAGCTCTGACTGTAGCCCCTCCTTGAGTTCGGCGATCGCCCTTAACGCATCCTCCCACTCAGACAAAATCCGCTTAGCCTTAGGGAACAGACGCTCTCCGGCAATAGTGAACTTATTTTGGCTGCCCCGATGGAATAACGGCATGCCAAGATCTTCTTCTAGCCCCTGAATTTGGCGACTAATGGTAGATTGCGTAACGCCACAATGGTTGGCGGCCTTCTGGAAATTCCCCGTCTGAGCAACCGCCAGAAATGCCTGCATTTGCTCAATTCGCATAGACTTAAACCTGCCGTCACCTGCTTAACCAAATAGATACGTGTCTAGCACTAAACCTGTAGTGCAGACTACAAAGCATCCGCCCTTACACTAAGAGTCTCTGAAAATAGCTGCTGTAGAGAACGATACGGATTTCGAGATTTACCCTTGCTCATACCTTGAATGGCATTTTGAACGGCAAAGAGAGCTTACCGAAAGATAAGCTCTCTTTGTTGTTTTGTTTAGAAGCTGAATCGGGTTTTAGATTAAAACCCTAGAACGTAAAGGTTGTTCGCACAACGCCCACAATAATGTCAGAGTTAGCAGCATTAGAGTTAGGGTTGATGAGATAAATCAGCCCTGGCGTAATGGTAATCCGATCATTGATGGGGAACTGGTACAGCGCCTCAATGTGAATAGGCGTATCAGGATCTTTACGACCGACAAAGGAGCTGCCCACAACCGTTGGTGGAACCCCAACAATAATGCCCCCAACAGCCCCTTTCTTAAAGAGATCAGGGAATGCGAAGTTTACAGCACCATTGATGATGTCGGCATTATTAGAACCATTGGCTTGTTCTGCATTGGTGTAGCCAAACCAACCGCCAATCGCAAATTTTGGCGTCACCTTGAAAGATCCCTGAAGCCCAAAAGAATTTGAGATTAAGGAATTTGCCGAAGTAAACGGTGTGCTGGCAAACGTACTCCCAACGCCGTACCGTAGATTCCCATCGGGAGCATAGTTTCGGAGATAGGCCACTGAAACTTCAACCTTTTTGGTCGGCTTAAAGGAGAGCTGTGCTAACGCGCTATAGGTTCCGCCAAATAGACCACCATCTGTAATTGGGCCATTGGGGGTATTTGTGACCGTAATAGCCGTGGAACTGTTAGCACGAGCGGCTAAATAACCGACGTCCAGCCGAATCTTGGGCGTGAATTGATAGGTTGAACCTACCCCTGCCGTTGAACCTGCCGGAATGCCAACGGTTCCAATCCGATAGATTGGGTTACGTTCTCCAAAGAAAGAGAGTGCCCCTTTACCGCCGCCGCCACCTTCAAAGAAGGGGTTGACTGTGGTGGCGTAGTAATGGTGAAATGCACCATTTGCAAACACGTCAATCTTGAGCTTTTTGCCCACAGGGAACATGTAGTCTAGGCGATCTAGAACAAAATTATTTCCCGTATTGCCCGTTTCAAAGGACAGACGGGTCATGTTTGTGCCCGTTGCGCCATTAAAGTTAACCTCACGATTAGATTGTTGTAGACGCACGTACAGCCGATCTTTACCCGTAAAGCTGGTCAAGAAGTTAAGGCGAACGCGCTCTGTGAAGGTGACACGGGAGTCAATATCAGTTTTGGTGCCAGCTCTATCTCCAAAGACATCGCTAATGGCAAAGATGGCCTCACCCTGAAGCTTGGTGGTGGTCGAGAACTGCTGAGCTTCTAGGGTTTTGGTGCGGACTTCTAGGCCATCTACACGACCTTTAAGAGTGGCAAGTTCGGTCTTAAATTCTTCTTGGAGTGCCTTAACGGTGGCGAGATCTTCTTTGCTGGCAAAGCGATCGCTAATTTGATCTAAGCAAGCATTGAGCGCAGCGGCTAACTCATAACGCGTTGCGGCTCTGTTGCCCCGGAAGGTGCCGTCTGGATAGCCTGCAATACAGCCATAGCGCTCGACTAAAGACTGTAACGCCTGAAATGCCCAGTCGGTTGGCTGTACGTCAGACAATTGAGAAACAGAAGTAACCTGAGCCTCAGATTGAGCATCGCCCACCAGAGAAGATAGATGAACCGTATCAGCGGCAGGTGCAGGTGTCGCTTGCCCTTCAAGGACACTCATAGAAGGCCGTTCTTCAGCCAGCACTTTGGTTTGGACGCCAGACCAGGCCAGCAAAACAAGACTCAGGAGTACACGACTCCAGATTTGAGTTGATATCACAGAAAATTCCTCACACTTGAATGCACACATAACAAAGGCTTAATCAGCAGCGAAGCAGAGACAGTGCTTTGCTCCGCCGCAAACGTTGATAAACCTGAGATCTTTAAGCTTAAGTAATCCTTAGGCTTAAGTTAAGTTCACCTTAAGAAAGGTATCTAGGTAAAGTTTGTATTCAAAACAACAAAATCCTTAGATTGATTGCGGTTTTCTCATCAAACCGATGCAAACGTAGAATAAACGCGGTAGTTTTGGACGGATGATCGGATGAATTGACGGCGATCGCAGGTCAAGCGTTTCCTGGGGCAAAACATTCACGCATAATGATATAGCCCATCTGAGAAACTCATGCACCCTAACCTTTGGCATCCCTACACCCAGGCCAAAACAGCCCCCGAACCCTTAAAAGTAAAGTCTGCTCAAGGGGTATGGTTAGAGCTAGAAACCGGAGAACAGATTTTAGACTGTATTTCGAGCTGGTGGGTCAATCTCCACGGTCACGCCCATCCTAAAATTGCTGAAGCAATTTATCGACAGGCTCAGCAGCTAGAACAGGTTATTTTTGCTGGGTTCACCCATGAGCCAGCAGAACATTTTGCCGAAAAGCTCGTCGCTAGACTGCCTATCGGTTTAACCCGCGTGTTTTATTCAGACAATGGGTCAACGGCGATCGAGGTGGCGCTCAAGATGGCCTACCAATATTGGGCAAACCAAGGCCAGCCTCGCACGACCTTTTTGGCTTTTGAGGGGGCTTACCACGGCGATACCTTTGGCGCGATGGCGGTAGGGGCGCGATCGCTCTTTACCCATGCCTTTACCCCACTCTTATTTGATGTAGCGTTTATTCCCTACCCTGCCACCCACTTACAGAATGACGGTATAGACCAAACTGAACGGGCTATTCTCTCCCAAATTCAGCAGACCTTAACCCAGCAGCCAGAGCGCTATGCAGGCATTATTATTGAGCCGTTGGTGCAAGGGTCAGGGGGCATGCAAATGTGTAGACCATCGTTTTTACAGCAGCTTCAGAAAATTGCCCAAGCCCACAATACCCTCCTGATTTTTGATGAGGTGATGACCGGATTTGGTCGTACCGGAGACTGGTTTGCCTGCACGAAAGCGCAGGTGAATCCCGACATTATTTGCCTTTCTAAAGGCATTACAGGGGGCTTTTTGCCTTTTTCGGCAACCATTAGCACAGAAGCAATTTATGATGCCTTCTACAGCAACGATCCTCATAAGACGCTCTACCACGGACACAGCTACGCCGCAAACCCGTTAGGCTGTGCAGCGGCACTGGCGTCTCTAGAACTCATGGTTGAGAACGAATCGGCCTTTCAGCAGATGGAGACTCACCATCAAAAACACCTGACTAAACTCGCCGACCATCCTCGGCTCAAAAATCTGCGGGTGACAGGCACGATCGCCGCAATGGACTTAATCACCGAGAACCCTGGCTATCTGAATGAGCTTTCGTTGAAGATTCGCAAACGGGCAATCGCCCAAAGACTACTCCTGCGACCCTTAGGCAATGTACTCTACATCATGCCGCCCTACTGCATCACCGAAGATGAGCTTGCGTTTATCTATCAGGGCATCACAAAAATTTTGGAGACCCTTTAAGGATTGTGGCCCGCCCATTCAAATCGCCCATTCAAATCTGAAATGCAACAAGTGCAGATGAGCGAGTACAAGTCTGGACAGATTTGATGCACTAAGTTATGGCAGTAGATGCACTAAGACATAAACCCCAGACTGCGCTAGGGTTTGATATTGCTGTGGCTTTAGACCTGTTTCTGCCAGTAGTTTAGGGGTTGTAATCACGAGTGGATCTGGGTGAGGCAATGTTTGGAGATGGGAGGCAAGCTGGCTTGGCAGCTCGATATATTCGACGTGCTGCTGGGTGTAGTAGACCAGACTGGGCTTGCGAAAGCCAATCATAATAATGGATTGCTGAATACTGGGTTTCTGAATACTGGGTTTCTGAATATTAGGCTGCTGAAGACTGGCTTGCTGGGGCTGTTGGTCTGCAACTGCCGCCTTAGCAAGCTCACGGAGCGGGAACTGGCGCGCTTGGTCAACAATGGCAACCGCTGGGTGCAGCACCACGATGATAAAGAGAAGGAATGCGATCGCATTCACCAACCACAGCCCATTGCTGCGCCACAAAATGCACAGTACCGCCGCCATCGCCGCCACCGCCCACAGCACCCCTCCATAGATCGGAATGTTAGCCTCAGCAATTTTTTCGCCTAGGGTAGGCATCCAAGGGTCTTGGGTGAGCCACAGCGCACAGGAAAATAATGCCCAAGACAACCCAGCCATCAGCACCACGTTAAACCATCGGCTTAAATCCCCGCGTTGAGGGGCGCGATTGGGACTTTTTAGAATGGCATCAGTCCACAAGAGGCTGACTAAGATGGCAGCAGCAGGCATGAGGGGCAGCGTATAGCTAAAGTATTTTGTGACTGAGACTGTGAAAAACCCCAAAATGACGACAAACCAAATGGCTGCGTATAGCCCTAGCTGCGCTGAGCGCGATCGCCTCTGCCACATTTTTCGCTGCCAAGGTTGGGTTTGGCACAGCGCCACAGGCAGATAGGCGGACCAAGGTAAAAAGCCAGCCAAAATCACCAAAAAGTGGAAATACCAAGGGCCCGAATGTTGATTCACCACGCTCGAAAAGCGAGTGAGGTTGTGGTAACCAAAAAAAGAGCCAATAAACGCATCTCCGTTTGCCAGCGTTACCAAAATGTACCAAGGTAATGCCAACACCAAAATGACAAGAATGCCCCGCCCAAGCTGCATTTCGCGGATGACTTTTCCTAAATTGCCGAGATAGAGTGCAAAGCCCCCGATGATGACAACGGGCAAAATAATGGCGATGGGGCCTTTGGTTAGAACGGCAAACGCCGTCAAAACATAAAACGCGCCGTACCAGCGCCGCTGGATCTGAGGGCAATCGACTTGGGTATAACCCATGAAAAATGCCAGCAAAGACCCACCCATACAGGCCATCAGCAGCATGTCTGCGTATCCAGTGCGACCCCAAAAGTAGGTATTGAGGTTCAGCATTAGCATGGTTGCGCCCAGCCATGCCGCCAAGTTGCTTCGGTATGGCTGAGGCTGTTGTGCAGCAGCTTCAGGCTTCAGGCTTGGGCTATGCTGTCGCAGCACGTAAAAGCAAAGCACAACCGTACCCAATGCCGCCAAAACTGAAGGCACTCTTGCCGCCCATTCGCTGACGCCAAAGACCTTAAAGCACAGCACCATCAGCCAATAAATCAGCGGCGGCTTATCAAAACGGGTTTCTCCGTCAAAGTAGGGCGTAACCCAGTCCCCTGTAACCAGCATTTGGCGCGAGGCTTCGACAAACAACGGCTCGGTTTCGTCAATGAGTCCAATGTCGCCAATGCCCCAGAACAGCGTAACAAGGGCGATCGCCAGAATCCATCCTAGCGCCATCCACTGCACATACGGCTGAAGGGATTTTTCTAATCTGGAAACCCAATGGGGCATGATTGACCTCTAATCATTTGACATCACTGAACGGCAACCGCAAATGGCATAACCGCGCGACATAACCGCACGTCTGCCATTCTGCCTTATCGCGGGAACCCAACACCCATAACCCAATCAATTTTTTGGAAACATTTCAAGATTAAAACGGTCAATAAATTTAGCATCTAAAGCAGTTTAGATTTGCCTAAGAGTCAGTCACTACACAGGTTTGTGTGGATGGATGAATTCGTGGGCAGGTTAATGCTGTCTGCGTATCTTTCCTGACATTGCATCCTGATATTGACCTGATATTGAATAGGGACACACCATGAAAAGCCAAAGAATTTTTGGATCGATCGCAGCATTAGGACTTGCAGTGAGCAGCATCACTTCAGCCATGATGATCGGGGCATCTCAGGCGATCGCCGATGACAGACCTTCATTAAACGACCGTCCTACCTTGAACCGAGACTGGAATCGAATCCAAGTCCAAAATCCGTGGGGCAATGAAGATCAAGGACAATTGCAGAGACGGGATCAAGGACAATTCCAAAATCAAGATAGATTCTCCAGAAATCGGTTGTCTGCGGGAACAACTATCTCGGCGTATCCAGAACGTCGTCAACGGATTGTGCTGCGTCGCTCAGAACGCTATCCGCTCACACTCGTAGTAAGTGAAGACGTGGGCGAATTTTCTAGATCTCGCAGAGGTCGGGCGATTCTGCCCCGTGGCAGTCGGATTGAAGGGGAGCTAGTGCCAACACGCAGTGGCTATCGGTTTGAATCTCGTCAAGTGCGCTTACCAAACGGAAGAAATGAGGAGTTTTGGGCAATCTCTCGCAGCATTAGACCCAATAGCTCCTTTGACCGCTATGACCGTAATTTAGATGGTGCTTCTAGTGGCGCACAAGGTATCTTGAATGCAATTTTAGGCAGGTCCAATTCTTCTGGCTCGGTCTATTCTGGGGATGTCTTTGAACGATATCCTAACGCCCGTCGCGATCTCGTCGTCATCTATCCTGACCAGACCCTTGATCTGAGGTTGACCCGTGAATTTGTGAGAGATCAGCGCAATTTCTAGCAGGTTTTGCCAAAACTTGGCAATATATTGCAACTGTTTCAAAAACTGTTGATTTTGCTGTAGCTCAATCCCTGCCTGGGTTTGAGCTGCTTTTTTGTAATAGTAACGCCAAATTGAGTAAATTAACCCTATTGACTCTTGAAATGCTTGCGATACAATCCTCATAAAGGTTTCGAGGAGTTTTTATGAACAAAGGTGAATTAGTTGATGCGATCGCGGCTAAGGCAGACGTCACTAAAAAAGAAGCAGACGCCATTGTAAGTGCTGCTTTAGAAGTGATTACTGAAGCTGTCAGCGAAGGCAACAAGGTCACGTTGGTAGGGTTTGGAAGCTTTGAGAAACGTCATCGCAAGGCACGGGAAGGACGTAACCCCAAAACGGGCGAAACCATGACCATTGCAGCAACCAGCGTTCCTGCCTTTAGCGCAGGTAAGTTATTCAAAGAAAAAGTGTCTGGAGAAAAAAAGCCAGCAGCGGCAGCCGCACCAGCCGCTAAAGCTAAAGGTAAAAAATAGCCGACAACGCTATTTTTGGCTGCCATTAAAACTGCAACTAAATCGGTAGACCTGTACGGGGCTTATAGCTTTCGATTTGACGAAGCTTCTCGTACAGGTCTTTTTCTTGAGGACTAATGCTGCGGGGCACGTCAATGCGAATCTGTACAAGCTGATCGCCTCGACTCCCATCTGCGGCAGGATATCCTTTACCGCCAAGGCGTAACCGTTGACCAGAACGTACCCCCACGGGCAAGCTCATTTTCACCCATCCATCGAGGGTGGGTGCTTCAATTTGACCGCCTAAAATTGCTTCACAGGGTGTGATGGGCAGTTCACAAATAATGTCAGCTCCTTCAACCTTAAAAAATTCATGGGGGAGCACCTCTATCTTGAGATAGAGGTCTCCGCCTGCGGTGCCTTGACCTCTGAGCCGGATGCGCTGACCGCTCACCATGCCCGTGGGCATATTGACCTCCAGCGATCGCCCATCTTCGAGTCGAATCCGCTCTCGTCCACCCGCGTAGGCTTTCTCTAGGGAAATCACCAGCCGTGCTTCAGCATCCCGTCGCCCTCTAGCGTCTGCTGCGGGAGCCTTTGCGGCTGTCCCTGCACGAGAGGGTTCGGAGGTGCGCCCAGCGCGACTGCTCGCGCTACCGCCGCTGCTTGCCTTTTGGCGGCGACCCATTAACTGATCGACAAATTCTTGAAAGTCTGCGTATTTACTAAAATCTACATCCTCAGAGACAGTAGCGGACGTTTTAGTGCGTTCTCCCCAGCTCTGGGGGCGAGCAGCGGCGGGTGCTTCATTCTTAAAGCCCTGCTGATTCCAATACTGCCCAAATTGATCGTACTGGGCGCGCTTGGCTGCGTCTGACAAAACGTCGTAGGCTTCGGTCGTGTCCTTGAATCGCTCTTCTGCCTCTTTGTTTCCAGGGTTTAGGTCGGGATGATATTGACGCGCTAAACGTCTGTAGGCGCGCTTAATATCATCATTGGTGGCACTAGTCGGGACATCTAAAATCTCGTAATAATTGCGAAAGTTGCGCATGGAACGTGCAGTTGAGCCAAAAAAATCACCATAGCTACAATAGCTTACCGTCTGCCCCTATCATTTTGCCCCCATGATGTTGCAGATTGATGTTGCAGATTGAGCGGTCAGGGCGAGTACCCAATCTACCTATTATCGTCACTGCCTACCAGCTCTCATCATCCCAGTCATCCCAAGTATTTCGACCGGGACGGCTGTTGCTGTTGCTACCACTGGCGTTACGCTCATCTCCGTATCGGTTGGATGATGTAGCGGCGCGGCTTCTCGCAGCGCTAGCGCTTGAGGTGGTGCCACGAATGGCATCGACCCCTTTTGCCACCACGCCTTTGATAGAATCCATGGAAGGCAGGTTAAACAGGTCTTCGTCGTCGTCATAGCCATTGCCAGCCTCGGTCATTTCTCGCACGAGTTCATAGAGCATGTCTTGGAGACTTGTGTAGCTAAGGTCTATTTGGCGATCGTCATCTTGGGTAAGGCTATCTTGCAACTCGCGGCTGAGGGCCTCAATTTGTCGCCGTAGCCCCCCCGCAAATTGAGGGCCAAAGTCTAGATTGACTTCCCGTAGGCGGCGATCGCACTGGGCAATCAGATCCTGTGATCGGTTGCGCTTTTCGATGCGTTCTCGACGACGGCGATCGGTATCAGAGAACTGATCCGCATCTTTCATCATGCGAGCAATCTCAGATTCTGAGAGGTTGGTGGCACCCTGTACCGTAATGCTTTGTTCGCGTCCGGTGTACTTGTCGAGCGCCGTCACCTGTAAAATGCCGTTGGCGTCAATGTCAAACGACACCTGTACCTGAGGGATGCCGCGCGGTGCGGGGGGAATGCCCCGAAGCTGAAACCGCCCTAGAGATTTATTATTGTCCGCAAGCTGCCGCTCCCCTTGCAGAATATGCACCTCAACTTGGCTCTGGTTATTCTCTGCGGTCGAAAACACGTCAGAGCGCCGTACAGGAATAGTCGTATTGCGGGGAATAAGCGGCTTCATCACGCCGCCGATGGTTTCTAGCCCCAAAGAGAGCGGGGTCACGTCTAGCAGCATAATGTCTTTTAAGTCGCCTGCCAAAATACCTGCCTGCACCGCTGCGCCCACGGCAACCACTTCATCTGGGTTCACGTTTTGGTTTGGTTCTTTTTGAATAAAGTCGCGCACCAGCCGCTGCACAAAGGGGATGCGCGTAGAGCCACCCACTAAGACCACTTCATCAATTTCGGTGGGACGCAGATTTGAGTCCTGAAGGGCCAAGGCGACGGGGTCTTTGAGGCGCTGTACCAAATCACTCGAAAGTTTCTCAAACTGTCCCCGAGAAAGCGTTACGTCTAGGTGTTTTGGCCCGTCCTCTGTGGCGGTGATAAAGGGCAGGCTGATATTGGTATCGGGCAACCCCGACAGCTCAATCTTGGCCTTTTCTGCGGCTTCGGTGAGGCGCTGGAGAGACTGGCGATCGCGCCTTAAATCAATCCCTTCGGTCTCTAAAAACTGCTCTGCCAGCCAGTCCACAATCAGCTTGTCAAAATCATTGCCGCCGAGCTGGGTATCGCCGCTGGTGGCAAGCACCTCAAAGACCCCATTTCCGATATCCACAATAGAAACATCAAAGGTGCCGCCCCCTAGATCAAACACCATTACAGTTTGCACTTCATCCCGGTCTAGCCCATAGGCTAAAGCTGCTGCCGTTGGCTCATTGAGGATGCGCTTAATGTCAATGCCTGCAATGCGTCCGGCATCGCGGGTGGCTTGGCGTTGGGCGTCGTTAAAGTAGGCGGGTACGGTCACAACGGCACTGGTCACAGGTTCGCCAAGATAGCGACTGGCCTCCTCTACCAGCTTTTTTAAGATCATCGCCGAAATTTCTTCGGGCGCAAATTCTTTTTCTAAACGCGGACATTTAATTTTGACTTCGCCATCCCCCTCATCTCGGCGGATGGCATAGGGCACTCGCTTGGAATCGACGTTCAGTTCGGTATACTTTCGGCCCATGAACCGTTTGAAGGCATAGAAAGTATTTAGGGGGTTTAAGACGGCCTGCCGTCGCGCAAGTTGCCCAATCAGACGCTCTCCGTCCTTACCAAAGGCTACGACGGAGGGCGTTGTGCGGCCACCTTCTGCATTGGCAATCACAACGGGTTTACCCCCTTCCATGACGGCAATGACAGAATTGGTGGTGCCTAAATCAATACCGACAACTTTTCCCATCCGAGCGGAATCTCCTCATTCAGGTCGCAATCACGACATAATCTTTACAGGTATTGCATCACAAGTATGGCTTCTTCGCACTTACTTCGCACCCATTGTATCTTGCGCTTGGCAATGCCCTGCGACTGCTGGCACTAGACCGGTTGAAGCTGGCTCAACACCAACGCAAACCACTGCTGCGGATCGCTCCAAACCTGCACGGGTGTCAGCCGATGACCAGGATGGACAGCGCCAACGGCTTGCTGAAGCTGTACTTTGAGTGCGTCTAGATTAAACTTGCGCGAAATTTCAGTGCGAATGGTTTCGTTGGCTGCAAAATGACAGCTCAAGTCTAAGGCCTCTAGCCTAACGCTTTGGTCACAACGGCTTCTTAAATGCATTTCAATTTGGTGGCAGGTGGCGTTATAAATCGCCTTATGCTCAAACTGCTCTAGACAAAAGTTGCCGCTAAACCGCTGATTGAGATGGCGCAACATATTGAGATTAAAGGCCGCTGTGATGCCTTGGCTGTCGTTATAGGCAGCTTCTAGTACTTCTACAGGCTTTTGCAAATCAACCCCCAGCAAAAAATATTCCCCTGGGTTGAGGGCATCAGAGACTTGGCGAAAGAGGCGATCGCATTCCCCTTCGTCTAAATTCCCTAAAGAGCTGCCCAAAAACACAATCAGCCGCTGGTTCTGCTGTATGGCTGGCAGATGGGCTAAAGCTGCATCATAGGTGCCCACTAGCCCATGAATTTCTAGGCTGGCATACTTTGCCAATAGCTCAAGGGCGCTCTGCTTCAGCATTCCACCGCTGACATCAATGGGAATGTAGCGAATGCGGCTTGAAGAAGGGCGATCGCTATAGGCACGGAACAAAATCTGGGTTTTGGTGGCGCTGCCGCTGCCTAGCTCTACTAAGTCGCAGGAGCCAATCTGAGCGACAATTTCATCCGCGCAATGCTCTAAAATTTGGCGTTCAGTTCGCGTTAGGTAATATTCGGGAAGGTCACAAATCTCTTCAAATAAGTGTGACCCAAAATCATCGTAAAAATATTTTGCAGGTAAGGTTTTAAGAACGCCACTCAAACCCTGAATCACATCTGCGCCATCAGACGCTTGGATCAAATGTTCTGAATCAGAAAGCACATCAACTTGGAGGCGGCTCCAATCTTCGAGGCAAGGGTTGGCATCTATCAAATCTGTTGGAGGAAAACTTGTTAAAGGCTCTGTCAGAAGACCGCCATAGGGATGCTGATCACGCGTCATAGAATACCTTAAAGTCTTTGGCGATGGAACTTCCTGTCTTTAGTCTAAAGTCCCTACCTCAAAGCGGAGCGTAAATCACCCAATCGAAAGATATTGCAGCTCTATTCGTCAAAAAGATGGTCTGAAGTCGCCTTGAGTCTAAAATTGGGTCAGCTCAGCAGCGTATAGACCAGCAGCCTATTGCTGGAGCCTACTAAGGGTTATAGGTGTGAGCCACTAAACTGGAACTGTAATCTGTGCCGTAGCAGGTGCAAATAGCATAACGCCATTGCCCACCTCAGCTTTATGCCCAGACAAGGCACAGGCGCTACCGGAGACAAAGTCTGCAATGCGCTGAGCTTGGACAGGGCCAAGTTCTGATAGGTTGAACAGCACAATCTCACCATCCTTCAATGCCGTAATTGCTTCTTGCGTCTCTTCAAAGGTTTGTGGGGACAAAAATGCAATCTTATAGCTAGACGTGGCGGTTAAAGGCAGTAGGTTTCTCATAGCAGTCTCTCAATATCAGGATCTAGTGGAAATCTTTTATTTTGACAAAGGTCAATCAGATTTAATACTTTTCTCAAAATCTTAAGTGAAACGCTGCAAGGATGCAAAGTTTTAGCTGCACAATCATTCTTATTCATCTGCTTCAAAATTCTCTTGAGAAAGAATAGAATCTTGTTCTAGGCTGAGTCTGGGCTGGCATAGCATGCCCAAATCATCTGCTTCTGCAACAAGAAGCCCGTTGATTCAACACAGCCATATTTAAGGATTGAAGTGTGTGAACGTACAAAAGTTTATGTTTGGGTGGGTGGTACGTTTTGCGATCGCCCTCCTCTTGTTTGTGTCCATCCCCCAACCCGTTTGGGCTGACGACTTAACGGCATCTGCCCAGCCCGCAGCGCTCTTTGAGGTTCACTGCGCAGGCTGTCATCTCAACGGCGGCAATATTATCCGGCGGGGCAAAAATCTGAAGCTCAAGGCGCTGACGCAAAACAAGGTGGATACAGTGGGGGCGATCGCCACCCTCATCACCAACGGTAAAAACAACATGTCGGCCTACCGCGACAAGCTCAGCACATCGGAAATTCAGGCATTGGCAAAGTATGTCTTGGCTCAAGCCCAGAATGGGTGGCCGAAAGATTAGAGAGGGCGATCGCCCCTAAAATTCCTTTCATTAAAATGAGAAAAAGTGCCTCAAGCCCTCGCAAATTTTGTTAGATTAACGAATCTAAATGCCGTTTTGATGGCGCACTGCACGCGAGAGGACTAAGCCTTGCCTACCCTTGGAGTCAACATTGACCATATTGCCACCCTACGTCAAGCCCGCCGTACTGTAGAACCAGATCCCGTTGCGGCTGCGGTGATTGCCGAACTCGCCGGAGCCGATGGCATTACCTGCCACCTGCGCGAAGATCGTCGCCATATCCAAGACCGAGATGTGCAGATTTTGCGTCAGATTGTCCGCACCCGTCTGAACTTAGAAATGGCGGCAACCTCAGAAATGGTCGAGATTGCCCTTTCCATCAAGCCAGACTATGTGACGTTAGTGCCAGAGCGCAGAGAAGAGATCACTACAGAAGGGGGGCTAGACGTTGCTGCCCAGTTATCGGTCTATACCTCAGTGGTTCAACAGCTTCAGGCTGCCAATATTCCGGTTAGCCTATTTATTGATGCAGACCCAGCCCAGCTAGCGGCAGCAGCCAACACCTCGGCTCAGTTTATTGAGCTGCATACGGGTAGCTATGGCGAGGCCAAAACGGAAGCTGAACAGCACAAAGAACTCGAAATTTTGGCAGAAGGTTGCCGTCAGGCCCGTACGCTTGGGCTGCGCGTAAATGCTGGGCATGGATTGACCTATTGGAACGTGCGTCCCGTGGCTCAAATTGAAGGCATGGAAGAGCTGAATATTGGGCACACCATCATTAGCCGTGCGGCGCTGGTGGGTCTAGATCGTGCGGTTCGAGAGATGAGGCAGGCGATTTTGGGGCAGGTTTAGGCCAAGGTGAGGGTAATTTTGAGCGTAACTATTCAAAATCCCTTGGGTTGTTTCGTGTTGAGACACCCGCAAGTCTTTATAATATGATGCAAACCTGCGTTCAATCGGCAAGGGAATGACGGCGTGTTTGTTTTAAGCGGCTACGAATATCTTCTCGGATTTCTTATTATTTGCAGCCTGGTACCAGTGCTTGCCTTAACGGCCTCTAAGCTGCTGCGGCCTAGTAACCGTGGCCCCGAGCGTCGCACCACCTACGAATCTGGGATGGAGCCAGTCGGCGGAGCCTGGATTCAATTCAACATTCGGTACTATATGTTTGCCTTGGTCTTCGTCATTTTTGACGTAGAGACGGTCTTTTTGTACCCTTGGGCGGTAGCGTTTCATACTCTAGGCGTACTGGCGTTTATTGAAGCCCTAATTTTTATCGCCATTTTGGTGGTTGGGTTGGTCTATGCTTGGCGCAAAGGTGCCTTGGAATGGTCTTGACCGTCATTTCTTTATTGTCATCTCTCAAGGAGCTGTGCTGAACTCATGCCTGAAACGCCCGAATCTGCGGCTTCTGCGGCTACTCCAGAAGCCGCCATTGTGCCCGATAGCAGCCCCATTCAAGAAGTAGGGCCGCTGTCTCACCGTTTGACGGCAGATGGTTTTATCCATGAGTCTTTAGGGATTGATCACCTTGGGGTTGAAATTCTGAAGGTCGATCGCGCGTTTTTGGTGCCCTTTGCGACGGCACTCTATGCCTACGGGTTTAACTATCTCCAGTGCCAAGCGGGTTACGATGCAGGCCCCGGTCAAGATTTGGTGAGCATGTACCATCTTGTAAAGGTCAAGGATGACGTAACGCAGCCAGAAGAGGTGCGGGTTAAAGTGTTTTTGCCCCGTGCAGACCCAACGATTCCTTCGCTCTACTGGATCTGGAAGACGGCAGACTGGCAAGAGCGTGAAACCTACGACATGTACGGCATTGTTTATGAAGGCCACCCTAATCTGAAGCGTCTGCTAATGCCTGAAGATTGGGTCGGCTGGCCTCTGCGAAAAGACTATATCAGCCCTGATTTTTACGAGCTGCAAGAGGCGTATTAAGGTTATTGACTGCTCTTAAGCGCTAGCTGTATGGAGGAGAGCAGGCTAGGGATGTCGGTATTGGCGGTTTTCCAAACTTCTTCTACGTCAATCTCATCATAGTCATGAATCAATTTGTCCCGCATGCCAGCCATAAGTGACCAAGGAATACTGGGATGCCGTTGACGCAATGTCATTGACAGTCGTTTAGTTGCTTCGCCAATAATGAGAAGCTGAAAGACGATCGCAGATTGCGTTTTTTCATCTGTGAGAAATGCCTCTCGCTCAAGTGCTTGCTTGAATTTAATGATTTTTTGGGCTGCCCGTTCAATGTCTAAGAGGGTCTCGGAGTCTCTATTGTGAGACATAGGCACCTCTTGCATAAATGACTTGAGCCGTGGATAAAATTTCGTGGCGACGAATAGGGTTCTGGCTCCGTTCGATCGCCCGTTTACTCACTAAGTCCACGTTGCGCTGCAAGATTTTTGCGAGTTCTTGCTGCATTCGGATGTGATCAAAGAGGCTCCAGTCAGCATTGGGGGTAAAGGCAATGAGGAGATCAACATCACTATGATTGTGAAAGTCATCTCGAAGAATGGAACCAAAGAGAGACAGTTCGGCAACCGCCCAGCGATCGCAAAAGGCTGCAATTTTGTCTTGAGGCCAAAGGATAGGTAGGGTTAAGGCTTTTTCTTTTGACACTCTTCTAACTCCCCTAACTAACTAAAGACCTACTTAAATATACTTCTCTAGGTGTTTGGCTACTGTCAAGATCAGCAAGACCAGCACGGTTCCAATTAATCCCGTCGCCCAAAGGCCACAGCCGCTGACCATTCCAAGTGCTGCCGTGGTCCAAAGCGCAGCGGCAGAGGTGAGTCCTTTGACGGTTTCTTGATTATTTTTGAGAGATGGCCGATGTAAAATCTCGCCTGCGCCCAAGAAACCAATGCCTGTGGCAACCCCCTGAATGGCGCGGCTTAACCCATCTGCACTGTGGGCGGGGTTGGCTTGGACGGGAATCAGCACAATTAAGGCAGCGCCTAGACTTACCAGCATATGGGTTCTGAGTCCGGCGGGTTTGCCTGCAATTTGGCGATTCCAGCCAATGAGACCCCCGATGATGACCGCAACCCCCAACCGAAGGCCAGTGTCTCCCAAGGTCTGAAAATAGATTGAGTTCATGGGGTTGCCTCTGCTAGCGCATTGCAAAAGCTGCGGTAATCTGATTTGACCTGATGGCTGTAGGCACGGGCATAGGCAAGCAGTGGCTGATGCCATGAGGAATCTTGGGCAAAGGTGATCAGGTCATCGGCGATAGCAGACCCTTGACGACCGCCACTACGCAACTGTCCCCAAGCCACCACATTGCCCATTGTGGTCATCACTTTTTCAAGGCGATTCACTTTGCCCTGTGCCTGCTCAAGACTTAGGCGATCTTGGGTGGGCTGAAGTTCTTTCAGCAAAAAGGATTGTCCGTCAAAGGCAACAGTATCTAAAAGAGCAGGCGGCATACCCTGAATTCGCTGCTGTACCGATGCAACGCGCTGGGCGAGGCTATCCCAGACAGGCTGTTGATGCTTTAGGTAAGGCGCTAAGGCAGAATCTGACTGGGCTTTAAGATCTAAAAGGTAATTCTGGTCGGGCGATCCGTTCCCTTCTACGAGGAGGGCGTAGCGCCGAACACCGAGGCTACCTGTCCCCGCAATGCGATGGGTGAGGTCTAAAACCTTAAAGAATGCAGAGTCTGGTTGCTGAAGTCGCCATTGCTCCATAAAGTCAATGAGACGATTTTTCTCGTCGGTTGGGATGGCGGTATGTTTGCTGTCGAGGATTAGCTTTCGCTGTCCTTTCTTAAGGGTTGTGCGCTCATCTAAGAAGGATTTGCGATCGCGTCTCTTTAAGCTCACCAGTAAATCTTTAACCATGCCTGTTGCCGTCTCGCGCTCAACGGTACGCGCCTGTCCGGTCGCGAGGGCGAGGGTGTAGCTTTGCAGAAAGCGATCGCACAGCGTCAGTGCCGTTACTTCATCTAGGTCTAAGCTTTGAGCTGCAATCAATACGCTACTGAGAAAGCGCGCTAGTTCCCACGTACAGGGGGCTAAGGCTGCTTCATCAAAATCATTAATATCAAAGTAGGTGAGGCGGTTATCACCTTTGTAGGTGCCAAAGTTTTCGAGGTGCAGATCGCCACAAATCCAGGTGAGGGGCGCAGTATTGAGCGGGGTTGCGATTGGCCAGTCTTCATAAAACAGGTGGCAGGTTCCGCGCAGGAAGGTGAACGCGGATTTATCTGCCTGCATTTTCTGATACTTGAGCGCAACAAGCTGAGGGTCGCGCGTCCGGTTGAACTGCTGGATCCGCTCAAAAACGCCCATCATAGTCTGAGAACATACTGCATTTTTTAACCAGGCATGGCTGAAGATCTTTTCTGCTGGTGCTTTACGCAGGCGTAAATTTGAGTGCCACGCCATTCATACAATAGCGTTTGCCAGTGGGGGGCGGGCCATCAATAAAAACGTGACCCAAATGTCCACCACAGCGGCGACAGTGGACTTCAGTACGAGTCATTCCAAACTGGCTGTCTTTGGAGGTGCCGACAGCCTTTTCAATGGGTGAATAAAAGCTAGGCCAGCCTGTACCGCTGTTGAATTTAGTGTTTGCGGTGAATAAGGGGAGGTTGCACCCCGCACAGGAATAGGTGCCTTTGCCGTATTGATGATCTAGAGGGCTGGTGCCAGCTTGTTCTGTGCCGTGTTGCCGCAACACATAAAATTGGGCTGGGGTCAGGATTTTGCGCCATTCTGCTTCGGTTTTGGTGACTTCAAAGGGGGTGGTGGCAGCGGCCTTTTCTTTGCTACACCCCGATAAATAGTGAGACAGCCACGCGGTGCCCACCATTGCAGCACTCGCCTGTAAGAAATATCGTTTTTTCATGATGATTTGGCGATCGCACTTTACTAGACATAGCCTACGCTAACCCTCTGAGGTTGCCCTGAACACTGTATTAAGGCTGAATGAGAAGGGGCAAGATTTGAGTTTGCTATGGCTAACGTTTGTTCTGCGGTGGATTGAGGGGCGATCGCCTTTCTGAGCCAGATATCATAGTTAGCGAGGAACTTCCAAACAAATAATCAGGCCAGATTTAGTCTTTGGAAGTCCCTGAGCCGTTAGGCTCCTTTGGTCTCTGCATAAGCCCAGTCTAGCCACGGCAGCAAAGCCTCAATATCCGTTTGTTCTACCGTGGCACCTGCCCAGATCCGAAGACCCGATGGGGCATCGCGGTAGGATGCAATATCGTAGGCAACCTGTTCTGTCTCTAGCAAGGCCACCATTTTCTTAATGACCTTGGCCTGTTCCTCTGCGGTTAACGCTACAAACCAAGGATCAACGACCTTCAGACACACAGAGGTATTAGAGCGCGTCATTGGCTCAACGGCTAAAAAGTCTACCCAGTCGGTGCGCTCAGCCCAGTCTTCAATGGTCTTAAGGTTAGACTGAGATCGCCCTACCAACGCCGACAATCCACCCAGAGACTCAGCCCATTTGAGACCATCCAAAGCATCTTCAACACAGAGCATCGAAGGCGTATTGATCGTATCCCCTTCAAAAATAGACCGATCAACCTTGCCCCCTTTGGTAATGCGAAAGATCTTCGGCAAAGGCCAAGTCGGCGTGTAGCGCTCAAGCCGCTCAACCGCCCGTGGACTCAACACCAGCATCCCGTGTGCCGCCTCACCGCCCATCACCTTCTGCCAAGACCACGTCACCACATCAAGTTTTTCCCAGGGCATCTCCATCGCAAACACCGCAGAAGTCGCATCGGCGATCGTCAACCCTTGGCGCTCATCTGGAATCCAATCCGCATTGGGAACCTTGACCCCTGAAGTCGTTCCATTCCAGGTGAAGACCACATCGCGATCGCAATCCACCTGACTAAAATCAGGCAAGACACCATAATCAGCCTTAAAAGAGCGGCAATCACTGAGCTTAAGCTGTTTCTGGACATCCGTGACCCAGCTCGAGCCAAAGCTTTCCCAGGCCACCATATCGACCCCTCTCTCGCCTAGCAAAGACCAGAGGGCAAGTTCGACTGCACCCGTATCAGAAGCAGGCACAATGCCACAGAGATAAGATTCAGGAATGCCAAGAATAGCCTTCGTGCGAGTGATGACCTCCTTGAGGCGATCGCGACCCAAACGAGAGCGGTGAGAGCGACCGAGAAGCGCATTGCTTAAGACATCAACACTCCAGCCGGGTCGTTTTGCGCAAGGACCAGAGGAGAAATTTGGACATTGAGGACGTTGGGTAGGCTTCACCATAACAAGCTTCAAAATTTCAGAACAACGCAGAAGTGACACGACTTATAGACTGTCACCACTGTAGCGGGTTCTCGAAAGCTTATTCGAATTGTGCGACGTATCCATTGTTTGATCCGTCATTAGCAATCGCGCGATACCAGAAAAAATGCGCGATCGCGATGCCACCATCAAGACCCTTCAAAAAACTGAACACACTCACTTTGCACGCGCTGAATTCAGAAAGGGTGGGATGGGGCAATCTAACGCAATGGTCACAGCCCTCAATAGCTCGGCTTCCTGCATGGTTACATCGCTATCTAGCAAAACGGTATGAGCACAGGCATTAATAACGGATTGCTTGAGTTTAGGTGCAGCTTGTCTCAATTGCTCTAAGTGCTGGGGCAGTGTGGCTAAACTCCAGGCTGAGGGCAGATCTGGCACCGATTGAGTGGTTGCCCCAGGCAGCTTAAACGCGCCACAGCGGAACGCATAGGCGATCGCCTCCGGTTTCTCGCTCCCTGCACTGGCTAACGCTGAAAGTACCGCGAAGCAGTCTGGCAAAATCTGATCTAGGGTTTGGTACTGAACAGGCGTTTCACGATGGGGGAACAGAACCGCATCTAGCCGTTGCTGAAGCACTAGAAATAGAACAAATTCACGCATCGACCATTCACCATCGGCGATCGCCAGATCTTCTACGACATCTAAAAGACTTTGAAGCTGTTCTGATGAGCACTGACGCAGGGCAGGCATGGCTAAATCTAAAAGCGGGAGGCGCAACCGAGGATCCAAACGCCGAATCTCCGTATCGCACTCTAAAACCTGTGCCAATTGATCTTCTGGTGCGGTTTGGCTTAACCGCTGCATTTGCCGATCGCGGAGCGCAGGGTTTTCTGAGTGTAGAAAAAGCGCATAGATTGCGGCGATCGCCCCCTGGGGTTCACGAATGGCACTTCGCACAGATTCCGGCACCTGCGCTAGCAAGCCTTGGGTATGGGCATAGTGTTCTGGCGTAACGGTACCCACCTGCCGAACAATTTGCTCGGGCGCAGAACGGCTGCCTGAAGCCCCTGCAAAGCCCATCATTCCTAAGCGGATGGTGCTGCTGGTTTGTAACGTTGACGCACCACCGCTAACCCTCACCCCTCGAATTTTCTCAATTCGCTTAAGCAATGGTGGATGAGTGGCAAACAGATCGCCAGCCCAGGCAAAACCCATCGCATTGCCAAAAAACATATGGCTAGCAGCCTGAGCATGGGGCGACCCTAAGCGAGAGCCAATCTCCGCCAACTTTTCGAGCGCGCTGCCAATGCCGTTGGGGTTACGCGTAAACTGAACCGCCGAAGCATCGGCTAAAAACTCCCGCTGGCGAGACACCGCACTTTGGATCAGGCGACCGCACAGCAGCCCCATTGATCCAATGCCCACCAGCGCCAGCCCAAACCCCCAAGCAGGATTGTTGCGGGAGCTGCCGCTACACAGTACCCGTCCGGCAATGTACACAAACAAAATGCCGTGGAGTAACCCCATTAGCTTAATGTTGAGTCCCATATCTCCGTTCAAGATATGGCTAAACTCGTGACCAATCACGCCCTGTAGCTCATCGCGCGTGAGCTGTTCTAAACTTCCCCGTGTAACGCCAATCACCGCATCTTTGGGGTCAAAGCCTGCTGCAAACGCATTAATCTCGGCTTCGTAGTTGAGCAAATACACGTAGGGGACGGGGATGCCGGCGGCGATCGCCATCTCTTCTACAATATTCAGCAATTGCTGGCCTTGCTCATCGGTAGTTTCGCTCAGCAGTAGCTCGCCGCCCAGTTCTTGGGCAATAAAAGCCCCACCGCCCTTAAGCTGGTTAATCTTATATAGACTTGCCATCCCCACCACAGAACCTGTGATGAGCGTGACCCAAAACAAAATCTGCGGATGAAACCAGCTCCGTGCTGCGAGGCTTGATTTTGAGCAGGACGCACTATAGTATGTGCCGCTACGACGATCAAACGACGAAGACCTTGAATATCGGCTGCTAAAGGGATTGGAATCATAAGAAGACGACCCAAAGTTAGACGTAGAACGCGAAGACCCAGCACGACTCAGCGATCCGCGAGATGAACTTCTGCTGGCAACAATGGCGATCGGCGCTGGCAGTGATGACTTCCTGCAGCTCGATCCGCCGAGCGGCGAAACCCCCATTGACACAATGGTTGCCAAGTAAATACAGCCCGTCATCGCCGCAACGGACAGCCCAAATAACCCCACAAGCAGCCGCGTACTTTTGCGGGCTTGATCCTGCTGCTCAAAAAAATTCATGGCTTAAGAGTTTAGCTAAAAGAGATGCGAGGGGCGGCTTTTACTTCAGGTGCAACCTCTGCCAACAGTTCTGCCGAGCCAAATGCCCACTGTTTTGCCACCAGATTGCCAGGAAATGACTCGCGAGCCGTGTTGTAAAACATGACGGAATCGTTAAATGCCTGTCGTGCAAAGGCAACCTTATTTTCCGTTGAAGACAGCTCTTCCATCACGACCGTCATGGTTTGGTCAGCCTTGAGATCCGGATACGCCTCTGAAACCACCATCAATCGACTGAGCGCTCCGTTTAGACCCATCTCTGCCGCGCCCAACTGCTGCATTGCCTGTGGATCTCCTGGGTTCTGAGCCGCCCGACTATTCGCGGTTTGGGCAACATTACGAGCCGCAATGACAGCCTCTAAGGTTTCGCGCTCATGCTTCATGTATCCCTTTGCCGTCTCAACCAAATTTGGGATCAGGTCATAACGACGCTGAAGCTGCACATCAATCTGAGCGTAGGCATTTTTGAAGCGATTGCGCAGCGAAACCAGACGGTTGTATAGGTTCATGCCAATGACGACCGTAATGGCAACCACTGCAACCAAGAAAATTAAAAAGCCCATAAGTCTCCCACTGCTGCTTAACAGCACAACTATCCGCACTCCATAGCGTACCCCCACGCAAATGCCGATTTACTATCCTCAACTTCCATTAATTTTTTAGGCACAAGCCAACGAGATTCAGATGCAGTTGTTTTTTGAAATTGGAGTTTGAGCTTCAATGAGTTTGAGTTTAAATTTACGCTTCAATGTCGCTGCCACAAATTGAGCTAGGGACTAATCGTGTTTTAAAAGAGAGATTGTATGAAACACCCTATACCAGAGGGTTTCATCCCCTCATTTTTCCAATTTTTTGCCTTTAAATCCAGACGAGTGCCCATTCCAAAGATGTTTTAAGCACCGATAGAATTACATTTTTTAATTTTGTCTATCCCTAAACATAAGCAGATTTAATCTTTGAAAGACAGTTGAAGCAGCTTGTGTTCCCTGTGATCCCCGATAGCCATAGCCATTTACAGGTTTAAGATACGCATTGCTTAATACATTCATTCAGACATATCAACTCAATTTTCCACAATAATGTCAGAGAAGCCTGACTAAGTATTTATACTTCCTTGGGTAAATTTGGGATGCAAATAAACGGTCAACCCTAGAGCACTAGAGGGATTGACTGATGCTTTAAGCACATATTTCTTGGATTGACAAGATCCAAAATATATAATTTGACGAATTTTCTAAAGCATTGATACGGTGAGCTAGACCAGCGAATGACGTTTTTAACAAAGAACCCATGCTCAAGAAATCACTCACTCTATTTGCGATTGCCGTCTCGGCTTACCTCCCCTTAGTCCCTGCTGCGGCTCAAGCCGAAACCGCCACATACTACAGCAGTGCCTACGTCGGTTCTCCTACTGCTTCTGGCGAACCTTACAGCGAATATGGCTATACCGCCGCCCACCCTTCTTACCGATTGGGAACCACGGTGCGAGTCACAAATTTGAATAATGGTCGTTCTGTAACCGTCCGCATCAATGACCGCTGTAATTGCGGCATTGACCTTAGCAGAGCCGCTGCGAGTGATATTGGGCTGCTTAGCTCTGGCGTTGCACCTGTTTCGGTCACACCTTTGCGCTAGTGAAGGCAAAAGAAAAACCCCTGAGTTGACACGCTACATTTGCCTCAGGGGTTGAAGTCTTAAAGTTCAAAGCAATGCATTCTTTAGGCAAAAACGCTTAAGCCATCACCATCCCGCCATCGACATTAAAGGTTTGCCCCGTAATGTAGGCGGCTGCGGGGTCAGCAGCCAAAAACCTTACCATCCCCGCAATCTCTTCGGGTTTGCCATAGCGCCCGAGGGGAATAAACTTTAAGATTGCGTCAGCCTTCAGTCCTTCCGTCATGTCGGTTTCAATAAAACCAGGTGCAACGGCATTCACCGTAATGCTTCGCGTTGATAGTTCCTTCGCAACGGTTTTTGTAAACCCAATCACCCCCGCTTTTGCCGCGCTGTAGTTGGCCTGCCCTGGGTTGCCCATCTGCCCTGCAACAGAGGCAATATTAATAATTCGTCCAGAGCGCTGCTTCAGCATAATTTTGCTAATGGCCTTGGTACATAAAAATACTCCCGTGAGGTTTAGATCAATGACGGCCTGCCATTCTTCTAGCCCCATGCGCAGCAGCAGCGTATCGCGGGTGATGCCTGCGTTGTTAACCAATACATCCACCCGCCCCCACTTCTCCATGACTGCCGCAATAAAGCCATCCACCTGATCGGGCTTAGAGACATCTGCCTGAATGGCGATCGCCATTCCTCCCATGCTCTCAATTTCTGCCACAACCGCCTCTGCTGCGGCGCTAGCGCTGGCATAGTTAACAGCGACGGCTGCACCCTCAGAGGCTAAAGCTAGAGCGATCGCCTTTCCAATTCCGCGAGAGGCCCCGGTTACGACCGCAACCTTATCTTGTAATGCTTTCATAAACGCTGCCACCCCTCGTCAGGTCAAACAAAACTGCTCAACTATCTTAGCTTCTAGACGGGAAGTCCCACGCTCAACACTCAGTCGAATACAGAGTCGAAACCCAATCACAGTTTTAAAAGTTAAAAAGTCTGAGGTCGCAGCGCTTCAGTCTGACCACGTAAAGCCGCTGCCATAATTTGCTTAAACCAAGGCACTTCTTGGGCAAGGTTAAAGTCTTGCGCTACCTTCATTCGTCCCGCTGTTCCCATCTGCTGTCGAAGATTCGCATTATTCAAAAGCTGTTCTAATCTCAGGACGAGGGGTTCCACAGCACCAGGAGGGATGAGATAGCCATTGACTCCGTCTTCCACTAGCTCACTAATGCCTGCGATCGCCGTGGTAATAACGGGAACGCCTGCCGCAAGGGATTCCATTAGCGCAACGGGCAGCCCTTCAGAGAAACTGGGCAGCACAAAAATATCGCTGTTATGCAGGTACTGACAGACCGCATTCTGAGACTGATACCCCACAAATTTCAGGAAAGGCGTGAGCTTTAGGTCTGTGGCTAGAGCTTCTAAGGCTTGGCGATCGAGGCCATCCCCCACGAGGGTCAACACCAGGTCAGGATGGTAAAGAACCACCTGTGTTAACGCCTGAAACAAAATGGGAAGTCCCTTAGCAGCAGAAAGACGACCCGTATAGAGCAGCCGCTTGCGATCGGGCTGATGAATAACGGGTTTAAACCGCTGAAGATCGACGGCGCAGTGGACGATATGAAGCTTAGGCCACTGCTCAGACGGGCAAAACAGCATGAGCTGAGAGCGACAGTAGTAGCTAATGCAGCTTACAAACAGTGCCTGTCGCACCTTAAGGTCTAACCGCCAGCGGTAAGGTTCAAAAAAAATGGCGGGGCCGTGGATGGTAAAGCTAAAGCGGATACCAGCGAGAGTGGCTGCCAGCATTGCCACCGTACAGCTTGAGTCGGCGAGGTGGTTATGGAGATGCTGGATTTTGCGCTGCTGGAGGGCATGGGCAAGGGTGCCTGCTTCGATGAAGTAAAAGAGCTGGTAGAGGAGGGCTTTGAGTCCTGGCGATCGCCCAACCCATGCTAGCTTCAGTCCCTGGGCATAACAGCGAGGAGAGCTGAGGAGGAGTGAAAAGTGGGCTTTGAGGAGACGGGGAAGATGAGGGGGGAGAAGTGTGGTGGTGCGATCGCGTTCGGCCTGCTGTTCTGGCCCCACAATATGTTCTGCACCCGTGGGACGGACAGAGAAGGTATGAACTTCAACGCCATGCGCGCGCAGCCCCGCGACTTCTCGCTGAATGAAAGTATCGGTGGCTCTAGGATATTCCCCTGTAAGGTAGGCAATTCGCATTAGGGCTGTGCCTCCCAGAAATTGCTCTCGCTGATTGAGCGTTCTAGAGCTTCTGGTAGAGAAAACTGAGGTACCCAGTCTAAGTATTGCTTGGCGCGGGTATTGCTGTAAGCCAAGGGCTTAAAGCGAGCATGAACCCGCGCAGGTACCAACAGCCCAGGGAGATTTGCAGGGGAGATGCCAGGGATTTTTGCAGCCCAGCCTGAAAGTTGATTCACGACCGCCCACGGCAGCGTGACTTTGGGGGGCAGATTCGGTAACACTTGCTGGAGCGCGGCTCGGTAGACTTTTTGAGTGGGCAGGTCGTCATCGGTGAGGTTAATCGTGTGGCGACTTTTGGGCGGGTGCTGCACAGCCTTCATGATGGCATCGGCGCAATTCTCGACGTAGAGCAGCGGGAGAGTGGCGCGATCGCCCACGCATACCCACAGCCGATCTTTCACGTTCACCCCCAGGGAACCATGCCAAAGATGGTCTTTGCCATAGACAATGCCAGGGCGCAGAATAGTGAGAAGTGTTGGAGTCTCTGTGGCAAATTGTCGCACCAGAACCTCCTGTGCCAGCTTGGTTTGGGTGTAGCCATCCCGCTGCTCAGGGTGGGATTCGAGGGGCATACTTTCAGACAGGATGGTTCCCTGGCTTAAGGCCAAATAGTCATATACAGAAAACGTGCTGATGGCGATTAGGTGCTGAACTTCAGCGTCTTTAAGTGCCTTCAGTAAAGTACGCGTTGCCAAAACAGTACCCTGTTTCTGTTCTTCAAAAGTACCGGATAGCACAGCGGCTAAATGCACTATGGTATCAATGCCATCAAGGGCGGCTGGGAGGTTTACTGCATCCTGTAGGTCGCCGCAGCAAACCACTTCGAGTTGAGGGTGGTGAGGCCAAAGCATTGCCTGTTTTGCGGAGCGAACCAGCGCCCGAACTGTGTAGCCTTTGCGTAGCGCTGCCGCAACCACGTAGCGCCCAATAAAACCCGATGCCCCTGTAATGAGTAATTTCATAAATTTAGCTGACCGCCCAAGGCATTGGGGTAATGGGTTCAAAGGTCGTTTTGGGCTGGTAGCATACCCCAGCGGTAGCGTTCTGAATCGCCAGCACCACTTCATTCACATGTAGCGAAAATTCAGCAGAAAGGCGACTGGGGCGCTGAGCCTGGATAGCCTCGACCAGTTCTACCACACCACGGGCATAGTCCATCTGCTGGCCTTTTTTTGTCTTTTGTATCTGCTGACGGGCGCGCACTAAAGGATACTTCCGAGACAGCGGACTCATAAAGGTTTTACGACGGAGGGTGAGCGATCGCCGCACAAACACGGGCGCACGATAAAACCAGCAGTCGCGGGTCGAAAGAATACCCTTGTCCCCAATGATTTGCAGCCTGTGATCATGGGGAGCCACAATGCTGCACGTCAAGCGCGCCACCACCCCCGACGCAAACTGAAGACAGGCCACGGAAAAATCTGGAGTATGTGCAGGCTCCAGAGGCACATCCGTTTGCTTATCCGGTACCTGACAAGACGCAAAGGCGGTCAGGGATGTAACAGGGCCAAAAAAGGCGGTGAGCCAAGTCACGTAATAAGCCGCATGTTCAATGGTGCAGCCCACTTCAAACTCGTCCTTGGCGGGCCAGGGTGTACCCGCGCTGCTACTCCACTGACGGTAGGGCATGGTGTGGAGCAGTCCGTCATCCATTTCGGCATAGACAACCCTGACGGTGCCAACCACCTGCTCTCGCAGCGCCTTCCAAAGGGTCTGAGCCGTCTCGCTGAGTAAATTACAGGGCGCACAGGAGAGGTACAGTCCTCTGCGTTGGGCAAGGGTGACGAGGTGCTGAGCATCCTCAAAATTCATAGCGAGGGGCTTTTCAGAATAAACGTGTTTGTCAGCCTCTAGGCAAGCCTTAGACACTTCAAAGTGGCTGCGAGGGTTGGTGAGGTTGAGAACTAGCTCAATACTAGAATCTTCTAAAAGGGCTGTGAGTGTGGGATAGGTGGGCAAGTTATGATGTTTGCCAAAATGCTCAGCCCGCTCCAGGTTACGATCCATCACCCCCGTGACGGTTAACTGAGGGTAGTCGCGTAGGGTACTGATGTAATAGTCGGCTACAAATCCGCAGCCTACGATGGCAATCCGCATGGAAATATCCTGGTTCTAAGACTGATTTCAATGCTGCCCAGCCCTTAGACCGCAGCAAGCTGAAGATTCTGGTAGGTATTTTCAAGGGCGCCGATGGTCTGCCCCACGGCGAGGGGTAACTGCTGATAGAGTGCTTGCGCCCCAGTGGTACTACCCGATTTACCCATTTGCTCTAGTTCTCGACAGAGTTGCCCAACCTGGACAGCCCCTAAATTAATGCTGCCAGAGCGCAGGGCATGGGCGGCCTGCCGGAGCGCTTCAGGATCAGATTGGGCGATCGCCCTCTCAATAGCAACCAGCCGCTGAGGCACGTCTTCTGTATAAGCTTCCAATAGCTCGTGCAGTATTTCTGCGGCCATTTCAGGGCCAGCCATTTGCAAGAATCCGTCAAGAACAGATTGATCTAGAATCATGGCAGTTTCTTGAGCGAGAACAGGTGGTTCACCCTGAAAAGGATTGTGTTCTAAGCATAAAGAGTTTTCACCCCGTTGAAGTGCCGTTTGCAAATCTTGCATTCGGATGGGCTTCGTAATGTAGTCCTGCATCCCTGCGTTGAGGCATCGCTCTCGATCTCCCGCCATTGCATAGGCCGTCAAAGCAATGATATAGGGGTGGTTTGGGGTTTGCCATTGTTTCCGGATTGCCTGAGTGGCAGAAATTCCGTCCATGACTGGCATCTCAATATCCATAAGAACAAGGGCATACTCTGTTTCGCGCAGCACTTCAATGGCCTCAGCGCCATTATTGGCAATTTTAAAGTCGTAGCCGAGCTGCTTAAGCATAAATTGAGCTACCGTTTGATTGACGGGGTTATCTTCGACCAGCAGTACGGGTGGTTTTTGGGTTCCATTCAATCTAAATTCTGGGGTCATTGGAGCGCACGGTTCCAATATAGAGGAAGGTTTTGAGGCTGCAATTGTAGTGGTGATCGTGAAATAGAAGGTCGCACCAGAGCCGATTTCTGGATTGAGAGATGTTAAAGCTGCTCGTCCGAAGGTGTCGCTAGAAAATGGCTCCCACTGCTGTGGCGGTTCGCCCGCAACACTTCCCATGCTTTCTACCCACAGTTGCCCCCCCATCAGGTGCGCTAACTGCTGACTAATCGTCAGCCCTAAACCTGTCCCGCCGTACTTACGGGTAATCGACGTATCCACTTGGCTAAAGGCTTGAAAGAGATTCGTTTGCTGTTGGGCAGAAATGCCGATGCCAGTATCTTGAATCATGAATTGAAGTTCATGACGAGGAGATGCCGCATCGGTTTGGTGTGCAATGACTCGAAGTGACACTTGACCCACTTCTGTAAACTTAATGGCATTGCTCATTAGGTTTGTGAGAATTTGTTTGAGTCGATGGCTGTCCCCTTCGATATTTTTGGGGACGTCTGGGTCAATAAAATGTGTAAGCGTGAGTCCTTTTTGAACACATTTAGGGTTTAGTAATGCGATGACTGAATCAATGCAGGCATACAGATCAAAAACATGATGCTCAATCTGGAGTTTGCCTGCCTCAATTTTAGAAACGTCTAAGATATCGTCGAGCAAATTGAGGAGCGTTTCACTACCGCTGCGAATAATGTTGAAATACTTCCCTTGCTGTGGGTTTAGGGGCGTAATCTGCATTAAATCTAGGGTGCCAATGACCGCATTCATGGGGGTGCGGATTTCATGACTCATCATAGCCAGAAATTCGCTTTTGGCTAGACTGGCTGCCTCTGCGGCACGGGTTGCTGCACCCAGTTCTTGGTTTTGCTGCACCAGCAGTTTGCGGTGGGCTGTTTCTTGCGCTAGGAGCTGGGCTTGGGCAAGGGCAATACCAACCTGGGCTGCCACGGCCTCAAATAGCTCAATTTCATCGGGTTGCCACGGTCTGAGGCGATCGCACTGGTGTATTGCCAAAACGCCATTGGGTTTGCCTTGATAGGAGGTTCGTACCGCAAGCATTGATTTAACGCTCAACGCTTCCAGCAGTTTTTGGGTAGGCTCTAGCAGCGCCGGATCGGCTTTGACATCATTGGATACTATGGCGGCATCTTTGCTAAGCACCATCAGGGCGTGAGGGTTGCCGATAACGGGGATATCTATCCTGAGCATGGAGTACTCGCCAGCCGTTAGGTATTCGGCGGCGCAGCAAAGTTGGGGGCTGGGCTGCTCATTGTAGGACATTAAAACACAGCGGTTAGCCCGAAAAGTTTTGCCAACCTGATCAACAGTTGTTTGAAAAATAAATTGGGGTTCTAGACTGCCGCGAATTTTATGGGTGATTTGCTTTAGTAAAACGGTTTGTTTAAGCTGCTTTTGAAGGGCATTTTGGTACTGCTGACGCTCCATTTCACTCCCCACCCATTGCGCCATAAAGCGCAGCAGATCTTTCTGGAAGGGCTGAAATATTTTAGGAGCAGAGGCCATACTGCCAAAACACAGCAGCCCATGCACCTGTTTGCCAACCATCACTCGCATACTGAACCAAGCTTTGAAGGAGAGGGGATTCTCCGAGATGGTTTCTGTCGAGGGAGAATGAGAATGGAATCCTAAATGCTCATAATCAATGGGCAAATGATGTTTAGCGGTCAGCGTACACAGCTCTAAAAATGCACCGCTGTAAGGCCAAGACCCAAGACCTTCTTCCTCTGACGTGTAAGCGGTTTCTTGAGCCAGAATGCTAGGAGAATCCCCTGACCATTCACAAAATATCCCCTGCTCTAGCCCAAACCATTCGCAGCCCATGTTAAGCAGCTTTTGCAGCCGCTTTGGGAAATGAAGTTCGCGGGCGGCGATGACCTCATTTAAAAGGCGATCGCGCCGATGTAGCTCCTCTGCGGTATTGGGTGGGGTGCTGATGGCTGAAGCAAGCTGTGGGTTGGAGGCATTGAGCGCCTCAAGGCTAACAGCCCTAGAATATTGAGCCTGAATCTGGGTGCCAAAGGTAATGCGATCGCCATCTTGTAGATCGTGTGAATGGCAGGGCTGATCGTTCACGGTAATGCCATTGGTGCTGTGTTGCCCATCTATGGTGCCATCTATAAGACGAAAGGCGGCGGCATCACGATGGGTGTCCTCAAGTCTGACCAGCGTGGCATGATGTCGAGACATTGCCAAAGAAGACACCAAAATAGAGCTGCGCGAATCTCGCCCGATCGAGTAGGTGTCTGCCTCTAAGGCAATGGTTCGTTTACCGAGTTGGTCACAAATGACTAAAAAATGATACACAGTCCAATGCCCATAGTGATCCATGATGTTGGCTGGGAAGGGTGCCTTCAAACAGGGGGGCTGTGAGGCGCTGCTTCTTTCTTTCAGGATGCCCCTATGTTTTAGGGAGATGACTTGCATGGCGGCGTATTCCGTGAAATGGATCGCTATGATCCAATGCTTATGGGGTGCTTAACGCGTTAGGCTGTTCTGTAGCATGGAAATTTGTTCAGTTACGCTCAAAAATTTTAAGATCCACGCGGAATCCCACTATGCGTTTTTGCCTGGAACCAACGCAATTTGCGGAGAGAATGGCGCAGGCAAAACCAGCATTTTAGAGGCGATCGCCTGGGTTCTCTTCGACCACAGCGACTATACGCGAGGCGAACTGATTCGCACAGGTGCCAAAAGCACTCAGGTCACGGTCTGCTTTATCTCGCACCTCGATGAGCGCATCTACGAAGCACGGCGCTGCACCAGCCGTGGGTACGAGCTATACGACCCGCAGCTCAAAGTTAATCTGGGCATGCGCAAAATTGAGGATGTTCAGGCTTGGCTGCGAGAGCATCTAGGGGTGCCGCCGTTAACAGACTTAGCACGTCTGTTTGCCGAAACGATTGGCATCCCTCAGGGTACCTTTACGGCAGATTTTCTTAAGCGCCCCAACGATCGCAAAAAAATCTTTGACCCCATTCTTAAGGTTGAAGAGTATAAACAAACCTATGAGCAGCTCCGCAATCTAGAAACCTATGGCAAGGCTCAGGTCAGTACCCTCAGCCAGCAGCTTATTTATGCCGAACAGCAGCTTGCAGACTGGGGCGAGCTTCAGCAACAGGCCGAGGCACTGAGGGGGGCGATCGC
>JANNDV010000272.1:0-11814 GCA_031387975.1 Acaryochloridaceae cyanobacterium OTE_75_metabat_521 | reverse complement strand
CCATCATTGAGAACCGGAGACTCTAGCTTTAGTAATTGCGCTGATTCTGGCTGACGATCTAACAGGTTGCCCCGTCGCCCCAAGGACATGGACAACGACATCACGAGCTTTTCGCGCAGCGGATCGATCGCCGGATTGGTGACTTGAGCAAAACGCTGCTTAAAGTAGTCGTACAAAACGTGGGGGCGTGCAGACAGCACCGCCAGCGGAATATCATCCCCCATGCAGAAGGTGGGTTCTTTGCCGTCCTGAGCCATCGCCTGAATCACCATTTCCACATCTTCCATGGAATAGCCAAAGGCGACCTGCTGCCGCATATAGTCAGCAGTCTCTAAAACAGGCTCAGCCAAAAACGGCTTTTCGGGCAGATTGACCCGATACTGTTTTAGCCATTCCCCGTAGGGATGCTGATTAGAAACTCGCTCCTTAAGCTGCCAGTTGGTCAGCACCTCATGGCGCTCTAGATGCACCGCAATCATTTGTCCTGGCCCTAGGCGACCTTTGGTCACAATACTCGCCTCATCCACCGGAATGCTGCCTGCTTCGGACGCGACAATGACCAGTCCATCTTTGGTAGTGCAGTACCGTGCTGGACGTAAACCATTCCGGTCTAGGGTTGCGCCGACAAATCTGCCGTCACTGAAAGCCACAAGTGCAGGACCATCCCAGCCTTCTTGGAGTCCACTGTAGTATTCGTAGAAATCTACAATTTCAGGGTGATTTGCCAGATCGGGCTGGTTTTGGTAGGCTTCCGGCACCAGCATCATGAGTGCTGCCATAGGGGTGCGACCCGACTGCACCAGTAGCTCCATGGCGTTGTCGAGGTTGGCAGAGTCGCTGTTGTTGGCGTTGACCACAGGCTTGAGGTCTTCGATGCGATCGCCCCAGCTTGCGCTACTGAGGGTTGCCTGTCGCGCCACCATCCAGTTCACGTTGCCCAGCAAAGTATTGATTTCGCCGTTGTGACCCAAAAAGCGCATAGGCTGCGCCAAAGGCCACTTGGGTAAAGTATTGGTGCTAAAGCGACGGTGATACAGGGCAAAAACGCTGACGTACTCAGGGTTATGCAGATCTAAATAAAACTCACCCAGCACCGCAGAACGCACCATGCCTTTATAAATGATGGTGCGGCTAGACAAGGAGCAAAAGTAAAAATCCTTTGCCCAAGGTTCGGCCGTTTCGTTGACTGCTTTCTCGATGCGCTTACGAACTAGATATAAGTGCTGCTCTAAAGACTGCTGATCGGAGGCGCTATCTCCAGCACCTGCTAAAAAAAGCTGTTCAATCTGGGGCTGATTTTCCTTTGCTTGGCGACCTAGGCACTGAGGGTAAACAGGTACCTCCCGCCAACCGAGGACGGACAGATGTTCTTCTTGGGCGATCTCCGCTACAATCTGCCGACACTGCGCCGCTGCGACCGGATCCGCAGGCAAAAAGACCATCCCTACACCCGTTTGCTCAGGCGTTGGCGCAGTTTTATTCTGTGTCGCAAACCACTCCAAAAATAGAGACCAAGGCAGCGCCGTCATAATGCCTGCGCCATCACCCGAGTCTTGGTCAGCGCTACAGCCGCCCCGATGCTCTACGCACGTTAAGCCAAACAATGCCTTTTGAATAATGTTGTGAGAAGCCTGACCATGCTGATGGGCAATAAAGCCTACGCCACAAGCATCACGCTCTTCTACTAGCCAAGGCTGACCGCCGTAGCCCAAATCTTTTGGCAATTGGACAGCTTGTTTGTCGGCCTTAACGTTGAGATTCTCCATAGCGCGATGCATCATACCTAAATGAGTAGGGCTTTCTAGACTACCAGCAAAAATTGGGCGTTGCTGTCACAACGGTGACTGAATCAAAAGAAAGGCAACTTACCCTAAGATTAAGCCCTGAGATTAAGGCTCAGTAATGCTGTTAGGGCTTATATGGTAACGCAAAACTATCCTGGGCAGTCACCTTAGTCTGGGGAATGTCCATACGGTATTGATGGGCGATCGCCCTTAAACGTAGCTTCAACCTTCTTTACAGTTCAGGTATTTCTGGATGCCTATCTGCTCAAGCTTGGTACAGTATCAAAAAGAATCTGCCAGCCACGTCACCCATGAAAATTCTGCACGGTACCTGGATTCCTCAAGCAGAGGATGATTTTATCCAACGGGGCGCGTTTTTTCTCTGGGTCGAAACGACAGAGATGCTAAAACAGCAAAAAACGACGCAGAACATTCATCCGAGTCAACTGGGCAAAAAAGACCTGGAGCTGTTTTTGGCTCAGGCATTGGGCATCAAGTCAGAACTCAGGCAATACCCCATTGCCGATCAAATCGTGCCTCGGTATTTTCTGCTACCGAGGCAGGGCGATCTGCCGCTCCCATCCCTAGAACTATCGCGCTATCTAGAGCAGGATATTCCTGAAGCCTTCGATCTGCAATATTGGCAAATAGACTGTTATGCCGTCAAAACGCCGATTAAAACGGGTGGGTATGACTATGCGCTAGTCACAAACGTGATTAAACTGCTCAACGAGATCCACTTTATTGCCATCAATAACTTGGCAGAAGTGCAGTTGGGTGCTGACCTTCTGTTTTGGTATCACTATACCCAAGCCTTTAAGCAGGTCATTCTGAAAGATCAGTACATCCCAGCCCTGAAGTATCGTGAGCTTGCTGCATCAAAGCCAGCCACCTCAGCAAAAGGCAAAGGCAAATCTACCGCGAAGTCTGGGGCTAAAGGTGAGCCAGACTTTGAGATTTATCCAGGCTGGGAAATTATTAGTGAGCATTACGAAACCGAACTGAAGCGATATGTAGACTACATGCCTTTGGCTTGTGTGGCTGGGTTTGCAGAACCCTGCCACACACCTGAGTTTTATGAGCGCGAACGGCTGCTGCGACATTTTTCGGAGTGTTTGCTCACCGAAATTGTGACCCATACGCCCTCAACGGCAGGGTTTGACCAAAAAATTGACAACACCTTACTGCAACACTGTGGTGTGGCAAATAGCGCACCCTTTGGCAAAAATGCATCTTTAGCGCTGTATCAGCAGTGGCGAACCTGGCGCGATCGCATCAACCACACCCAAACCGCCATCCCGTTCTACCTGTGCTTTCAGCTTTGTGAACCGAGTCAGCCAGACTACGACTGGGAACTTCAGTTTTTGGTGGCTCCCCGTCAGGATCCGTCTCTGCGGATACCTTTAACAGAGTATTGGTCATCCAAGCCAAAGCAACAGAAAGACCTGCAAAAGCAGTTGGGCGATAGCTTTGAGCAAAATCTGCTGCTGAATTTAGGGTATGCAGCTCGGATCTATCCCAAACTTTGGCAAGGGCTAGAAACCGATCAGCCCGTCAGTATTTTTATGAACTTAGCAGGGGCATTTGAGTTTCTCCAAGATTCTGCCTGGGTGCTAGAAAGCGCCGGATACAAAGTCATTATTCCGGCTTGGTGGACTCCCAAAGGGCATCAACGGGCGAAGGTGCGCTTACGGGCAAAAGGCAAATCACGTTCTACAGCGAAAGACAAGGCAAAGAGCTACTTCAGCTACGACAACCTAGTACAGTATCAGTACGATCTCGCCATCGGAGGCGAACAGGTAACAGAAAAAGAATGGATGGAATTGGTCGAGGCTAAGTCGCCGTTGGTCAAGTTTAGAGGCCAGTGGATGCATCTAGACCAGGACAAAATGCAGCAGATGCTGAAGTTCTGGAAAAAGCAGCAGATCGAAAACCCTGAGCTAACCCTAATCGACTTTATGCGGATGACCGCTGAGGGAGGCGAAGACCTAGAGGTAGAGTTTGACCGCGCCCAATCGCTCGCCGAAATGTTGGATAAGCTCCATGACAAGAGCAGACTGGAGGCGATCGCAGACCCAACTCAACTCCAAGGCACCTTGCGGGAATACCAAAAGCGCGGTGTCTCGTGGCTGTCTTACCTAGAGCAATTGGGACTCAACGGCTGCTTGGCAGATGACATGGGCTTAGGCAAAACCGTCCAAGTCATTGCTCGGCTGGTACAAGAACAGGAGCAAGCAACCACCCCCCTAAAGCCCACGCTGCTGATTGCGCCTACCTCTGTGGTGGGGAACTGGCGCAAGGAAATCGAAAAATTTGCGCCTCACTTAAGGGCGATCGTCCATCACGGGAACGAACGCGCTAAGGATGTGAAAGAATTTCAGGCGATGGCGCAGCAGAACAACGTCATCATTACGTCCTTCACGCTGATTCGCAAAGATCTGAAACTGATTGAGAGTGTGGACTGGCACCGATTGGTGTTAGACGAAGCCCAAAATATCAAAAACCCCAAGGCTGAACAGACCAAAGCTATTCTGAAGCTTTCTGCCCCCCATCGCCTTGCCCTGACGGGAACCCCCGTCGAGAATCGGCTGCTGGATCTGTGGTCAATCTTTAACTTCCTGAATCCTGGCTATTTGGGTAAAGAAGCTCAGTTCCGCAAAAACTTTGAATTACCGATTCAGAAAAACAATGACGTGATGCGATCGCAAACCCTCAAAAAGTTGGTAGAACCCTTCATTTTGAGACGGGTGAAGACCGATCAGTCCATCATCAAAGATCTACCCGATAAGGTGGAGCAAAAGCTTTACTGCAACCTGACCAAAGAGCAGGCCTCGCTTTACGAGGCCGTGGTTAAAGACGTGACGAGTGACATCGATGAGGCAGATGGCATTCAGCGTAAGGGTTTAATTTTGGCGACGCTGCTAAAGCTGAAGCAAATTTGCAACCATCCCCGTCAATTTTTGCAGGATGAGAGCGACTTTACGCCCGTGCGATCGCACAAGCTCAGCCGCCTCAGCGAAATGGTAGCGGAGGTGATGGAAGAAGGCGAAAGTCTGCTGATCTTTACCCAATTTACGGAACTGGGCGATGCCTTGGAAAAGTACCTCCGGCATACCTGTCGCTACAACACGTACTATCTCCACGGCGGCACCAACCGCAATAAGCGCGAAGCCATGATTACCGAGTTCCAAGACCCAGAAACGGAGCCATCGGTATTTATTTTGTCTCTTAAGGCGGGGGGTGTGGGCATTACGCTCACGAAGGCTAATCATGTGTTCCACTTTGATCGCTGGTGGAACCCTGCGGTGGAAAATCAGGCGACCGATCGGGCGTTTCGGATTGGGCAGAAGAAGAATGTGTTTGTGCATAAGTTTGTGGCGATCGGCACCTTGGAGGAGCGCATTGATGAAATGATTGAGGACAAGAAAAAGCTGGCAGGTTCGATTGTTGGCTCCGATGAATCTTGGCTTACAGAGTTAGACAATGATGCGTTTAAGAAGCTCATTTCTCTGAATAAGAGCGCAATTTTGGAATAATTCGCATTTTAATTCTTGAGTAAATCTGACAGATGATATTGGTAAGTCTGCAACGACTCATACCCGTTTGCTCTCTATCCCCTGCTGATTAATATACAGAGAACAGATCTTCTACTATTTTGGGGCAGCCAGTATCGCTGAAGCACGTGTTGAAATTCCTTCGTCGATTGAATGCTGTAGCCAAGGCGAATCTTTTAGTATCTCTTCCACTTCAGGCCAAGAGGATAAGAACTGCTGTTCTCCTAGGTACGGGAAATAGTCCATCGCCAGGAGTAAGCTGAGTATTTCACTATCACTGAAGACGGGTTGCAATGCAGGTAGGGCTGAGACACAGGGCATAAGATGACTGCCGTGTTGTTGATGCCAATCATCCACCAGCACAAAAATGATCGTCAGTAAGGTGGATGCATCTACCATGTTCATAAGGAGACCTCAAGGTTTGGTGTCGTTACCTCTATCTTGATGGCTCCCCCTCTTTTGCGCTTCTAACCCTCACATAAGGCGTCTTTATCCCATAGTATGTCCTAGGCAAACTTCGTAGGGCTATACCAAGTCAACGCCCAAAAAGCGGTCATCGGTGAAGAAAGCTACCAAGTTCTACTTCGTAGCCTTTTCGTCTTTGAGTCCCGTGATGAACAAGGCACTTGGTTTGGTCTCAATCCCATCCTCGCCGAAGCCAGACAGCTCGCGTAAAAGCAGCTTTTACCTATTCAGATTCCTGAAGCTGAGGCTGGAATTGGAACAGCGAATACACCACATTCCGACGAATTGCCGTCATCATATCTAAGAAAGTCTCAAACCCTTCCTTTTTGTACTCCACCAGCGGGTCAAGCTGACCGTAGCCCCGTAAGCCCACAGACTCCCGTAGCGCCTCCATTTGCTGAAGATGCTCTCGCCACAGCGTATCAATCTGCTGCAAAATAAAGAACCGCTCCGCGTCCCGCATTAGCCCAGGCCGCATCTGCTCAATTTCATCCTCTTTCTTTTCATAGGCCGTTCGCACCTGCTCGTGTAAAAACATCTGCATTTCAGGCATCGAAAGCGTCGAGAAATCGACCGGCTGTAGGTCTTCGAGCAGGTAAACAAACTCCTTAGACTTCGCCACCATTTCATCTAGCTTCCATTCTTCGGGCGGCAAATCAGGGTTCACGTAAGCCTGCACAATGTCATCCATTGTCTGCTCAGCGTACTCAATTACCCGATTTTTGAGATCCTGCCCCTCTAGCACCCGACGACGCTCGGCATAAATCGCTCGCCGCTGGTTGTTCATCACCTCGTCATACTCAAACACCTGTTTGCGGATGTCGTAGTAATAGGTTTCAACCTTGCGCTGGGCGTTCTCTAAACTGCGGGTCAAAATCCCCGACTCAATCGGCATATCTTCTTCCACACGGAAGGCATTCATCAGACCTGCCACGCGATCGCCCCCAAAAATCCGCAGCAAATTATCATCTAAACTCAAGAAAAATCGGGTACTGCCAGGGTCGCCTTGTCGCGCAGCCCGTCCCCGAAGCTGGTTATCGACCCGACGCGATTCGTGCCGTTCTGTCCCAATAACGTGCAGCCCACCTTCCTCGACCACGTCGTCATGTTCTTGAGTGGTCACAGCCTCATACTCAGCCCGAACCGTATTGTAGGCTTCCCGTAGCTTCAGCAGCACAGGGTCTTCAATAGGGGCTTTCTCAGCGGCGATCGCCAACAGTTCTTCCGCCTGAAGCTCTGGAATGCTTTGCTCCCCATACTCCTTAACCGCCACGCCCACCGCCGCCTTCAGCAGTGTTTCTGCCGCAGAAGATAGCTCAGTCGGGAACACATTAAGAGATGCTTTCCAGGTTTTTCGCAGCGTGCCACTCGGGGCGGCATCAGCACCTTCGCCAAAGCCTTGGGGTGCCTCCTTCGTTTGGGGCATTCCAAACTCAATCACGCCCATGGGGTCGCCCGTTTCTGGCAGCACAATGCGAGGCATAAAATATTCCCGCACTTTTAGCCGCGCCATGTAGTCGGCATTCCCACCCAAAATAATATCGGTACCGCGCCCCGCCATGTTGGTCGCAATTGTCACTGCACCCTTGCGCCCCGCCTGCGCCACAATCTCAGACTCACGCTCTACGTTCTCGGGTTTGGCATTGAGCAAATTATGGGCAATATCCTTTTCAAGCAGCAGCCGAGACAGGACCTCAGACTTCTCAACGCTGGTCGTCCCCACCAACACAGGGCGACCCATTTTGTTCATCTCAGCGCATTCTTCCGCCACCGCATTCCACTTTGCGTTCTCAGTCTTATAGACCACATCCGGCAAATCATGACGCTTATTGATGCGGTTGGTGGGCACCAACGTCACTTCTAGCTTATAGATTTTCTCAAATTCAGTTTCTTCCGTTTTCGCCGTTCCGGTCATCCCTGCAAGTTTGGGATATAGCAAAAACAAATTTTGGTAGGTGATGCTTGCCAAAGTCTGAGTTTCATTCTGAATCTCAACCCGCTCCTGTGCCTCAATGGCCTGGTGCAGACCATCACTCCAGCGGCGACCTGGCATCACCCGCCCCGTAAACTCATCCACAATCACAATTTCATCTTCGCGGATGATGTAGTTTACATCTTTAATAAACAGCTCTTTCGCCTTGATTGCGTTAAAAATGTAGTGCGCCCAAGGATCTTCAGGGTCGTATAGGTCAGTGACCTTCAAAAGCTCCTCTGCCAGCACAAATCCCTCATCAGAGAGAATCACATTGCGGGCTTTCTCATCCACTTCATAGTGTTCTTCTGGCTTCAGCGCCGCCGCCACTTCAGAGGCTTGTATGTACTTTTCCGTAGGACGCTCTACCTGTCCTGAAATAATGAGCGGCGTTCGGGCTTCATCAATCAGCACCGAGTCTACTTCATCAATCACACAGTAGTTGAAGGGGCGCTGCACCACCTCTTCCATCGAAGTAGCCATGTTGTCGCGCAGGTAGTCAAACCCAATTTCGCTGTTGGTGGCATAAGTAATGTCGCAGGCATAGTTTTTCTGACGCTCCAGCGGCGACATCGACTGCTGAATCAGCCCCACACTCAAATCTAAAAATCGGTGGATCTGTCCCATCCATTCCGCATCACGACGCGCCAAGTAGTCATTCACGGTAATGGCATGAACCCCTTTCCCCGAGAGGGCATTCAGGTAGGCAGGTAGAGTAGAAACAAGGGTTTTGCCCTCTCCTGTCTTCATTTCTGCAATCTGACCCTCATGCAGAATCATGCCGCCCAGCATCTGCACATCAAAGTGACGTAGACCCAGCACTCGCCGCGAGGCTTCACGCACGGCTGCAAACGCTTCAGGTAGCAAATCGTCCAGACTGGCTCCTTTTTCTAACCGCTGCTTAAACTCGCCAGTCTTGGCCTGAAGATCTCGATCAGAGAGCGCTTTGAAATCTTCTTCCAAGAGATTGATTTCAACAATATCTGGCTGATATTTCTTGATTTTGCGCTTGTTCGGATCGCCAAATAACGTTTTCAGCATGATTCAAAAAGTCAGATCTGGATTTTTATAAACGAAAAACCGCTGCTGGCATCTTACAAATCACCATGCAGCACGGAAAATTCTAAACAAATGAACGTTAAGCGCCGCTGTACAATCCTATCACTTTCAAGATGGCTCAAGGATTCATCACGCTTGAAATGGGCTTATCCACAGCCTATTGACCGACCGTTAGACGAACCTGCTCTACGAGTTCAGGGGTTATGACGGCAACTTCAGATTCCCGCGCAATTCCCTCAATGCGCTGACGTGCCTGAGATCGTGCAAAGAAAGGGACGTTCTTAAGCTTTGCCTCTGCTTCAGGCGTCCAGCGTAGCTCATCGGTGAGATGAAAATCGTAAATCACTTGCGTATTCTCCTAGCCTGGGTCGATCCAATAGCCTGACTTCATCCAAACAGAGCTGATGTAGCGTTATGCCTTCCATTGTAAAGACAGTGGCTGACGATAGAAGGCGTAACGCACTCTTCTCCCAGCATACTCAACAAATCCATCAAAAATGCTCCTGCCAACTGACAGGAGCATTTTTGAAATCTAAACCAGTAAACAAACGTTAACTAGTCGAGATTTGGCATTGTGAGAACGGCTTCTGTTTCGCGATTAATCCCTTTCTCAAAGCCTGCCGCTGCTGCACGAGCGCGACCGGCATGCCACCAGTGACCGACCAAGAAGAAGAACGCCAGCACAAAGTGAGAGCAAGACAACCAAGCACGAGGAGAAACGTAGTTCACCGAGTTGATTTCGGTTGCAACGCCACCCACAGAGTTGAGTGAACCCAACGGTGCATGTGTCATGTACTCAGCCGCACGGCGCGCTTGCCAAGGCTGAATATCGTTCTTGATTTTGCTCAGATCAAGACCGTTAGGGCCACGGAGAGGCTCTAACCAAGGGCCTTTAAAGTCCCAGAAACGCATGGTTTCTCCACCAAAGATGACTTCTCCGGTGGGTGAGCGCATCAAGTATTTACCCAGACCTGTAGGCCCTTGAGCCGATGAAACGTTAGCACCCAAACGTTGGTCACGCACCAAGAAGGTGAATGCTTGAGACTGAGAGGCTTCAGGCCCTGTTGGCCCGTAAAATTCACTGGGGTAAACAGTGTTGTTGTACCAAACCATACAGGTGGTGATAAAGCCCATCAGAGAGAGCGCAGCCAAGCTGTAGGAAAGGTAAGCTTCACCAGACCAAACTAAGGCACGACGTGCCCAGGCAAAGGGAGTGGTGAGAATGTGCCAAATTCCGCCAGAAATGCAGATCAGGCCAACCCAAATGTGTCCACCGACGACGTCTTCGAGGTTGTCTACGCTGACAATCCAGCCGTCTCCACCAAAGGGAGACTTGAGGATGTAGCCAAAAATGATGGCAGGGTTAAGCGTGGGGTTTGTAATGATGCGAACATCACCACCACCCGGTGCCCAAGTGTCATATAAACCGCCAAAAAACATTGCCTTGAGCACGAGCAAGAACGCACCACCGCCCAAAATGCAGAGGTGATAGCCCAAAATGGAGGTCATTTTGTTCTTGTCTTTCCAGTCATATCCAAAGAAGTTGGAATATTCTTCAAGGGTGTCGGGGCCACGTAGGGCGTGATAGACGCCACCGAGACCCAAAACAGCGGAAGAAATTAAGTGTACGACTGCAACGACGAAGAACGGGAAGGTACTGATAACTTCTCCACCAGCGCCGACGCCCCAACCCAAGGTTGCAATGTGGGGCAATAAAATAAAGCCCTGTTCGTACATTGGCTTTTCTGGGGTGAAGTGAGCCACTTCAAACAGGCACATTGCACCTGCCCAGAACACAATCAGACCAGCATGGGCCACATGGGCACCCAGCAGCTTGCCAGACAAATTGATGAGACGAGCATTTCCAGACCACCAGGCAAATCCAGTAGACTGCTGGTCGCGGCCACCCGCCATCACTGAATTATTAGAGAGCGTTACCACGGGGAAGTACCTCCTCAGGGAATACGAAGTGTTCATGGGGCTGATCTTGAGGAGCCATCCAAGCTCTCAGACCTTCATTGAGCAGAATGTTCTTGGTGTAGAACGTCTCAAACTCAGGGTCTTCTGCTGCCCGAATCTCTTGACTGATAAAGTCATAAGACCGCAGGTTCAGCGCAATCCCAATAATGCCGATGGAAGCCATCCACAATCCCGTCACAGGCACAAACAGCATGAAGAAGTGCAGCCAGCGTTTGTTAGAAAACGCAATCCCGAAAATCTGTGACCAGAATCGGTTCGCTGTCACCATCGAATACGTCTCTTCAGACTGGGTGGGCGTAAACGCCGAAAATGTGTTGGAATCTTCACCATCTTCAAACAAGGTGTTTTCAACGGTTGCACCGTGAATCGCACAGAGCAATGCACCGCCCAATACTCCCGCAACGCCCATCATGTGAAAGGGGTTGAGCGTGAAGTTATGGAACCCTTGAATAAACAGAATGAATCTGAAAATACCCGCAACCCCAAAGCTGGGTGCAAAGAACCAGCTCGATTGACCGAGGGGATAAATCAAAAAGACCGAGACAAACACTGCAATTGGGCCAGAAAATGCGATCGCATTGTAAGGACGAATGCCCACAAGTCGTGCAATTTCAAACTGACGCAGCATAAACCCAATCAGTGCAAAAGCACCGTGAAATGCTACAAAAGGCCATAGGCCACCGAGCTGAAACCAGCGGGTGAGGTTGCCTTGGGCTTCAGGTCCCCAGAGCAACAGCAGGGAGTGACCCATGGTGTTGGCGGGGGTAGAAAGTGCCACGGTAATAAAGTTAGCGCCTTCTAAGTAGGAGCTGGCGAGTCCGTGGGTATACCAGGAGGTGACGAAGGTGGTGGCGGTGAGCCAGCCGCCCAGTGCCATGAAGGCACAGGGAAACAGCAGCAGGCCAGACCAGCCCACAAATACGAAGCGATCGCGCTTGAGCCAGTCATCAATGACGTCGAAGACGCCTCTCTCTGGCACGCGCCCCATTGCTATGGTCAT
>JANNDV010000199.1:0-6982 GCA_031387975.1 Acaryochloridaceae cyanobacterium OTE_75_metabat_521 | reverse complement strand
CCGCCGTTACGAACCCTTTGATCGTCATCTCTATGGGGCACCATTAGGCTGGGTAGACTATCGCGGCAACGGCAGCTTTACCGTGGGCATTCGCTCTGCGCTGGTTCAGGGCGATCGCTTACGACTGTATGCAGGGGCTGGCATCGTCGCAGGTTCAGACCCTCACCGAGAATGGGCGGAGGTTAGGCTGAAATTGCAAACACTGCTACAAGCGCTTGTAGACGAGCCTTAATGGTAGTTGTGCCGCTTGTTTTTCGGCGTAGATATTTTGAAATATTTCAGAAAAACCTCTCATAGTCCAGTACAAACGTAAAACCACCAATGCCTCTTGCAAAACATAACTACATTTGGAGTGGAGAACGACTGGTGCAAATTGAGAGCCAACCCAGTCACATTGATGGTGTGCTGGATGTTGTTCAAGGTTTACGAAGAAGTTCTAATCTAGACTGGGAAGATATCTATTCAGCTTATTACGAGTGTGAAAAAGATGGCACAATTACTTTCTATGAAAGCGAAAGTGCAGAAGCAGGTAATCCAGGGGTATGGACTTATATAGTATATGACTGTCCTGAAGGTAGTGAGGAGGTTGTTCTTAATCCTGCTATTGATGTTCTAGCTGTCTTCTTAAAAGTTAAAGGTGGCATCCAAGAGAGGAAAAATAGTAGAACAACACTACTGCCATATGCAGAGAATGCAGTCGTCGATATTCGTAAATTGCGCGACTATTGCCTTAATCCAGAGCATGATGATGGAAAGCATAAGGCTCGTCTATTTTTGTTAAGACTAGGTATGACTGCCGACCATGCCGAAGAATTACAACAAATTCTGCTAAAAATGGTCAAAACTAGTGCAGTTTGCTTGGGGAGGCAGGATACATTTGGGCAACGCTACACCTTAGATCTCTCACTTGAATGGCAAAGTAGAAATGTAATCCTCCGAAGTGGATGGATTATCGAGCATGACTCAACGATTCCGAGATTAACGACCTGTTATCCGTTGTAGTTACTGGAGGCTAGAAAAATGACATTGTATTCAATCAAATTGCTAGATGTTGTGGCATTGACAGTTGATTTGCCAGACTACAACTTATGGCGTGGACAAGTTGGCACAGTGGTCGAGAATTTGGCAAATGGTAAAGCATTTGAAGTTGAATTCAGTGACCGTGATGGACGGACGTTTGAGTCTATCGGGCTGTACCCAGATCAAATTATGGTGCTGTATTTTGAGCCAGAATCACCTGAATTGAAGCCTAAAATGGTTGCAGCGTAACGCAAATCATAACCCCCTCCTCCCGTATTGGGACAAGGGGGTAGAAAAAGGGGCTTCGGGTTAGATACCGCTCAATGTCTTAGGCTGCTGCAAACTGCTCAGCTACAAAATCCCAGTTCACCAAACTATTGAGGAACGTTTCCATATAGTCAGGGCGGCGATTTTGGTAGTCAAGGTAGTAGGCATGCTCCCATACGTCCATGGTCAGCAGAGGCACTTGACCATGAGCCAGAGGGTTATCTGCATTGCCCGTTTTGGTGACTTTCAGCACACCGCTGTCTAGCACAAGCCACGCCCAGCCGCTGCCAAACTGAGTGGCACCCGCAGCCTTAAAGGCAGTCTTAAACTCATCAAAGCTGCCGAAATCAGCATTGATTTTGTCCGCTAAAGGACCGCTGGGCGCACCGCCACCACTGGGCTTCATGCAGTGCCAATAGAACGTATGGTTCCAGGCTTGCGCTGCATTATTAAATACGCCTGCCTTTGCAGCGTCGCCATGGGTTGTTTTGATAATTTCTTCTAGGGGAAGACTATCAAGAGGCGTTTCTTTGACCAAGTTGTTGAAATTGGTGACGTAGGCAGCATGATGCTTGCCGTAGTGAAACTGTAGCGTGTTGGCCGAAATATGTGGCTCTAGGGCAGTTTCAGGATAAGGCAAAGCTGGAAATTCGTAAGCCATAGCGTTCGGTTCTCTCTAAAATAACGGTAATCAAAATCTGGAAATGTGCGAAACGCAGCGGTTTTACCAGATTTCAGCTTTAGCCCAGCCGCAGAATCTAGCGGTGGTGCAAAAGCCATTTGCCTAATAGACCTATCGCCTTTATCCTATCAAGGAGTGCTTCGCTCAAGAACACACTTCAGACAGACGCGCAAACTTGATGTTCAGTATTTTGATCAGCTTAGTGCTGTAACTCTGACTGTCCATCTCTCTCTAATTGTAAACAAATGTATTGATATTGCGCTGTGGGGCACCATACTTCAGCTATTACAAGACCGCTTAGGCTCTGCAACAATAAGAGATCTGCGTCTCCCTTATCGGTTTTCTATGGATGGTCTTGGTTCTAGCCTTAACCTTAAAAGCTTTGTCTCGTTTAAGACGCTGATTATTCTAATCTGCCTAAGCTTTATGCCACTGTCTTGGACGGCAGAGTATCTTCATTGGGGAGATTTTGCCGTATTTAGTACATCTGTGCTGGCAATCATTCCCTTGTCCATTGCGTTGAGTACCGCGACCGAAAAAATTGCGGTAGTCACAGGCCCGTCTCTGGGCGGGTTGGTGAATGCTGTTTTTGGCAATGCCACTGAGCTGATTTTGGCGCTGGTCGCGCTTAAGGCAGGGCTGGTCGATATTGTAGAGGCCAGCATTACGGGCAGCATTTTAGGGGCGCTGCTGCTGCTCTTGGGTCTAGGGATGCTAACGGGAGGGCTGCGCTATAAAGAGCAGTCTTTTAAGCCGATTTTTGCGCGGGTAAACGGGTCGTTTATGACGCTGGCAGTGGTGGCGATCGCCCTCCCTACCCTCGTCACCTACACCTCAAACATCGTAGACCCTGCATCCATTCGGCACATTTCAATGGCAACCGCGACGGTTTTGATTGTGCTGTATGGGCTAACGCTGCTGTTTTCTCTCAAAACCCATAGTTATCTCTATGACGTGGGCTTAGCGGAGGGCGAAATTGCGCCAGATGAGGCCACAGTAGCCTCCCGTAAAGCGGCTCTGGGCAAATGGATCGCGCTTTTGCTTGCCGCTTCCATTGGCATCGCCTTTGAGTCGGATTTATTTGTGGGCGTGGTGGAGTCTGCCACGCAGGGCTTAGGCTTAACGCCGCTGTTTACGGGGGTTATTTTACTGCCGCTCATCAGTGACGTGGCGGGTTATGTTACCGTTACTCGTCTTGCGCTCAAAGACGAAATGGATTTAGCGGTCTCTACCGTCACGGGGGACAGTCTACTCATTACGCTATTTATTGCCCCTGTGTTGGTCTTTGTGGGGGAGCTTTGGGGGCAGCCCATTGACCTAAACTTTAACCCGTTTGAAGTGGTGGCTTTGGCGATCGCCGTAACGGTCACAAACCTCGTTAGCTTTGGCGGTCGCTCTAACTGGCTAGATGGGGCGCTGCTGTTAGCAACCTATCTGCTGCTGGGGGTTTCGTTTTATTACCACCCTGCTTAGCGCCTATGCCGATTCAGTAAGTCTGTGTTGATCGTAGGAACAATGCTTTATGCCCAGTAACGCGCTCCTAGGAAGGGTTGAGATATCATAGGAATCTATCTTCTCACCCAGATGCTGCTGCGTTTCCCTCTGAGCGGGATTTCGCGTGGGTCTAACCCTAATATTCCGATGTGATTGTTGCGGTTGAGAATGGCACCGCTCGCGATCTTCAGAGCTGGTGCCTAGATACACACCATGAGTTTTTACCTGAGAGGCTTATGGTTTCTGACATAACTTTCCCTCAAGTTATGTCAAACCTCGAAGATGCCCTTGAGATATAAAAACTTTGCACAAGGATAAATGACAATGCTCAATCCAAACCTGGATGAGATCCAGCTTACAAAAGACGACTATGAGCGGTATTCCCGCCACTTGATTTTGCCGGAGGTTGGCCTAGAGGGTCAGAAAAGACTGAAGGCCGCTAGCATTCTCTGTGTGGGAACGGGGGGATTAGGTTCGCCATTACTGCTGTATTTAGCAGCAGCAGGCGTGGGTCGCTTGGGGATCGTCGATTTTGACGTGGTAGATTTCTCCAATCTTCAGCGTCAGGTCATTCACGGTACCTCCTGGGTGGGCAAGCCCAAAATTGAGTCGGCAAAGAACCGGATTTTAGAGATTAATCCCTTCTGTCAAGTGGATCTTTACGAGACCATGCTGAGTGCTGAAAATGCGCTCACCATAGCAGAACCCTACGACATCATCATTGACGGAACCGATAACTTCCCGACGCGCTACCTGGTCAACGATACCTGTGTGCTGCTGGGTAAGCCCAATGTCTATGGCTCTATCTTTCGGTTTGAAGGGCAAGCGACGGTCTTTAACTATGAAGGAGGCCCCAACTACCGTGACCTTTACCCAGAGCCACCCCCCCCAGGGTTAGTGCCCTCCTGTGCAGAAGGCGGCGTACTGGGGATTCTCCCGGGCATTATTGGGGTCATTCAGGCCACTGAAGCCATCAAGATTATTTTGGGTCAGGGCACTACTCTCAGCGGACGGCTATTGCTGTTTAATGCGCTAGATATGAAGTTTAGGGAGCTAAAGCTGCGCCCTAACCCCGTTCGCCCTGTCATTGAAAAGCTGATTGACTACGAAATGTTCTGCGGCATCCCTCAGGCGAAGGCAGCGGAAGCCCAGCAGCAGGCTGCTATTCCTGAGATGACGGTGACGGAGCTAAAGCAGGTGCTCGATAGCGGAGCCAATGACTATGTGCTGCTAGATGTGCGCAACCCCAATGAGTACGAAATTGCCCAGATTCCTGGTTCGGTGCTGGTGCCTTTGCCCGATATCGAGAATGGGCAGGGCGTAGAGAAGGTGCGATCGCTTCTGAATGGTCATCGGCTGATGGTTCACTGCAAGATGGGCGGACGCTCGATGAAAGCCTTGGGCATTCTTAAGGGTGCGGGGATCGACGGCACGAACGTGAAAGGCGGCATCCAAGCCTGGAGCCGTGAAGTGGACGCATCTGTACCAGAGTATTAAGGTCGCTTAGGATCGTGGATTAAATAACTTACAGAATTGTTTAGAAGCGATACGCTCTGCATTCCCTCATCCCCTAACCCCTTCTCCCAGAGCGGGAGAAGGGGAACAAGAAACTCAGGCTCCCCTCTCCCGCGCTGGGAGAGGGGCTGGGGGTGAGGGTCAAAAGTTGAGGTTATTTAATCCACGATCCTTACCTGCCAGAATGGAATTACACAGCCAAACCGCAAAAAACTTAATTCTGGAGGTTATTTAATCCACGATCCTTAGTTTGATTAATAGTAGAGATCATTGGTCTAACCGAATGACGAGAGGAGCCGTGAAATTACGACCTCAATCGCTAGGCTTCTTTAAGCAATAAAATATTTCGCCACCGGATGATATACAATCATCGCCGTCGTCGATTGTTCAGGATAAAGCTGCTCAATGCTGTTATTGAACACATTTGTATTTCAGGTGAAGGTTGCCGATTTCTCATGGAAATCTTTTATCTGAAGAAGTAGGTCAGCATAATTAAACTTACAGTGGTCTTCAGTCACCGCAAGGTTTTCAGACAAATCTATTTTATATTTAATTTAGCCCACCTCCTTAGTAAACTTTTGTTTAAAACGGAATCCAACAAAGGCGATCGCACCATTCTTCTGCTTCGGTTGCGTCCCAAGCTAACAGCAGATCTTGAGCGAGCTTGCCAATCGGCGTGCCTGGGCGAACCCACAACAAGCCCCAAATATGACCACCTGCATTCCAATGATCGGTCAGATGCCCAGGCATATTGGAACGATCGTCGGTTACTAATAGCCGTTGTGAGGCTTCGAGATAAATCAAGATTTCTGGATCGAGGGTTCTGGTGGGTGGTGCGCTGGGTTCTCCAATACACGTTACATCAATTTGAGGGTTAAGCCGCAGAAGTGCTGTTTTAAGCCGAGGCAGCAGACTTTCATCGAGCAAAAATCTGACCTTCAAGAGGCTTGCCTCGCTTTTGCTGCTTTAATGGCTCGGAGTCTTTGTCCAACAGGGGAGGGGTTATTGTGGCCTTCTTGATAGTGTTGCTCTCGCCAATCATCTAACGCAGCTAGATAGGTGTCGATTTAAGTTCGATTATGAAGGTAATAAGTAATGGTGGCGTGAATTTCTTCTAGGCTCAAGGTTGGTAGGTTTGCCGAAATTTCTTCGGGGGTATCGCCTTCGAGATAATACGACAATACGGTATTAATGCCGATACGGTGACCTTTGAGGCGAATATCGGTTGGCGAGAGGAAATAAAAGTAGTCTTCTAGCTGCATGGCGATCGCCCTTTTGCTATTGCATCCATAGACCTGCTTTGGCGAGATCTTTCTATGATACGAGGACATAATAGAAAAAATAGTTAAGAGGCGATCGCAGTTTCGGAGGAGTGCGATCGCCTCTTAAAATAGAAAAGTTGAGATCAACGCATCTCAATCTAACTGCATCAAGTGGGCTACGATCCATCTAGGAGGTAATGCACAGTGCTACAGGCAATTGAAGGCATTTACAAGGACGGCAAGGTTGAACTAACTGAAAGACCTCAGGGCATTTCAGAAGGCCGAGTGATTGTGACGTTTTTATCTGCTCACGCGTCATTAAAGACAACAAATTTTATGACCTTTGGCATGTTTTCTGGAGCCCATCAGTCTACGGAGGATGATTTTAAGTTGGCTGAGTTTAGTGGAGATGTTGAGGATGGGCTGAATTGGTCATGAAGTACAGCGGTTTCCAGGTAAATAGAGTACATTAGAATATCGTCAAAAGCAGTGCAAAATGAGACCGTACTCCATCGACTTTCGCGAGAAAATCGTCCGTGCCGCTCAAGAAGAAGGAAGTTCCATCCGAAAGACAGCCCAACGCTTCATGGTGGGGAAAAATCTGGTACAAAAACTACTCAATCAGCAGCGTATTGAAGGTCATGTCATTCCTGGAAAGCAGGGTGGTTCGATGGTCAGCCCAGTGATGCAGTATAAAGACCAGTTAATCGCGATCTATGAGAAAAATAATGATGCGACCCTA
>JANNDV010000181.1:0-6694 GCA_031387975.1 Acaryochloridaceae cyanobacterium OTE_75_metabat_521 | reverse complement strand
TGGTGAATACTAAAGCTGAAGCATTGATATTGATGTAGAAACCTATGGCATCCCTGAAATCACTCGCCGTTCGGGGAACGGTCTGGACATTGATTGGCTATGGAGCCAGTCAGGGGCTTCGGTTTGCCAGCAATTTGATCCTCACGCGCCTGCTTTTCCCCGATTTGTTTGGGTTAATGGCGCTGATTAATACCTTCATCATGGGTCTACACCTTTTCTCAGACCTAGGGATTCGCCCCAGCATCATCCAAAACCCACGGGGGGATGACCCAAAATTTCTCAACACAGCCTGGACGCTGCAAATTATTAGAGGGGTAGGGTTATGGGTCTGCTGCTGGGCGATCGCTTGGCCTTTAGCAAGCCTTTACCACAATGCCGATTTGCGCTGGCTGGTTCCGGTCATTGGGTTGACCACCGTTTTTGACGGGCTGATGTCCACTTCTCTGGCTTCTCTTAGCCGCAGCCTAGACATCGGAAAGATCACGCGATTTGAATTTATTATTCAGCTCATCTCAACGATTGTGATGCTGGTGTGGGCGTATCTTAGCCACAGTATTTGGGCTTTAGTGGGCAATACGTTAGCCTCAGCCGTGCTCAAGATGGTCTGGAGCCACTGCTTGGGCTACACCAATCGACTGGCTTGGGACAAAGATGCGCTTAAGGCTTTGGTCAATTTTGGGCAGTGGATTTTTCTGTCTACTGCGATGACTTTTTTGGCGGGGCAAGCCGATCGCCTGATTTTAGGGCGCTTATTTCCGTTAGAGCTTTTGGGCATTTATACCATTGCGTTTACGCTCTCAGACCTACCGCTCTCTGTGATTCAGGCGGTGGGCAGTAACGTTATGCTGCCTATCATTTCGCAGCAGAGCCATTTGCCTAGACCTGAACTGCGCCTCAAGATTTTAGAGAAGCGCAAGTTTTTACTATTGGGGATGGCGGTTGTACTAGTCGTGCTCATTTGCTTTGGGGATTTTCTGATTCTGGGTCTATACGACTCTCGCTACCATCCAGCGGCTTGGATGCTCCCTATTTTGGCGCTGGGGAACTGGCCTCGCATGTTGCCGATGACAACCGCTCCAACCCTGATCGCCATTGGTAGACCGATCTATGGTGCGTGGGGCAACTGTCTTAAGTTTGTTTATATGTTGGTGGCAATTCCTTTAGGATTTTTGGCTTTTGGGCCTTTAGGGGCTGTCGTGGCGATCGCCCTCAATGACCTACCCTTCTACATTGCCATCAGCTATGGACTCTCAAAGGAAGGGTTTTCTGGACTTATGCAGGACTTAAAAAGCACCTGCTTTTTAATGGTTTGCGTTGCGGTTACGTTGGTGATTCGCTATCAGGCGGGTCTGGGGCTACCGATTGATAGGCTTTGGCAGTAGCTGAAGCATTGTTAGCGGCTGGTGCAGGCTAGATTGAAGCTCTGCGATGAAGCAATCAGCATGGCGGCGTAGGAGAGAGCGGCTTCGACTTGGGTTTGGGTAAGGTCATATTCTGCCATCACTTCAGTTTTGCTCATGCCTCCTGCGAGGGAGCCGACGATGATTTCGGTAGGGACACGGGTACCTGTAATGACTGGGGTGCCGTGGTGAATGGTGAGGTCAACGGTGATATGGGACGCGATTTCCATGGGATTATCCTTTGGATTGACTACTTTTGCGTTGCTGGAGTTCTGCGACGGCTGTGCAGGTGCTTTGAACTATGTCGCTGAAAGCTTAGTCTTGATTGTCCAATTCTGTGACGGGTTTGGCTTCACTACCGTGGGCGATGCACCAGTCAGGGTCGCAGGATGATAGGGATAATGCAAACGGTGCCCTTGGTTGTACGCTTTTTGCCTATTCTTGAAACTGAAACTACGTTATAGAATAGCTTTAGGTGCAGCAACCTTGGCAAGTAGCCATTTCAGTGTCAGATTCAGCATAGATGAGTATTCTGTTAGACGTGAAGCTTTAACTTGTGAACCAGTATGTTAAAGAAACTTGTCTTTGAGAATTGGAAAAGCTTTCGCAATGCGGAACTCTATATCGAACCACTAACAATTCTCATTGGAACAAATGCTAGCGGTAAGTCAAATGCTCTGGATGGTCTAGCATTCCTAAGTCGCACAGCTCAGGGGAAAAATTTTGAATTAGCATTAATTGGAGATCCACAAATTCCACCGATTCGAGGGGGAGCTGAATGGGCAGCGTTGAAACCAACACATCAATTTACCTTGAAAGCATTAGTTGGCACAATAGATGAGGGTACAGACTATGAATATAGTATTACGGTCGAAACCTCACCAAGAGTTCAGCTTGTTGCAGAGTCTTTAGATCGGATTAAAAAACGACCTAGAACTAATAAAAACCCCTATAAAATTCATTTATTTCAGACAGACAAAGTCACTCAAGATAGTCCCAGTATTGTTGCTCGACTGTACAATGAGAGCAAGGGAAAGCCTCAGGAGATGCATCGATCAGCCTCTATTCTTAGTCAACTTGTCGGTTTAATAACACTACGCAAAGAGATTATTGATGGAGTTAAGGATATTGTTAAGGTCTTAGAAAATATTTTTATTCTCGATCCAATCCCTTCAAAGATGAGGGGATACACACCTTTAACAGAGCAGCTATACAGCGATGCATCGAATATTGCAGGTGTATTAGCCGCTTTACCACAAGATAAAAAGAAGCAAATTGAGTCAACTCTATCGGACTATGTTACCAAATTGCCAGAACGAGATGTCCAACGGGTTTGGGCAGAAACTGTTGGAAAGTTTAGCTCTGATGCCATGCTTTACTGTGAGGAACTTTGGATTACGGATCAAGAGCCAACTACTATCGATGCACGAGGAATGTCGGATGGAACTCTAAGATTTTTATCAATTCTAACTGCCCTGTTGACTCGACCAGAAAGCAGTCAAATTGTGATTGAAGAAGTTGATAATGGCCTACATCCATCACGTTCAGGGCTACTACTTCAAATGTTGATGGATATCAGCGATCAACGCAAGATTGATGTTCTAGTTACTACTCATAATCCTGCTCTTCTCAATGCGCTACATCCAGAACTGATTCCTTCTGTTGTTGTTGCATATCGTGATTCACTTACGGGAGAGAGTAAACTCAGCTTGCTAGAGGAAATCCAAAGTCTACCTAAATTAATGGCATCTGGACCTTTGGGAAGGGTTGCATCGCAGGGTCTTCTCGAAACAACCCTAAGTCATTCTCAGTAGATTTTATTCATGCAAAAAGTACTGATTTTTGATACCTCCATTCTTTGCGTTTGGCTCAGAGTACCTGGGAAAGAAACCTGTGGCTCTGGAGATGATCGTTGGGATTATTCAAAAATTGAGGCACTGATTGAGAAAGAGAAACAAATCAAAACGATATTCGTGTTACCTTTAGCAGCCATTATTGAAACTGGAAATCACATTGCTCAAGCAAATACTAAACGGTTTGAAACGGCTCAATCTTTAGCAAATTTGATTAGGCTGGCTGCAGATCAGCAAACGCCTTGGGCAGCATTTACCGAACAATCAATTTTATGGAACTCAGATAGTCTAAAAAGTCTTGCTGATTCCTGGCCTCAGCTTGCATCTGAAAAGATCTCAATTGGGGATGCCACAATCAAATCAGTCGCTGAGTACTATTTCAGTCAGAAAATTTTTGTAGAAATTTTAACGGGTGATAAAGGATTAAAATCTTATGAACCTTCCAGCCAGTCAAGTCTTGCTCCAAGGTATAAAAGACGTAGAAATGGCTAAAACCCCTTGTTCAGATTATCGAGGGTCAGCCTCGTCTGTCAAAACAACCCACACAACTGCCGCAGCATCGTCTCTGCTCGCTCTGGCACATACGATTGCATTTGCGTTTCCAGCTTTTTCTTATTTCCGCAGCCGTCAGCGTGTAGAAGCGCTCCCATTGTTCATACTGGGTGCTAATGGATTACAGATAAGGCTGAAAATTGATTTCCGCATCCATACCAGACCATGCTCAAGGTTTGTTTCTCTATGGTATGCGATCGCCCTTAATGACCTATCCTTTTACATCGCCCTTAGTTTTTCGATCATTTGAGCGCTACGTCTGGCAGCAACCTTACTCCAGGTAAATTCCTGCGATCGCCGCCAAGATGAATCACCATATTGAAGCCGCAGTTCTGGCGCGTTTGCAATCTGCCGCAGTGCCGCAGCCCAGGCATCCTCTTCGTAGGGCGATAGAATCCAACCCTCTTTTTTATCGCGCACGATGCCTCCTGCCCCCATGGGTGAGGTTAAAATGGGCAGGCCGTTCGCCATGGCTTCATAGGTGACTAAAGGGCTACCCTCCTCAAAACTGGGAAAAGCAAAGAGATCGCCTTGGCTATAGATATGAGAAAGATCTGATGTATGGGGAATATGTTCTACATCGGGACGATTCAAGATTGTTTGACAAGATTGGGCGATCGCCGTCTCCATCGCGCCACACAAAATTAAGCGCCCATTAATGTTGGCTTTTTCCCACGCCCTTAGCAACACATGGGCACCCTTGCGGACACACACCGCGCCCACAAACAATACGGTCAACGGCTGAGTGGCTGCCTGCACTCGTCGCCCCTTCTTAAACCGCTGCGGATCCCAACCAAAGCTTGAAGCAATCAGTTTCTGAGCCGGAACACCAATATCCAGAAACGAGCGCGCAACTTCTGGACTAGGGCAAATGAGGTAGTCAGCCAACTCTATTTCCGAAAGTTCATGGTCGATGCTTTCCGCCGTAATGCAATGCTGTGCCGGATAGCCTAACTGCTCATAAAGCGGTTCTAAGAGACGCTTTGCCTCTCCTTGAAAACAGTTGATTCGTTCTAAAAAAATGGGTTTGCCGCTTGCCTTGACCCGCTTTGTCACCGCCAGAGAAACCCCAGGCCATAAAGACACCGCATCATAGGACTGAAATTGCTTCAAAAACTGCCGCTCAAGCTGCCATTGAGAAGTAGAAGGAATGCGATAGTAAAACCGCTGCAAGACCTTTGGAATCGCCTCTTGTAGGCTGTCTCCTCGGCATTCTGCGGAACAGCTCGGCACCAGCATTTGCGTTTGTAATTCATCGCCCTGCTGTGCAGAACCCAGAGCATAAAAGCTATGGCTGACGGCGGTGTTATTGCAGTGGAGCGGAAAAAGGGACAGAAGCTGAATCATTAAGGCGATCGTGATGTGTCAGCAATTTAGCCAGTGGTTTAGGGTTTGTCAAATTGTAGGGTCAAAGAGCTTTACTGGCGCACAATCACCTGCGCCACATTCACCGTCCCAGTCTTGCTGCGGATCATAATGCCGTGTAGCCCCTCCATGAGGGCAACCTGTACTTCTGACGTTTCTCCAGCGCTGGGCATCCAGCCCGATTGAGGCATATTAAACACGCCCATCAAAGTTCCATCAACCCAAAGCTCCACCTTGCTATTGGCAACCGCAGCACTGCCCTTAAGCCGGATCTTAAAATTGCTCGCTTGCTCAGTGCGAACCGTATAGCTAAGCCACTCCCCAGGCTTAAGCTGATTAGCACGGTAGTTTTGACCCTTCGGTGGCGCACTGTACCGATCTGCCTCTAAAACAGCCGGAAGCGCGACACCATAAGTCACTCGCGCCCGTGGTCGAGTCTTCAGCACGTCAATAGCCTGAAGCTTAAGATTTTTCTGAGGGTTGGTCGCATCCCACATGTCTGGAACAAAGCCCCAAGCAGATTCTCCTGTAATAGAGAAGTAGGTGAGTAAGTCCCCACCATTGGCACTCCAGACATCGTGAGCCTGAACCATGGCAGCTTTAATACGCGGGTCATTGCGATAGGCAGCACGGTTTTGATCGGTAATACTTCCCCCTTCCAAGCTAGGACCTCCCTCATAAGCGATGCGCTTAAGGCCGAAGGCTGCGGCATAGTTTACATCCTGCTGGAGAAACTTAGTCCATTCCGTTTTATTGATCGGGTCGGCAAACACGGCATCAGGGGAAGCTGGCGTTTTGGGATTATAGTAACCGCTGCCCCCCAGTCCGTAGAAATAATACTTCGGGGGTTTAGGTGCAGCAACCTGCGCCGCATTGTTATAGTAATTCTGCAAAAAATAAACGCCCTGAAACAAAGGACCATCGGCAAAGGTAAGCTGGCTCATTAATACAGGCCGAATACGGGTCATCATGGCGGCATCTCCAAACACCTGCCGGAAGATGAGAGAGACTTCAGCACCGCGTTTAGCCACGCGCCGCCAAGCCCAATACCCCTCATTTTTTTCACCATCAAAGTTGAGAGAAGATTTGCCAGACGCAACTTCGGCTTTGGCGAGGGTCAGGTTGTGATTGGCTTGCCCAAAGGATGGGGCAAAGTTCCACAGCTCATTAGAGTATTCCAGATAGAGCTTCAGGTTAGAGTTAAGCTGCGCTTTGACCAGTGTGGCAAGCTGGCGCGCATAGTCATCATCCGCTTGGGCAGGCACCGTGAGCCAGCAGTCGGCATTAAGTTCGTTACACAGGGCGATCGCATACTCGTAAGCCCCCCCCTTACCCTGCCAGCCATAGCCCGGCGCGCTTTGGTGCATAGAGTACCAGTTGGGTGTCAGACGTTCTGACCACCGCCGCTGCTGATTGCTATTGGTTGCCAAAAAATCCATAAAGCGCAGCACCTTGAACCGCCGTAGGCTGTCTTTGTAGGGCGTTGTAAATAGCGTAGAGGGTGGGTAAGACTCAAGCCCTCCC
>JANNDV010000161.1:0-38115 GCA_031387975.1 Acaryochloridaceae cyanobacterium OTE_75_metabat_521 | reverse complement strand
TTGACAACAATATTGCCGTTGACTTTATCGTTGTTCATATTTGTGGTAGAGCCATTCCCAATCCAAAGTGCTGGCACACTGGCACTGGCACTCGCATCTGCTACTGGAATCTTGACCTGAAGGCGTGAGGTGGATGTTCTTAAGCCAGAAGTTGCTGTAGAACCAGAGCCGCTTTGATTGACGCGCCCTTCTACCGTGAGCGTTCCTTGTGGGGCAGTATAGGTATAGTCAATGAAGCGATACTGTCCTTTTGTGGCATCGCCCGACTCGACATCTTTCCAAGTGCGGTCTGGAATACTCGAAATATCTGAGGCAGTTGGGGCCCCTGTACAGCCAGTGACCAAATAAGGAATAGCCGTCGAATTTTTCCAAGATATCCCGGCAGTATCGTTACAACTCGTACCCGTTCCCGTACTCCAACTGTTACAGGCAGGATATGCAGCAATGACACGCGCTAGATTAATCTTCTCCTGAATTCGTCCAATGCCTGTTTCTGCTGCACTCAACCCCCGCGCGGCGGCTTTTTGGGTGCTGGCTGTGGTGCTGTCGGCCTGTGACCTTACAACTATAGATACGCTAATAAGAAGCACCATCAATCCAAAACCCATTGCAATGGGTATTGCAAACCCCTGTTGATGTCGATGTCGCATTACAGTCATTGTTTAAATTCTCCCTCTCTGTTTAAGTCTGCCCTCATGGGTTAGCGAATGTGTTCAGCAAAAATACTGAATTTTGCTTTGCCGTAGAAAAATAGCCAAAGCTGCATCTGGCAAAAACTTCAGGTTTTCTAACGCAACATTGGCTGAAGGCTCAATCGTGCTGCTATTGCTAGGATAGGCCTCAAAGTCGGTTAGTGCCCCGCAGTTTTTGCCAACTCTAAAATACCCATAAGTTGAATGGTCGTTTAACACTCTGCATCACCCTTCTTAATCTCCATAGCTTTAATCTTGGTAGGTTTGTGGGCGTGGGCTACAATTTTTGAGGAGATTCATTCGGCAAAAGGCTTTTGACTCTCTCTTGTCCACCATAGAGATATTAAACCTTGAGCTATGCCATTGATTTTGGGACGAGTAATACGGTTATTGCTCGATGGAACCCCATTACTGAAAAAGCTGAAACCCTATCGTTGCAAGGGATTAGCGTTAGGCAAGGTCAAAATCCAGACCTGATTCCGAGTGTGCTTTATGTAGAAAACGCCCCTCAGAATCAGGTTTTGGTGGGTCAACAGGTGCGAGATCGCGGTCTTGATATCCAAAGTGATCCTCGCTTTTTCCGTGGCTTTAAGCGGGGTATTGGCAACGCAGTTCAGGGTTTTTTGCCAGAAGTAGACGGTCAACTGATTCGGTTTGAGCAGGTAGGGCAGTGGTTTTTATCGGGTTTACTCACTCAGCTTAAGGCAGGCTATACCGATGCGGGTGATGCACTGGTATTGACCGTGCCAGTCGATAGTTTTGAACCCTATCGCCAGTGGCTGGGTCAGGTGTGCCAAAGCCTCCAGGTTGAGCAGGTGCGAATCCTCGATGAACCCACTGCTGCTGCCCTAGGTTACGGCAAAGCAGACGCTGACGTAGTGTTGGTGGTAGATTTTGGCGGCGGTACCCTAGACTTAGCCCTGGTGCAGCTTGAGTATAGTCGCATAGCTCAAGCCAAACCCACAGGGTTCATCCTCAAGTGGGGGGACAAAAATATGGCAGAGCAGTCCGCTCAACGCGCCAAGACAGCACGGGTTTTGGCAAAGGCAGGCCAAAATCTAGGAGGGACAGATTTAGACAATTGGCTGTTAGACCACTTTGCTAAAGTCCAAGACTTGCCTAAAACACCCCTGACGCAGCGCCTAGCAGAACGGCTCAAAATCCAGCTTTCGCTTCAGACTAAAGCTACAGAAGTCTATTTCAATGAAGCGACGTTTGAGAGCTATGAGCTGTCTCTAGACCGATCTGAATTTGATGCCATTCTGACGGAGCGAAAGTTTTTTGAGCGCTTAGATGACAGCATGACTCAGGTGCTTCAGCAGGCGAGACGGCAGGGTATTACAGCAGAAAATATTGATGCGGTGCTGCTGGTGGGTGGCACTAGCCTGATTCCAGCCGTGCAGACTTGGGTACAGCAGTATTTTGAGACGACTAAAATTTTGAGCAGCAAGCCTTTTGAGGCGATCGCCCAGGGTGCGCTGCAAATTTTTCAGGGCACTGACGTGAAGGACTTTCTCTATCACAGCTACGGCATCCGCTACTGGGATCGTCGGCTCAACGCCCACAACTGGCATACCCTCATCCAAACGGGTCAGCCTTACCCCATGAGGGAACCTGTGGAGCTGATTTTGGGTGCCTCTGCGGAAGGACAGCCCAGCATTGAGCTAGTGATTGGGGAGCTAGGTCAAGCAGCAGGTGGCACGGAAGTGTACTTTGATGGCGATCGCCTCATCACCCGCGCGCTTTCTGCCCATCAAGGTCAGATCCAGGCGCTTAATGATCGTGAAGGTGCCCGCAGTATTGCACAACTAGATCCGCCAGGGTTTCCGGGCAGCGATCGCATTAAGGTGCTGTTTCGCGTGGATGAAGGGCGATCGCTACGCATCACCGTAGAAGATTTATTAACTCAAGAAATTTTGTTAACAGACCAGGTGGTGGCTCAACTCAGCTAGCGAGAAACGACCGCTGCCGCTAACTCTAACTACGCTGAAACCCTTTATTGACCTTGCTGACATCCTTAGGCTTTTGAGTCTGGTTTTTATGGACTTCCAGCACCGCATCTTGAAAAAGGCTATGCAAATGAACCGGAACACTCGCCGTTTCAGGAAGCGTGGGTTTGGACAGTTTGCCGTAAGACTGCAACAGTGAGTCAAGCCCCTCAACCAAATCAAACGCTGGCTGCTCCAAAGCCTCTTGCAGCAGACGTTCTAGCGGTACAGGATACTGCTGTGCTAGACGATGCCAGAGGTAAGCATTCATTTCAGGTGCGTCAAAGGCTTGACGCACTATTTTTTTGTCTTTCTCTGTTGGCGCAGTTTTTTGCGCCAACAGCGCTTTGATTTGAGAATAGCTTGATAAATAAACCTGCCCCCACTGGGGATGGGTCAGCAAGGTAACCTGCTCTGCCTTTTTGAGGGTATCCGGTAGGCTAAATTGCGGTTGAACCATTGCGGATTTAGGAGAAGCCTCAGCCGACGGCTGGCGCAAGGGTTCAACTGTCTTTAAACCCTGGTGCATTTCAGCGCTATCTTCTTCAGAAACACCCTGCTGTTTCAGCAAATCGGAAAGAGACTCGTTGCTGTCTATGCCTGCTGCGGTTAAACGACGCTGTGTCAAATGCTCCTGAAAAAGCTGTAGCTGTTGATTTGCTTGATACCCTGGCAACGTCACTTCTTCATTGCCAAAAAAATCGAGCCATTCTTGATGAGATTGTTCAACGGAGCGCCAAGCTTCTTCGAGCAGTTCTGGGGCATCTCCGTAGAGATCTTCGGGGTAGCATTTTTTGAAATTTCCAACTGCGACAGCAAGTTTGGGTTTGCCCAGTTTCCCCAGTAGTGTGAAGGCGCTAAAAAATATCCACTCTGCTTCAGCAATAGGTGCAAGGCGGGTGATCACAATTTCATTTGGCTGTAGGCGAGCAATTTGCTCAGGTGGCTGTAAACCCACTGCTCTAACAACGTAGCGTTTCTCTGTGAGCCAGTTCTTAATTTCAAACCCATCCGTAAGCGTTTGGGTTACAGCAAATAACCCTGTAAAGCTCTGAACCCATCGTGCAAGTAGATCACGATCTGGCTGGCTTAGGTCTGAATGAGCCGCCAAGAACAGGTCTAGTGGAGTCTTATCCCCCACGCGGCCTTGAGTTAAAAAACAGTCAACCGCTAGATCCGTTTGGATGCTGCTCTGGGACTGAGATTTGGAGGAACGATTGAGATGCTCCGCAATGAAGGCTTCTAGGGCGATCGCCAAATCTCCTTCAGCGTCCAACACAAATGCCACCAGAGATTGCTTGAGCTGTTTTGCGCGTTCGTCAATCGTATTCACAGGTATCCTTTCTGCAAAAAGCGTCAAACCTCGATAGGTTAGGGTTATACCCAGTAAACTACGTTTTTAGATAGCCTTAGAAAAACCTAATTTCGGTAGACTATTGCGTTCAAAAGATCTTCCGTTTAGACGATTTTTTAATTTTTTTTAGTCGCTTTACCTTCGGGCAGCGACCGAGCATTTACCTGCTGAAGCTCGCCATGCAGCCTTCTGTTTTCGGTTTGGAGTGACTGGAACTTAGACTTAACCGCGTCTAACCGGTCTGCAAATTTTTGACGGTACACTTCCGGTAGTTCCTGGATGATACGCTCTAACATCTGGTTGCGATCGCTCAACACCTGGCAAGACTTCTGCAAGCGACCCACTTCCTGGTCGCGCTTATCAATCTGAGACTGGTAAAATTCAATTTGCTCCTCAAGCCGCTTCAGATCATCCCGTAAAGCCGCTTCAGGCGTTTGTGGTGTCAAAGCCAACGCAGAAGAAGTGGATGAACGCGCTGGAGGCAACGCAGGCGGGTGCGTTTTGACCATCCGAAACAGCTCTGTAGACAACTGCTCTACAAGCTGATCGCGTAGCTGAAGCTGGCGACGAAGTTGAGCTAACTCTTGCTCAACCGCATTAGAAAGATTGGCGTCGCTTGAATTCACGCTTACATTGCTCCAGTACCACTGCCGTTAATTTACCATCTCACCATAAAGCTCGGCAGCATTACAGCTAAACCGAGCTTTATGGCTTCAATTGTTTTGCGCTTGCAGTCAGCGACGCAAAATTCTAGACGGCCTCAACTGCCGTTTCTTCTTCAACTGGGGCAATCTCCTCCGGCTTAATGGTCAAATAGCGAATCACATCTTCTCCAATTCGCATTGCTCGCTCCATCACAGCAATTGCAGTGCCAGCAGCTTCATAGTTCATCTGCACATAGATTCCTTCACGGAATTTACGAATATCGTAAGCAAGACGCCGTCGGCCTCGGTGCTGAACCTCAATATTTTCAGCGCCTTGATCTTTGAGCAAGGTTTGGTACTTTGTAATGGCTTGATCGACCAGCTCTTCGCCCAAATCAGGGCGCAAGATGTAGATCGTTTCGTAAGTGGTCATGAATTTGGATTTCCTTATGGACAATATGGCTTCAGAGCGCCATTCTGCATCGGTCGAGCATCGCATTAAGTCGATGAATGAGGCAGCGCTAAAAGCAAGGCTTTACAATTCTAGACCAGACAGGAGACATTCTGCTGCTGCCTTGAAGATCTCTTGAAGAATTTAGCACTGAAGCCCTTCAGTTTAAGGCTGTTCTCAACCACAGCCCTAGCGAACCTGCATGTAGGCAGCCTCTGACAGCGTTGGAATTTCTGCATACAGTCCCCGCAGCGACTGCACTACCGAGAAAATCACAATCGCTAATACTCCAATAAACACCGTACTGGATAAAGCAATGACCACTAAGTTAGAGCTATCCACCCGACCTAAAATCGGGAGAACAAGACCAACGACCACCATTAAAATATCCACTAAAAGTGCCTGCATGGTGTTGAAGCGAATCATGTGGGGCACCTTCTCGTTGCGCACAACCAGCAAGAACAGACCAAAAAAGATGATCAGGCTAGCGAAGGGTAGCGTTTGATAAATCCACAGCACGGGCAACAGCAAAGGGGCAAGCACCGTTCCTAGCGTCGGAACCTCTTGTAATACCGCACTTGAAAACCCAATGCTGCTTGTTAAAGGCAGTAGGTAAGGCAAACTTGAAAAAATCCGATCTTGGATCGTTGTTGAGCCGCGCCAAGACATGGCTATTTCTCCTGAACTGAAGTGGATAGAGAAGGGATGAATAGGATTGATTCCTAATTGATTACTATGTTAAATGGATTTTCGGAGAGTGCCGCAAAAAGAGTTTTGATCTTGCCCGTTTACACACCTAAAACAACCTTCAAAACCTTGCCAGAGAACCATCATGACTTTCTCTAAGGAGTAAGCTATGATAATTGAGCGTGACGTTTGGATGCTTAAACCAACCCAAATTCACGCCTTCAGCGAACCAACCCTAAGCCCCAAGGTTGCACAACGCTACGGACGTATTGATTGAATAAAGAGGATTTTTCCGTGACGAAGACAAACCTTGACTTTTTGGCTGAAGCCGACCCAAAAGTTGCAGAAATTTTACAGCAAGAACTCCAGCGCCAGCGCGATCACCTTGAGCTAATTGCCAGCGAAAACTTCACCTCAGCAGCGGTGATGGCAGCGCAGGGTTCAACGCTCACCAATAAGTATGCCGAAGGTTTGCCAGGGAAACGCTACTACGGCGGCTGTGAATTTGTAGACAAGGTAGAGCAGATTGCCATTGACCGCGCCAAAGAGCTGTTTGGTGCCGCCCATGCCAACGTTCAGCCCCACTCCGGCGCACAGGCTAACTTTGCCGTCTTTTTGGCGCTGCTACAGCCCGGTGACACCATTTTGGGCATGGATTTGTCCCACGGTGGACACCTCACCCACGGGTCGCCTGTTAACGTCTCAGGCAAATGGTTCAAGGTTGCTCAGTATGGCGTAGACCCAGAAACAGAGCAGTTGAACTACGAAAATATCCGTCAAATTGCCCTAGAGCATCGTCCTAAGCTGATTATCTGTGGCTATTCGGCCTATCCGCGCACCATCCACTTTGATAAATTTCGCGCGATTGCTGATGAAGTGGGTGCATATCTACTGGCAGACATTGCCCACATTGCTGGCCTAGTTGCCACAGGTCTGCACCCTAACCCACTTCCCTTTTGTGATGTCGTCACCACAACCACCCACAAAACCCTACGAGGACCACGGGGCGGACTGATTTTAACCCGTGACGCTGAGCTGGGCAAAAAACTAGACAAGGCTGTATTCCCTGGAACGCAAGGTGGTCCCTTAGAGCACGTCATTGCAGGCAAGGCCGTTGCTTTTGGCGAAGCCCTTCAGCCCGCGTTCAAGACCTATTGCGCTCAGGTCATTAAAAATGCCCAAATCTTAGCTGCACAGCTTCAGCAGCGCGGGTTGAAAATCGTCTCTGATGGCACAGATAATCATCTGCTGCTCGTAGACCTGCGCTCGATTGGGATGACGGGTAAAATCGCGGATCAGCTTGTCAGCCAAGTCAACATTACGGCTAACAAAAATACCGTTCCCTTTGACCCAGAATCGCCCTTTGTCACCAGTGGACTGCGACTTGGCTCGGCGGCGATGACCACACGCGGCATGGGAACCACCGAGTTCACTGAAATTGCCAACATTATTGCGGACTGCCTCTTAAATCCCGATGATGATGCCGTGAAGCGTGAATGCCGTCAGCGCGTTGCAGCCTTGTGCGATCGCTTTCCGCTGTACCCACACTTAAATGCGCCTGTGCCTTCACTGGTCTAAATTTTCGCTTCTAAAAATCCCCCTTGAGCTTAATTCAAGGGGGATTTGCACGTTCTCAGGGATGTTTTGAAGGGAGCGCTAAATTTGGAGGGGGCGATCGCCCCAAACCATAAGCATCTAATGATAGTGTTATTGGTTGTGGCAATTAGATTATTAAAAGTTGCCAATCATTCTTGCAGCCTAGGGCTGAACCTTGAACGTGATGAACTTAACCAACTGTAGGTTGAGGTTGCGCTCAAAGGTTTTTAGACTTGTCACTATAGAAATGCCGTCGCTGCAATCTGCTAACTATGCCTAAGGTTCTTGTCTCAGATCCCATTGACCAAGCTGGTCTTCTATTGCTAGAGCAGGTCGCACAGGTGGATGTGCGCACCGATTTATCACCCGAAGAATTGATTCAGGTGATTCCAGACTACGATGCCCTCATGATTCGCTCCGGTACTCGCGTCACGAAAGATGTGATTGAGGCAGGGTCTAAACTCAAAATTATTGGTCGTGCTGGTGTTGGCGTAGACAACGTAGATGTACCCGCCGCAACCCGTAAGGGTATTGTGGTGGTCAACTCGCCCGAAGGCAACACCATTGCCGCCGCAGAGCATACCCTAGCGCTGCTGATGGCTCTCTCTCGCCACATCCCAGATGCCAATCACTCTGTTAAAGCAGGCAAATGGGAGCGCAAAAAGTTTACTGGGGTTGAGCTATACAAGAAAACCCTTGGCATTGTGGGCTTAGGCAAAATTGGCTCCCATGTTGCGGCAGTTGCACGGGCAATGGGCATGAAGCTCTTGGCCTACGATCCCTACCTTTCCAACGAACGGGCAGAGCAAATTGGCTGCCGCTTGGTCGAGCTAGATTTTCTGTTCACAGAATCTGACTACATTACCCTTCACCTGCCCAAAACCCCTGAAACTCAGCATCTTATTAATGCCAAAACCCTCGCCAAAATGAAGCCTACGGCGCGCATTGTGAATTGCGCACGGGGCGGCATCATTGACGAAGTGGCGATCGCCGAAGCCATCACGAATGGCGTGATTGCGGGAGCGGCGTTAGACGTCTTTGAAAACGAACCCTTGGGTGAGTCGCCGTTACTACACGTCGCAGGGGATCTCATTCTGACCCCTCACTTAGGCGCCTCAACCGAAGAAGCCCAAACCAACGTGGCGATCGACGTAGCGGAGCAAATCCGAGACGTGCTGCTGGGTCTAACGGCTCGGTCTGCGGTCAATATCCCTGGTTTGCGGCCTGAGATAATGGAGCAGCTTAAGCCTTCGCTGATGCTGGCTGAAACCCTAGGGAACCTGGTAGGTCAGCTTGCAGGCGGACGAATTGAGTCCTTAGAAATTCGGCTCCAGGGCGAAGTGGCATCCTTTGATGCCCAGCCTATTGTTGTCGCAGCGCTGAAGGGTTTGCTTACACCTGCCCTGCAAGAGCGCGTGAACTACGTCAACGCCGCCATTGAAGCCAAAGATCGCGGCATTCGGGTGATTGAGACGCGAGATGCTTCCATTCGTGACTATTCTGGCTCCATTCACCTGACGGCAAAAGGCCCACGAGAAACGCGAACGGTGACAGGCGCACTGTTGAACCATGAGGAGCTACGCATCACCAACATTGATGATTTCCCCATTAATGTACCGCCAACGCGCCACATGCTGATTACGCAGCACAGAGACATGCCTGGGATCATTGGTCAAATTGGGTCGCTGCTAGGGCAATTTAATGTCAATATTGCCAGTATGCAGGTGGGTCGCAAGCTTGTCCGTGGAAACGCGGTGATGGTTTTGAGCATTGATGATCCCCTCCCAGAGGGTGTCCTGGCTGAAATTGTGAAGGCTAACGGCATTACAGATGCCTATATTGTGAATCTGTAGAGGCGAACATTGCGCCCCCAACAATGGGCAGCTCATCAATCCCCTCTCGGGAGGGACAGGTGTGGATTAGTCATGGCGCTACTGACTAACCCACCCCGCCCTACGGGCACCCCTCCCAGGAGGGGATTTTCTTGGACTTGTGTTGTGTACACAGTAGCTCTTTAAGGGGTTTGGCCTAGGCCAAACCCCTCTGTTTATGAAACCAATTTTTATTGAGGTCAAATCAATGGCAAACAGTCAATGGTGGGAGCTATGGGTATTAGCGGAACCAGCACTAGATGAGCTGCTGTCTTGGGAAATTCAGTCGATGGGCTGTCAGGGCACCGCTAGCCAAATTAAGGACGGTCAGCTTCGCATTTGTGGGTATTTTGCCCAAAGTCAGGTTTCTAAGACCGCGCTCACTGCAATGGCAGATCGGCTCAGGCTTTCGGCTGCGACAGCAAACTTAGGCAGTATTGAAGTGGGCTGGAATGTCATTCAAGAAGAAGACTGGGCGAGTAGTTGGAAAGATTATTGGCACCCCACAGAAGTGGGCGATCGCCTTCTCATCCACCCAGACTGGCTCCCTGTGCCTGTAACCGACCGAATTGTACTGCGACTTAACCCTGGCGTTGCCTTTGGGACGGGCGCCCATGCCACGACACAACTTTGCTTAGTGGCGCTAGAACAGCAGCTTACGCAGGCCGTCGTTCACCCTTGTGTGATGGCCGATATTGGCTGCGGTACCGGAATTTTGGCGATCGCCGCCATCCAATTTGGTGCAGACCAGGCTTTTGCCGTCGATACCGACCCGCTCGCGGTACAGGCCGCCCAGGAGTGTCGAGATCTCAACGCCATTGAGCCGAGCCGCATGGTGGTAGAAGAAGGCAGCATTGAAACGGCGATCGCCCTCGCAAAAACCCCTGTAGATGGGTTCTGCTGTAATATTTTGGCTCACATTATTATTGAGCTAGTGCCTCAAATGAAGCAACTCACGAAGCCGAAGGGCTGGGGCATCCTCAGCGGCATTTTACAAAAGCAGGTGCCGGACGTGGTTGAAGCGTTGACGGCAAATGGTTGGAACGTAGAGGAACACTGGCAACAGGCCGACTGGGCTTGTTTAAAAATTGTTTGTCCTGATTAATGTTGCTTTGGTGAGGGCAGGGTAGCGACCTCAGTTTAGATCGCCACCCACATCAATTAGGAAAGTCCCTTCGGCACTAGCAGCATCCATACCCACAATGCTTTTCGGCTTTAGGCCTGCTAATTTGCGCCTTACCCTTTCGGATAAGTAGCCGTTTCGGGGACTACGTGGGCTGTGCGGGGGGTATGACAGCCCAATCAATGTATTCATATAAACATACTTATGTAGGGGGACTATAGGGGGAATTTACGGAACTTGCATGAATTTAATCCGTTTTGCCTCAGTAGTTCCACATCCGTAAATTTACGGATGTTTCGGACTAAATCTTTCAATAATCAAGGCTGATACATAAAAAGAGGCTGAAAAGCTTGTTCTGCAAAGGGTTTGATTATGTCAGGTTTTCATGATGTCGCATCAGGCTTTCATGACATACGGAGAGTCGCTTAAGTCTCTGTCTTAAAGCTCGTCTCCTGGTAAACCCCGAACACCCCAATTGACTTTGGGTGTTTCAATTAACGTAATCTCTAAATCTAGGGGCGCGATTTTTAGATCTCGCTCAAACCGTTCAAAGAGCAAACGAATGAGCTGCCGTTTGGTTTCAGCGGTGCGCCCTTCAAACATCAGAATTTCTAAGATGGTGTAGCTCTGGGTGCGATCGCCAGGATAGATAAATGCCTCTGGTTCTAGCGCTATAAACCGATAAAACCGCTTTTCTGGGGCAACGGCGATCGCCTCCATGAGGCAGGTGTGGATGGTATCCGACATCGGCTGGATTTTGGGCGTCAGGCGATCGCGAAGTCCATAGACTTTAACCTGTACCATAATCGTTTGTAGGCTCCTGTAGATAGAGGCTTAATCTTCGGCGATGTGTCCACCGAGGTAGAGTGCGCCGACTTTGGGGTCATTGAGGAGTTGAGCGCCAGGGCCTTCGTAGCGATCGCGACCCGAATCTAGTACATAGCCTCGATCAGCAATGGCCAACGCCTTACGGGCATTTTGCTCGACGAGAATAATCGAAACGCCATTTTGGTTGATGTCTTTAATCTTGGTAAAAATTTCGTCTACTAAAATAGGGGAAAGCGCAGCGGACGGTTCATCTAAGATGAGCAGTTTGGGATCTAACATCATGGCGCGTCCCATTGCCAGCATTTGGCGCTCCCCACCCGAGAGCGTGCCAGCCTGCTGTTTGCGACGCTGGGCTAACTTCGGAAACGCATCATAGATTTTTTGCTTGAGCGGCCCTAAGGGCACCGTCCGCACAAAAGCTCCCATTTCTAGATTTTCTTCGACCGTCAGGGATCGAAATACATTGGCAATCTGAGGGACGTAACACATCCCCCGCGCCACAATTTCATTGGGCTTTAGCTTTGCGACGTTTTGACCTTGAAAAATAACCTGCCCTGTGTGGGGCGGTACTAGCCCACAGATACACTTTGCCAATGTTGATTTACCGGCACCATTAGGGCCAATAATGGCAATCAGTTCACCTGGGGCAACGTAGAGATTCGTCCCCTGTAAAATATCTAGTCCTGGAACATACCCAGCAAAAACGGATTCAACATGCAGCAGCGGTTCAGGGGTGGGGGACATCCAGCGATCGCTCAAAACATAGGGGCTTAGTCGAGTCTCATCGTATCAGCTTCGTTTCCCCAGATGCAAAATTGAATCACTGGGTAAAGCAGCAACAGTCCCAGCAAAATAAAAAGGAGGGTTTGATGTCCTTGAGTCGATCTATTATTCTGAGCTTCGTCACCCTAGCGACTGTATTAACCCTCGTCAGTTTACCTATCAGGGCACAAGAGGGGGAATTCGCAGCCCAAGACGCGAAGGCTCAAGTGAACCTACGCGCTTTAGCCAATACCCAGGCTGGTATTGTCGCAATGGGTAAAGTGGGCGATCGCATTAAGATTCTCAGCACCATCACCAGCAAAGACGGACAGATTTGGTATCGCGTCAAAGTTTTGCGAACGGGACAGGTAGGGTGGGTACGCGGAGATCTCATTAAGATTTTGGGCGCATCCAAGCCATCAACTTCTGCAAAAACTATGGCTACTCCTGCAAAATTGACTTCCTCTGTTCCCCTCAGTCCACCTAAATCTCTGACCAAATCCCTCGCTTTACCTCAGAAAGCCACAGGGGCTGCGATCGCTGCCCCACCCAAAGAATCGACAAAGTCAGATGTAGCGCCAGTCAATCCAGGAGAAAATGCGTCGCCAGCCGTCGTAACAGCAGTAAAGGCGATCGCCGCACCCTCCGTGGTCATTGTGTCCTTTCAAACCTCAACCTATGCCGTCCGTATCTTTAGCGAAGCGGGTCAACTGCGCCTAAACTTATTTAACCGAAAAAGCCAGCAGCTTGCCTTAGATTCTGTTGCTGTAGAGAGCAAAAACTTAGGTGAAAAAACAGTTTATAGCTACGGCAGCGACTTAAAAGTGACGGTCGCTGTCCCCATAAAAGGAACACCCACCTTAACCACCGCTGCCCTCGGCAATACGCTCCAAGAAGAAGCTGAAACAGCCCCAGCCGCAGCCAACACAGCGCCAAAACAATGATTGGTTTAGAAAATAGTTCCGACCACCAGTGAGGTTTTCTCTCCCCAAATCGCTACGGTTAACCGCAATTAAAAGACTCGATTTCTAGAAAGACTTTTGCAAAGATATAAAAGTAATCAGTCGAACATAGGACGACACCAATGACAACCTTCTCTCTCGAATCGGTTTACGGCTGGTATCGCAATCTAGTTGCCAATCCTAAGTATCGATGGTGGGTCATTGCGGGCACCATGCTCTATCTCTTCAGTCCGTTTGATATTGCGCCTGACTTTATCCCCTTTATTGGTCAAATTGATGATGCGATTGTGGTGACGCTGCTCGCGACAGAACTCGCCCAAGTGCTAAAGGAACGTAGCAATACCTTTAAGCAAAAAAAGGCGGGTCAACCCGTCGCTGAATCCACAGCACCCGTTGATGTCCAAGCGGTTGAGATCACTTAATCTTTTCTTACTGCTAAACACAAAAACAAAAAGGAGGGCATTAACGCCCTCCTTTTTGTGTTAAGTCACGACTGACTTAAAAACTACTAGCTTAAAGATTGGAAATTTAAAGATTGAAATTTTAATCTTTATAAGCAGCAGCTCTAGGAACTTCTGCTTCAGAGACTGTCTTAGGTGCGCTAAAAACGGCATTGTAGACAAACCCAGCAATCACAGCGCCCACAATTGGTGCCAACCAGAACAGCCAGAGCTGAGCAATATGCTCAGTCCCTGCAAACAGAGCGACCCCTGTACTCCGAGCAGGGTTGACGGAAGTATTGGTAACAGGAATGCTAATTAAGTGAATGAGCGTTAAACCTAAACCAATGGGCACGGGTGCAAACCCTTGAGGTGCGCGTGCATCCGTTGCACCTAAAATAATGATCAAGAAAAAGAAGGTCATTACGACTTCTGTTACCAAGGCCGCAAACAGAGAATAACCACCGGGTGAATATTCGCCAAATCCGTTTGTCGCCAGTGGGTTAGATCCAGATAGCTCAAACCCAGCCTTTCCGCTGGCAATGAGGTAAATCACACCGCCACCCACAACAGCCCCAACGACTTGAGCCACGATGTATGGTAGCAAATCTTTGGCAGGAAATCGCTTCCCAGCCCATAGCCCAAAAGAGACCGCCGGATTAAAGTGACCACCCGAAATATGACCCACCGCGTAGGCCATGGTCAAAACCGTTAGACCAAAAGCAAGCGAAACACCGACAAAGGCAATCCCTAGCAAAAGGGTTGCTTGTTCGCCCTTTGGCCCAAGTTTTGCGGTAAATCCAGCGGCTAGCACGGCGCTACCGCAGCCGCCTAACACCAGCCAAAAGGTACCCAGAAATTCTGCAACTAATCGACTTACAAGAGGCATACTTAACTTCACTCCATGTACTTCACTAAGATTAAAATCGTGGTCTGTTTGATCACGACTTTGCAAGCCCCCCTTCATTTAGACGCTGCTATCCTTGATACAGCTAGAAAACCAGCTTAGGGCGTTTGCTTTTTTTGCGCAAATTTTATTCGCTTGACGCAAGACATTTATTCATAAAGCTGTAACAATTCCGTCCTTTTATAGATGACTTTTATCGTCACTACCGTTATGTACTGGCTGGCTTACAGAGATTGAATCAATCGCAGCAGGTCATCTGTTGACGTTTTGCCGCTCATGTCAGCGCCTTCTAAGAGACTATCGGCTAAGTCGCGCTTATGTTGATGCAGCTCTACAATCTTTTCTTCGATGGTGTCTTTGGCAACCAAACGGTAGATGGTGACGGGGCGCTTTTGACCAATGCGGTGAGCGCGGTCAGAAGCCTGGTCCTCTACGGCTGGGTTCCACCACGGATCCATGTGAATCACGTAGTCGGCAGCGGTGAGGTTTAGCCCTGTGCCACCCGCCTTGAGGCTAATTAAAAAGACGTCACCCTTGCCAGCCTGAAAAGCATCCACGCGCTTTTTACGGTCTTTGGCAGGGGTGCTGCCATCGAGGTACTGATAGGTAATTTTTTGAGAATCTAAATAGTCTCGAATAATGTGTAGATGGTCTACAAACTGGCTAAACACCAAAGCTTTATGGCGATTTTCAATTAGTTCTCCTAAGACTTCGCCAAAGAGCTGAAGTTTGGCGCTCGAGATCTGGGCATCGGGCGTGACTAACCGCGCATTACAGCACGATCTCCGCAGTTTCATAATTTCGGCTAAGACCTGAAGGTGTTTGGCTCCGGCTTCGGCATTGCTGTCGGTGAGTTTGGCGATCGCCGACCGTCTCAACGCCTCATAAAACGCCATTTCCTCTTTGCTTAGCTCAACATGGAGCGTAATTTCGGTGCGGTTGGGCAGTTCTTGCAGCACCTGATTTTTAGTGCGGCGCAGTAAAAACGGCTGAATCAGCTTTTTGAGCTTGCTCCGCGCCTGTTTATCCTGCTGGCGCTCAATGGGGTTGGCAAAGTTCAAATTAAAGTTGTCGAGCGAACCCAGCAGCCCTGGATTGATAAAGCGAAAAAGATTCCAGAGTTCGCCCAAATGGTTTTCAATGGGAGTGCCCGTAGTCAAAATCTTAAACTCGCCCTGAAGGTTCATGGCGGCTTTAGAGCGCTTAGTGGCAAAGTTTTTAATGGCTTGGGCTTCATCTAGCACGATGGTTTGCCACTTCACCTTTGCCAGCATTTCCGCCACGTCTTCTTGCTGAATCAGGCCGTAGGTGCAAACCAGCATATCAAAGGGCTGGAGGTTGTCGAGCAGCTTTTGGCGCTCTCCAATCCCAAACTGAATGGGGTTAAGGGTGGGCGCAAATTTTTCCGCCTCTGCCATCCAGTTCATGCCGACCGAGGTCGGAGCCACAATCAATGTGGGGCCATCTACGGCACGGGTCAAAATCACCGCCAATGCCTGAAGGGTTTTGCCCAAGCCCATATCATCGGCAAGGCATGCCCCAACGCCCCAGTGGGCGAGTCTTGCCAGCCACTTAAATCCGTCAAGCTGATAGTCTCGCAGTTCGGCCTGGAGGGTGGAGGGGAGTTCTGGCTGGAGGGTCTGCATTTCCTTCATGCGCTGGATATGGGCTTTCCAGTGTTTGTCGGCTTTGACGTTGCCCACTTCATCCATGAAGTCTTCTAGGGCGATCGCCGCCAAGGGATGGAACCGCGCCCCTTTGCCCTGGGTTTCAGAGAAGGAGCGAAATTCATCGAGGCGCTTGCGAAACTCTTGCGTGAGCGCCAAAAACTGCCCGTCCCCAAGCTGGAGAAAGCGACTAGGCGACTTATCCAGAAGCTGAAGCAGCTGCTGCATATCCAGCACCAGATTGTCGTCTAGCTTTAGTTCCCCCGTGGCCTCAAACCAGTCTTTTTGGCGGTTAATGTTGAGGTGAAAACTGCTCAGCCCCGCCTGATGCGCCACCCGCATCTTTTCGCCTTCAGGCCACTCAATAATGGCAGCATCCCCTAAGTTCTGAAGGTCTAACAGCAGCTCTAAACAGTCTTCGGGTTCCTCAATCAGCCATTCCCCGTCTTCGGTATCGTACTGGCTCAAAATGGGGCAAGATTCTACTACCACTTTCGCTAATTTCTTTTCTTCCCGGAGGTTGCGATTGGTTTGCAGCCGCGCCCCCTCAATTTCAGCAATCACCGTTTCACCGCCAATGCCGGGTCTAAAGTAAGGCCCCCCTTGGGCAAAGGGACGCGCCATCACTGCCACCTTAAGTCCACCCCCCGCAGGCAGCAGATGCACATGGGGCGTTGCCTCCGATGGAACTTCCTTCGCGTTCTCTACCCCGCCGCCAATATCGGAGTGGACTGTGACCACCCCAGACACCCCATTAATCGCCGCCAATACCCGATCTTTGGCAGATTCCGGCACTTCGAGCCGATTTTTTGTGCCTAAAATCTCGGCGATGCGGCGATGCTCAGCGCTAACCTCAATCACCTTCAGGCGCGTGGGGGTTTCTTTAATCACCAAGACTGACTGCTCGCCCTTAATAGCCGGCAAAAATTCGAGGGTCAGCCAGTCTTTCTTACTTTTTTTAACCAGCAGTTCTGGTTCTCCTTTCACGATCTCAACCCGCGTGGTAGGCGAATCTTCCCAAAACACCAGCGGGTGACCAATGAGGGCGACAATGGCTTTTTCGCTAAAGTCATACTCGACGGTGCCGTAGTACCGATGAGAGGAATGATCGCTTTCAATTTGCTGACAGACCCTGCGATCGTGGGGTGTGAGGTATTCAAAGCTTTCTGGGTTGTCGTACAGACGCTTCAGCGCAACGGGTCGCCCCTTCGTCCAGGCCCCCTTTGCCGTAACCTTTTGTTCACGAGGCTGGATCATGCAGTGGTTCGACATAAACGTCACCAGCCAGATCAGCCGCTGAGGCGTTTCGACGGCAGCAGGCGCAGCACCTGCGCTAGAAGAAGGGCTGCTGAGATTGGCTAAGGCATTGAGGCAAATTTCCCAAGATTCTCGCGGCTGAATCAGATTGACTAGGGTTTCAAGGTTGCCATTGACCTGTCGGAAGGCGGCGGCTTGGGCACTGTAGGAACCCTGAGGCTTAAGCCGTGAGAGCAGTTCAGCTGCCTCCATTGCCAGCCAGCGATAGCCCGAAGCTTCTGCCGCTTCATACAGTGGTTCTATGAGCGTAGGTAGATGTGCTCTGGCAGTCTCGACATCAATCCAGTAGAGGCACATGGCGCTCAAAAGGGTTTCTACACTATTGCCTGCTTGGTAGGGTGCAATGCCAGCATTGATTATAAAATTTTTGGCAGAAAGGTTGCCCTGCTGCACTTTGATGACGTTTGCCAAAACCCGATATAGGCTCCCTAGCCAATGGTTGGGCTGTTTTACCGTGAGAGTGACATATTCTTCAGCCTCTCGCAGCCGCACCGCTGAACCTTCTTTGATCAGTGCCAACACAAACAGCACGCCGCTGAAGGTATCAAAATAGACTTTGCGTTTGCCTGTAGATTTTCGATAGGCTTTGAGGGACTGCGTGTAGTGGGCGATCGCCGTCTCATGATCCCCCCGCATCAACGCCAACTGTCCTTCAAACAGAGAAGCCTGGTCGCGAAAGGACGAGGGTACTTTCGTCAGGCTTTCCTGAGCCTCTTCTAGGCGACCTCGATACAACAACTGTTCGGTCAGCAAAAGGGGAAACATTGGAGAAAGAATCTTTTCAGGCTTGCTGCACAGGGTTTGGAGGCAGCTCAATTCTGGTTCTGCTGGGACAAGATTGAGCAACCCGTTTTCTAAAATATTCACCAGCGCCGTGCTGTAGATTGCAGGCGGAAGCGCTAAAAACCAATCTGCATCAAAGGGATTGCTGCACACCAGCAGCAAAATTTCATCTAGCGCTATCTTGTCTGCTGCGTAGCTGTAGCGATAGTAATCTTCAAACTGCTTTTCAATGAACTTCACGTCTTTGCGGTAAATGCCAATCCGCACCTCTCGCACAAAGAGATCTTCGCTGCTAAAGCTGCGGGGGCCATTACTCCAGCTTTGCCGAATGGGGATGCACGTTTCAACGGCATTCACCAGTGTTTCAAAGGTATTGGCCTTAACGGCATCACGGGTGGCAATTTCACAAAGTAAGGGATTGCACTGCGGGCCTTGGCTTCTTTCTTGAAGTAAAAACCCTTCACGCAGCAGCGCCTCAATATGAGTCCTTAAGGTTGCCGCTACAAACGATTTACCGTCGGTATCGCGTACACCCGTATGATTCAGGCAGTCTACAAACGTGGCTCTGCTGACAGGCCCATAGCTGACTGAAAAGAGCTGAACGATTTTCCGCTGCACCTCCGGCAGTGCGCGATAGCGCTGAACCATCTGTTCTCGCAGTTTTTCAATGCCAGCAGCGTTAGCCATCCTAGTTCCTAAGTCCGCACTGAGAGTTTTTGTATCCAGAATACCTAGTAGGGTAACATTTCCAAAACATCTAAATCGTGTTGATACAGCCTGATCTCAGGGCTAACGCCCTTTTTTATGTTCAACCCGTTAAATTTTTCTAAGTTCAGGTCAATCGTTCTGGCTGTGCCATTTTCATCAGAAGGCGATGGGCGCTACGATCTGTTTCGTTTTCGGCAGGTCGGCGCTGAATATACTGACCATCAGGCTGTAAATCCCAGGCATGGCGATTGTCGCTGAGATAGAGATCTAGCAATTCTTTGAGCTGCATGGCAAGGTCTGGATCTTCAATGGGTACAACGGCTTCAACCCGACGCTCTAGGTTGCGGGTGCGCCAGTCTGCACTACCAATAAAAACTTTGGGGTTTCCATTGTTGTGGAAGTAGAAAATGCGCTCATGCTCTAAAAATCGACCAATTGTGCTGATGACGCGGATGTTGTCGCTAATGCCCTTAAGTCCAGGCTTAAGGGCGCAGTTCCCCCGCACAATGACATCAATTTGTACCCCCGTTTGAGAGGCAGCATAGAGTGCCGCAATCATCTCTGAGTCTAGGAGGGCATTCATTTTGACGATGATGCGTCCTTTTTTGCCGCGTCGCTCTAGCTCCATTTCTCGCTGGATAAACTCAATCATGCGATCGCGCAGATTGACCGGCGCGACCAAGATTTTGCGGTAGGAGAGCTGACGAGAATAGCCCGTTAAGTGGTTAAACAAGTCTGTTAGGTCAGCGCCTAAGTCTTCCCGACAGCTAAAAAGCCCAAGATCGGTATAAAGTCGGGCGGTTTTGGGGTTGTAGTTACCCGTCCCGATATGGACATAGCGGCGGAGCTTCTGCCCTTCGCGGCGAACGACTAAAACAATTTTCGTATGGGTTTTTAGACCCACCAATCCGTAGACAACGTGGGCACCCACCTTCTCTAGTTTGCGCGCCCACTGAATATTATTGGCTTCGTCAAACCGAGCTTTCAGCTCAACGAGCGCTACGACCTGTTTTCCGTTTTCTGCCGCCGTAATAAGGCTGCTGACAATGGGGGAATCTGCAAACTTAGAGTCCCCTGCTGTGCGGTAGAGCGTCATTTTAACAGTCAGCACATTTGGGTCGTAGGCGGCTTCGGCGACAAAGCGATGCACCGTCGATAGAAACGAATCATAGGGATGATGCACCAGCACATCACCCGCACGAATAATCGAAAAAATATCCCCCTGATCGTCTTCTCCTCGCGGGTTGAGGCTCCCCGTTTCTTCCTCGCCTGGAAGGGGTAATGCCGCTAATTTTTTGAGGCGGGGGGGAATAACCGGCGTCCAAGACGGATCTTTTAAGTCTGGGAACGGGAGGCTGCTGAGGGCAAACAGGTCGCTCAGGCTCAGTAACCCCTCTACGGCATAGACATCTTGATCGATTAAGTCCATTTCCTCCATGAGGGTTCTTTGAAGCTCTGGAGGGGTGCCCACCTGAATCTCCATCCGCATCACAGAGCCAAATCGCCGTTTGCGAATTTCCTGCTCGATCGCCAGCAGCAAATCATCCGCTTCATCTTCTTCGAGTTCAAAATCGGCATTGCGCGTAATGCGAAACGGGTGACAGGTTTGAATTTCCATCCCTGGAAACAGCTTATAGAGGTTGTGGGTAATGACCTGCTCTAGGGGCACACCCCACCAGCGTAGGTTCTCGGTAGCGCTCTTTGGGATGGGTAGCGCTACAAATCGCGGAAGTTGGTCTGGCACCTTCACTCGGGCAAAATGCTCTTCGCCACTCTCGCGATTTTTGACGACGACTGCCAGATTAAGGCTAAGACTAGAAATATAGGGAAATGGATGTCCCGGATCGACGGCTAGGGGTGTTAGAACCGGAAAAAGCTGTTCTAAAAAGTATGTTTGTAGCGATTCAACCTGCTGATCGCTGAGGTCGTCATAGTCAAGCAGACGAATACCAGCCTCGGTGAGCTGGGGTTTGAGATCTTGAGAAAAATACTGATGTTGGCGAATGACGGTGGGCTTCAGCTCGTTGTGAATGGCATCCAGCTGCTCTTGGGGCATCATGCCGTCAGGTGTGCGTTTGGTGACGTGGGCTGCGACCTGCTGCTTTAACCCTGAAATGCGAACCATGAAATACTCATCTAGGTTGGTGCTAAAGATCGCCATAAATTTGAGGCGCTCTAGCAATGGATTGCGCGGATCAAAGGCTTCATGAAGCACGCGCTCATTAAAGCGGAGCCAGCTTAGCTCTCGATTAAAATAGTACTGAGGGCTATAAAGTGATTCGGGAATGACGGGTTTAGAGACAGCCTCTTGAGTCTCTGAAGGTTCTTCTAGGGGAATCAACAGCTTGCCGTTTTCGATTCCGTTAACCTGAGTGCGAACCTGGTTGACCTCTTCTGGGGTGAGGGAGCTAGTGGCGGCTTTGGCAGATAACCGCAAACCCTGACAAAGCTGCAAAACTTCTTTAGAACTGAGGTTGAGTTCACTGGCGAGCTGGTAAACGCGAAGTTTGGAGTTTTTCATGGACCAAGGTGCGTCTCAAAAGGAGGGGTGGCGGGCAAAAGGCATGAGGCGCTATGGTAAAACTGCGGACTCTTGGTGTGCAGCGATCGCCCAAGCAGCCTAAAACGGCAGTAGATGCAGGCTTTATTCTAGAAGACAAGCGACTTTATTGCCTGTGTTGGCAGAAACTCAGGGAATGGGGCATTATTGGATAAGATTAACTATTTTTATTAAATAACGATTTTTCGTCTTATCTGAAATTTTAGGGAATTTTGACTTGAGCCATACTCCTCTCAAGTCGCGTTTTTAAATCATGGCGTTATTTCGTAGAAGATATGTTGTCTCAGTCAAAGTTTACCGCAGGAGTTTGTTATGACAAGCCCCATTGAAGTCGATACTGCTCGCCCTCAAGGTGGGCTATCTGATGAGTTGCTGATTCAGGGTTTTGTCGATAATTTTCTTCAGGGACACACCGCACTACTCTCAAATCAAAATTTAAGAACGGAACCGTTATTTGACACTGTGCAGCTACTTTCCCCCAAAGAAGGGATTGTCGCGACGGCAAAGGTGAAAGATGCTCCCATTAAGATGATTATTCGCCATAGCTCAAGCTACTGGGAATTTCTGCATGAGTACCTAACGGCTCAGTCTTTTTATCCAATGCTCAAGGCTCCGCAAGAAGGGTGCTATATCTACCGTTTTTGTGAAGCGCCGGAAGGCTATAAGCTGCACTGCACAACGGCAAAAGACTTGTGGAGAGCCTGCTGGGGACGCGGATTTGGTGTGCGTTCAGGGATTCCGCTTGATCTGTTGGTCTGGCGTCAAGGGCCGGCAGGAACAAAGGAAAATTGGTATTCTCTGCGTGGCATGGACTGCGAGAATGCCCAACTGATGATCAAGATGCTGGGTTGGACAGAAACCATAAACGGCACTGATTTAGTTTTATGGACCAGAGAGGAGCAGGAGTCTGGTAACAGTAGTGGAACGTCTAGATTGAATCCGGGGCTGCGTGGCTCTGCTAAGTTTCGGCAGTAGGGTTTCGGCAATGGGGTTTCGCAGTAGGGTTTTAGTAGAACGTTTGGGCGTTCGGATCCTATTGGCTGCTTACCGGAAGCAATTTTGATGCTTGAGAGTTATACAATCTTGCGTAGTTCCAATAGTTTTCTAGGACAGATTTAACGTACCCCTGGGTTTCATCAAAGGGGATGGCTTCTACAAATGCATCGGCATCTTGGGTATTGAGGGTTTGGAGCCATTTAGCGACGCTGCCTGGTCCTGCGTTGTAGCTGGAGATCGCCAACATGGAGTTTCCCTGATAGGTCTGGTGGGTGGAGTTGAGATACCAGGTACCCAACCGAATATTGTCATCGGGGTTGTCGAGGCGGTAATTTTTGAGCTTGAGCTGAGAGGCCACTTCTGCGGCGGTTTCAGGCATAAGCTGCATAAGCCCCGTCGCGCCAACCGTTGATTTAATCGAAGATTCAAACCGAGATTCTTGGCGCATTAACGCCAGAGCCAGCACAGGATTTCCGCCTTGGGTGCCTGCCCAGCGCTGAATTTCGCTCCAGTAGGGCACTGGATATAGCGCCTGCCAGTAGCGTGGATCTTGGCGAAGGGAGGCAAGGAGCGCAAGTTGGGGCTGCTGTTCGGGTTCGGTCAGGATGCGATCGCGCAGGCTGCTCAACATAAACAGCCCGTCGAGATACTCGCCCACCTCTAGGCGCACCAGTCCATCGGTCAACTGTTCTGGAATTGTAGGAGCTTGGCGGTTTTGAAATTCGAGTTGCCACGCTTCCCAGGCGGCTTTGCCTTCACCCAAGAGATAAAGTTCTCGCAGGGCAGAGGAGCCAACGCTTAACGGTAGTCTGCTGGTCGGCGTTTCGAGGGCAATCTGCTGACCCTGAATCGACTGAAAATCACCCACGGGTAAACCCGATAATCCTGCTGCACGCCAGGTGTAGTAAGACTGGGGGTGTTGCTGCCAAAGCTGGGTAAACCACGCTTGGCGCTGCTGGGTTTTGCCTAAGCGATCTGCCCACTTACCTGACCAAAACAGCGCTTTCGGCGCAAGGTCGCTGTTGGGGTTTGATTGAGCAATGGCAGTTGCCCACTGCGTTGCGGTGTCTATCTGCTGGCCTTGAGCAGCAGTCCAGGCGCGCTGCCAGCGGAGTTGGGCGGCGGCTTCGCTCTTGGTGAACTGTTCTAAAAGCTGCGCTTCGGCGGCGGTCTGCTGGGCAGGGTTGAGTTTGGCGAGGCGAATCGCCTTACGGGCAAGGGCATCTGCCCCATCTTCGGGGCGCTTGAGGCGCTGGGCAAGGGCGATCGCCGAGTCGAGGGTGGTAACTGCCGCATTCCCGTCGCTCAAATCTGCCAGCCGCATGAGCGCTTTAGGGGTTTCCGGCGCTGCTGGGAACGCCGTAACCATCCGCTGATAGGCCGCAATGGCAGCCGCTTTTTCATTCCCAAGCTGAAGGCCACGGGCTGCGCGATAGGCGTTGCGCGAAGTGGACGGGGCGCGACCGTAGGCGAGTCCGGCTTCTTTATACTTTTGCTTTTCCCAATAGCCAAAGGCGATCGCCTGCCAATCCTGAGCCGTGAGCTGGGGCGCAAAGGACTGCGTGAGTTGATCTAGATAATTTTTATAGTCTTTGAGATGAAACCCATACTGAGCCACCAGCAGCAGCAGCGCGCGATCTTTGGGGGTTTGCTTGAGGCGTGTGAGAGCAATTTCGACCGTGCGGGGATGGGCGGGGAGATTGGCGATCGCCTGATTCCAATACTGAGGCATGGTTTTGCCGAGGCTGTAGTAGGCTTCCCCTGCCGCTGCACTTTTAGGGAACTGCTGAATAATCTGCTGCCAGAGCTTTGTGGCGGCATCGTTTTGCTTGTTCAGGGTATAGGCTTGGGCGCGGAGCGCCAAAATCTGAGGGGCAAGTATGGCATAGCGCGTTTCTAAGCCATCAAGCCACCCAAGGGCTTCTTTGCCATTGCCTTGACGCACGGCATCAGCGGCTAACACATAGCGAGCCTGCTGCTGCTCAACGGACGTGCCTTGACGGGCAAAAGACTCTAGTAAAGGGCGACGCACTGCCGCAGTCTGAAAAGACTGAGCTAAAACACGGCTGGGGGCTGCTACTGCCGCAGCCCCCGTCACGGCAGTCTCTTGGGGAACATTACTCTGCGGCCAAAATTTTGCAAAGGCAAACAGGGAGCCGACGACCACAACCCCACCCAAGCCCATCGACAGCAGCAGTGGCGACGAGCGCCGGATGGCAGAAAAAATGGATTGACGCATGGGTTAACGGATAAATTAGCTCCAGAACCGAACCGCAACGCTGCTCTCCGCATTTTAGACGACCCCGCAGCGCTCAGAATGCGATCAGCCGTTTGCTGACTTCAAAAAGTGTGAACCCTATTTGATAAAAATAGTTTTGGTTTGTATGGCGTGAAAGCATTCTCTTTCAAAGACTCTTACCCTCACACTGCGATCGCCTTAGCCCCCGCTATTGCCCCCGCAACCAACCCACCAAATCATCCAACCCTGCAAAATCCAACAGCGCTTCACCCAAAGTCTCAAGCTGGGGTAACGCTAGCGCCTGAACTTGGGCTTCAACGTTAGCGGGGATGGTGCCCACGCGACGTGATAGTTGGCGGAGGATGAGCGATCGCGCTTCTTCAGTCCTGCCCTCTTGATAAACCTTGGTTTCTTTGAGGTCGCTTAATCCCAGCATCTTTGCAATTTCCTCTCGGCCTAACTTTGGGAATTTGTAGATGATGACTGTCTCTACAAGCTCCATTATCACCTTTAGCTGAGGCTCTGTCACAGCCCTTTGTCGTGTTTTGCTCAATAAATCCTTAGCCTGAGAGACTGCATCCTTCTTTTTCGCTACAACCAAACGCATCAAATCCAAGCCAGTAGTGCCATCTGAAGGGGCTTTAAGGTCTTCCAGATAAATCCGATGCACTTGGTCGCTATGAATAAGGTTGCGGAAAAGTCTGAAGTCCGTAGGTTCAATGGAGCGCCTTGGGAAAATGACCACCGCCTTCCAATCAAAGGTGCTGGGATTCAACTTCAGAAATAGGTGAATTTCAGCAATGAGACGATGGTAGAAGGTTGTATCCTTCTGAAACTGAACCTCCAGAAAAATGACGGTTTGATCAACTGCATCCGGATTAGGAAGTAATACACCATCAAGACGAAAGCCCACCTGCTTAATTTCAACAGAGTCAAAGCGGTAGTTTTCGGCAAGGTTAGCGGGTTGACGAAGCAGTTCAAACAAAATGCCTGGACTGGTCTTGAAGATATGAAAAAATAGTGAGTCCGTTTTCAAAGAGAGCGATCGCCTGTGAAAGTCAGCCCAATTCTACCGGATAGGCGACTGAAGTAAGTTAATCTACTCTTGGTTGACAAGGAAGAGAGGTCTACTCGCTGTTCTAAATTATAAGGTGAGGTGTGCAACCACAGCGCCAACGGCAGCGACTACTGGAACAACAGTGATAGCTAGGAATGATTCTCTACAGGAATTTCTAGATACCCAAAGCCATTTCAGACGATTGTAGGAATGGACTGGTAAGCTGCATTGGCTTACACAACTTCACCCGAACGGTGATGTTCTCAGCACCTTCATCTGATAGGTCTTGGATGTATCCCTGTACCGAATTCTCAGCTTCAGCCGCGCTAGAGAATGGCCCAAAATAGTATAAACAGTCGGGGCGATCTGTGTGTAGTTCAACCCACCATCCCCATGTCCTTTGCGAATGATCTGAGTAAAGAACACGGCCTTGCCAAGCATGAACAGCGGATTGAGTGAGAATTATCAATCCTATGGCAGCCAGCATCAGAAGGGCTATGTCAACAATGAGGGTGCTCTCGAACATGGGAATGCCTTACTAAATCTGGAGTTACGTGACGAATGTATCAATCCAGTGTAAGAAGCATAATGAACATCGCGCGTCCGTTAAATTACAGATATTTTGGGACTTGATTGTCAAAGTCGCGTTTTCTAGACAAAGTTTTGAGCTTTTCAGCTTTCTAGCAGGAAGCCGCACATTTTGGCCAAAGGGTGAACGTCGTGAAAGCTTAGGAAGGTTTACCCAGGAAATCTATCTTGCCTAGCTCTACGCCACAATGCCTGAGAATGTCATAGGTTGTCGTGACATGAAAATAGACGTTAGGCAGAATAAAGTACAGAAGATAGGGCATTCCCTCAAAGTCCATCGTTTTATCACCCATCGGGAGGGCGATCGCCTTTTGCTCAGAACCATCAATTTGAGCAGGTGTAAAGGTTTCTAGATAAACACTGGTTTTTTTAAGACGCTCAATCAGTTCAGGAAACGTTGATTCAGTATCTTCAAGCTTTGGGGCTTCTGAGCCTGCCAGTCTTGCCACTCCTCTTCTGGCAACGTCCGAGGCAATCTGAACTTGTTTTGCCAGAGGGAGCATATCGGGATAGAGTCTGCTGTTGATCAGCACAGATGGGTCGATTTTTCTCGCTTCAGCATGGACAGCACCTTTCTCCAGAATCGCCATGAGATTGTTCAATGAGCGAACGAGCGGAGGAACAGAGGCTTGATACATGGAAAGGGTCATGGGCATTACTCGTAAAAGGAGATCGTAGGACTATTCTCTATGAAGAGCAGCCGAATGCCATTAAATCTTGATTAATACGTAAGAGAGTCTAAAGCTGCTTACGAAACTGAAGCTTGCACCTGAAGCTTGCACCTGAAGCAGTCGCCATACCTCGAAAAAGAGAGGGTACTAAAGACAACGTTATTTATTTATCTAAAAACTAGGCTTAGCACGTTCGACATGTGTGCGGTAGCCATCACGTCGTAAACGAAAGGCAGTCTTCTCAGCATCAAACCGATTTCCATAGTATGCGTAGAATTGCCAATCTTGTCGATTATTACGACGGTATAGTAATTGGTAAGAATTAGAGGTTAGATTTCGGAACCCGATAGCGCGGTCAGCTTCGGCAATTTGAAATTCACGCGCATTCGCCATCAAGGGGGCACTCAAGGTCGTACCCAGTGCGGCAACGGTGAGAAGCGTAAGAATAAACTTTTTCATTTGGGGGACTTTGTGATTTGCTAAACGGCTGATGTTTAGTAATGTCTCATTCCTTCGATGAGTTGGATGTGATTTAGGTCGAATCGAACCTGTGATGCTGCTCACAAGTGCTGAAGCGCACCAATAAAGCGATCAGGGGAATATCAATCTTAAAGATGCTTCGCCAGCAGGCGTTTCAGATGGCTGCTATGTGATCGTTGAATAGGAGGCGTTACAACCGTTAGCACTCCCTAAACGGCTAAAGACCATAGCGCACGGTTTTGCGACCATCCCGTTCAATCCAAGAACTTATCGCCTTTTGCATCGAAAGTTTTTCCTTTCAGGATTTCATCAAGCTGGAAATCAATCATTTATGTGCCATTTTTACTTGCAAGCTTAGATTCGGGTTGGAGAAGATTCCACAAGAACCACTGCTGCCCATAGAGCAGTGGTCGGATAGGCGTTTTAATGACAACTAGCAGTAGTCCAATTGACATTAAGCACCAGACCGCAGGCCATTCATTAATATTATTGGTCAGCAAGCGGGCAAATAATGGCCCCACGATAATGTGGTAAATCGTGCATCTCCAAGAGCCATACAGGATAGGCAGCGCTAAAGCAGGGACAAAGTATCCTAAGTAAAGCCACTTCATACCGTTGAGTGGCGCACCCCAAGCAATATGCCAATTCCCAGAGACAGAGCATAAATGCTTGTCACAAAACGGGACATGCCCAAGATCACACATCCCTACCCATTCAAAGGGATAGGCCATGAGCAAAAATAAAATGGTTCCAATGAAGCATGTTCCATAGACAAACGGACTAATGCGCTTTGAAACCAATTCAGGAATAAAGTGCATTGAAAAGGCGTTAATAAAAAATGGCTGAAACGCAATATGTAAATAACTAAGGAAAGTTAGAAGTTGGTTAAGGGGTAAGCCACATTGATCGATCACAGTATAGGTTGCGGCTTGCAACATCTCCATGAGGGAAAAATAGGCGAGAGGAATCCAAAGCTTTGGGTCTTCGCCCTTCACTGCAACATAGGCGGTACTCGCTAATCCCAATGTCGCTATCGTTGCAGAAGCTTGTCCATTCCAACACATAATAGTGTTCTTTATTCCTCATATTCAGTCAGAAAGAACCCATAAAAGATCTATCGTCGCAGGCGTTCTAGGGTGCTGCTAAAACGATAGCGTATATGGACAGAAGCTTACGCAGGTTCTTGAGGTGGTCAGTGGGTTGCTTGAAGGACAAGGTGTCGGATGCGATCGCCCAGAAAATAGTAAAACAGTTCTGCACAAGAAACCGCCACTCTGACAGAATGGAGCATATGAAGATCTGTGAACACAGTGCTTATCCAAGGTCAAGGCAATCGTTTATGAAGATTCAAGCAGCAGCCGTAAATACGTCAGTACAGCAATGGTCTGGAGACTGCCTAGGCATTGGTTTTTTTGAAGATCAGGTGGAGCAATCCGAGACGTTTACTGCGCTTAACGCGGCGTTAGATGGGCTTTTACAAGAAGTCGTTGCCGAAAGTGAATTTAAGGGCAAAGCGGGTGAAACTACCTGGCTGCGGACTCCTGCGCCCTCTAGCAGCGCTGTCGCCCGTAAGGTTGTTCTCATCGGCCTGGGTAAGTCCGAAAACTTCACGTTAGAAGGATTGCGGCAGGGGGCAGGGGCGATCGCCCGTACCGCTCAAAAGCAAAAGGCAAAGCGCGTAGCCATTTCACTCCCGCTCTGGAACCAAGACGCAGCACTTTCAGCGGCGGCAATGATAGAAGGCGCGGTGCTGTCTTTGCACCAAGACAATCGCTTTAAATCAGAGACAGAAAATGGCTCAGGGCTACATATCGAGCATATTGACCTACTGGGTGTAGACGCACAGGCAGACGCTATCATCCAGGCGCAGCAGATGTGTGAGGGGGTTATCCTCGCCCGTGAACTGGTCAATGCCCCTGCAAACGTGGTCACGCCTATGAGCTTGGCAGACACCGCAGCCCAACTAGCGCAAGAACTAGGGCTAACCCTAGAAATCTTAGAAAAAGAAGATTGTGAAGTCCTTGGCATGGGTGCCTTTCTAGGCGTTGCCCAAGCCTCTGAAATGCCGCCCAAATTTATTCACATCACTTATAAACCATCGGGTACCCCCACGCGCAAACTGGCGATTATCGGCAAAGGACTAACCTTTGATTCTGGTGGACTCAATATTAAGCCCACGGGCAGCGGCATCGAAACCATGAAGATGGATATGGCTGGCTCTGCGGCGGTGTTTGGTGCCGCGAAGGTCGTGGGCTTACTGAAGCCAGACGCTGAAGTTCACTTTATCGTCGCTGCCACTGAAAACATGATTAGCGGTCGCGCTATCCATCCGGGCGATGTTTTAACGGCGTCTAATGGCAAAACCATTGAGATTAACAACACCGATGCCGAGGGTCGCCTTACTTTAGCCGATGCGCTGGTGTTTGCCGAAAAGCTTGGGGTCGATGCGATCGTCGATTTAGCCACCTTAACAGGAGCCTGCATTGTGGCCTTGGGCAACGATATTGCGGGGATTTGGAGTCCGCAGGACGAACTCGCCAATGCCTTGCTAAACGCCTCTGAACAGGCTGGAGAAAAAATGTGGCGGATGCCCTTAGAAGACAAATACTTCGAGGGGATGAAGTCTATGATTGCCGACATGAAAAATACAGGGCCACGTCCTGGTGGCTCCATTACGGCGGCGCTGTTTCTGAAGCAGTTTGTGAAGGAAACGCCTTGGGCGCACTTGGATGTGGCAGGGCCGGTCTGGGTTGAAAAAGAAAGCGGCTACCACAATGCCGGAGCCACGGGCTTTGGCGTGCGGACGCTCGTGAATTGGGTTTTGGCTGCGAAGTAACAGCTGCTGCTCACCATAAAAATCCCCTCCTGGGAGGGGTGCCCATCGGGCGGGGTGGGTTAGTCATGGTGCTACTGACTAACCCACCCCTGCCCCTCCCGAGAGGGGATTAATGAATCGGCTTATGGCAAAAACCTTTGCAGAAGGGGAACTTTCAGACTTATGTGTACACCGTAGAGGGAGCAAGAGCTAGATTTTTCTCGGCATAGTCTAGCTTTTGGCGATAGGGGACTGATTGATGTAAGAGGTCTACTGCACAAGTGCATTAACGCGCTGTCGCCGCCGCCGCTCCCAAATTTTTGGCATCACGCGCAGGTGTCGTCTAAAGCTGCTCCATTCGTCTGGGCTAAGCTGGATTTGTTGCCAGGTGGGTCGAGACAGTAAATGCCCTGACCAAACCTTCAGATTGGGATAGTCGCTTAAAGCGATGCCTAAATCGGGCAGGGTACAAACGAGGGTGCCAGCCACAATCTCTGCTAGCGTGAGCTGTTCGCCTGCAAAATATGAAAAATTGCCGAGAAGACCCTCCAAAAAGGTCAGTGCGTTGATGGCTCGCAGATGAGCGTACTCTGAGTCGGCGGAGTGCTTGTCATGAATGATGAGTTTTGCGATCGCAGGCAGTAGCTCATTGAGGGCAACTAGCTGCACCATCCGTACCGTTGCCAACGCCTCTGGCTCTTTGGGCAGCAGCGGGGGGGTAGGGTACTTCGCCTCAAGGTAATCCAGAATAGCCAAAGACTCAATCACCCGAAAATCGCCATCCACCAAAACCGGAACATGGCTAAAGGGATTGAGTGCCATAAATTCGGGTTCAAACTGGTCGCCACCCAAATTTACCGAAATTAGCTCAAACGAAAGCTGTTTTTCGAGCAGCGCTAACCATATAGGACGAGCATAAAGAGAAGGTCGGGCGTAGTAGAGCTTTAGCATGGATGTTGCCGTCCAGGGAAGGATTTAAGTAAAGGGTTCTTTGGAGACAGCCATGAATGAGAAGTTTGCGTTTGAAAGAGGGCGATAGCTGCGCACCAAGAGTCCGCCCTATCCTCTACGGCAACCCAACCCCGACTGAGTTTGCAGAACTTATCAATTCTGGGCGATTCAACATGGTAAATCAGTAGATATAGGTATTTTGCCGTACTCCTTCATAAGCGGCACACAGAGAGCCACCATGATTGAAAAAATCTTACTTGCAGATTCTGGTTCAGGGCAGACCGAGCAAATGCTTAACGCCCTAATGGAGCTTCCTGCCATTCAGCGCGCGACCGTCACGGTACTGCACATCGTGCCCCCTCAAGTCACCACCGAAACAATGCAGGAAAAGCGCGAAGAGGGAGCCAAAACTTTAGCAAAAGCCGTTGAAGGTCTACATCTTGACCCCAGCAAATTTATGGCGGTTAACACCATCCTCCGCGAAGGTGAACCCAAAGATGAGGTGTGCCGTATTGCTGAAGAAATTGATGCTGACCTCATTATTATGGGATCTCGTGGTCTTAAGCGCCTCCAGTCTATTCTAGAAAATTCCGTTAGCCAGTACGTGTTTCAACTGTCTTCTAAGCCCATGCTGCTGGTAAAAGACGACCTGTATGTTAAGCGCATTAATCGTGTAATGGTCGCAATCAATGCCTCCGCCGCAGCCAAAGAATCCCTTGACCTCGCCCTGAAGCTTCTGCGCGATAACAAAAGCGGCAAGCTGATATTAGCTCACGTCGTGCCCAATGCAACCGAGCGCACAACCCTCACCACCGCCGAAGCAGAACGCGACCCGCTGTTGGCTCCGGCGATCGCCGCTGCAAAGCAATACGGCATCACCTATCAGTGTGTGGCAATGTCGGGCAAACCAGGTGAAGCCATCTGCCGCCTCGCCGAAGAAAGCCATGCCGATTTATTGGTGCTCGGTTCCCCTGATCGCCGTCCTTCTGTTGCCCGTAGTTTGCCCGACCTCGATCGGCTGTTGGGCGCCTCGACCTCAGACTACGTGCGGGTGCAGTCACCTTGCCCTGTGCTGTTTATCCGCAAAGGGGAATAGTGGCGTTGGTGTAAAACCCTTTTTGGAAATGAAGAAACGGAAAATGGCTTCCCAATCCTGATATTCTCCAGTGAATGACCATTTTGCAACATAGGGCTTTTCATTGTGGCAACGCTCCGCTGTCGAGATCAAACCTTCGAGAATATCGAGGCCATTATTTTTGACAAAGATGGTACCCTTGCCGACGTTGAGGTTTATCTCAAAAGCTTGGGTCAAAAACGAGCGCGGCTTGTAGATGCCAAAATTCCTGGCGTACAAGAGCCGCTGCTGCTGGCCTTTGGCTTAGAGCCATCAGGCATTAATCCGGCTGGACTTTTAGCCGTGGGGAGCCGCCGCGAAAACGAAATTGCCGCTGCTGCCTACGTGAGCGAAACCGGACGAGATTGGGCAGAGGCACTACAGATTGCGGTAGGGGCGTTTCAAGAAGCCGATAGCTACCTCAAGCCCAAGGCGGTTCATACGTCGCTGTTTGCCGACACTGGAGATTGGGTCGCCCAGTTTGCCCAGGCTGGACTGAAGCTGGGCATTTTATCTGCCGATACCACTGCATCGGTAAAAGAATTTATAGATACCTATCAGCTTTCCTCTAGCATCTCGGCATACCAGGGCGTTGACAGCGGCAGCGAGTTCAGTAAACCAGACCCTAGGTTTTACGAAGCAATCTGTCACCAGCTCAATGTACCTCCAGCACAAACCTTAATGGTGGGTGACTCTACCCTCGATATGATGATGGCGCGGGCGGCTCATAGCGCTGGCTGCATTGGCGTAAGCTGGGGCTGGCAGACTAAGGTGGCGATCGCCCAGGCAACCTGCGTGATCGACTGCATCAGTGATTTGCAGATGGCGTAAGCGGATGAGGGCATCCACGGTAGCAGGCGTTTTCATGGTGGCGGCTATTTCCTTTGGATAGGATTGTGATCGAGTGAGATTGGCTATTTTCGGATCATTGGGTGATGGTGTCGAATTTTGATTCGTCGTCTGGGTACAGCACGGCGATCGCATCGCCACGAAAGTAGGAGCCAGTCATGGCGATGATGTGGGTTTTGCCCTGAGCCATGAGCTGACGGACGTGATCGCCGAGCCTGTTATCTGGGTTGGCGGAAACGTAGTGAAATTCGTCTACGGCAATGAGGCAATCGTCAAAAACTTCGATGCCAAACTTATCTACGGCAAAGCGAAAGGTGGCGTGGGTGCAGACCAGCACTTTGGCCTTGCTTTCAAGGAATTTCTTAACTGCATCTACTTTGCCGCCATTGTCTCCCCCTGCTGCGTCGCAGAGGTTCCATTTGGGTTCGACGTGCCAATCTGCCCAAAAACCAAACTGACTGAGCGGCTCGTTATGGAAGCTGGAGCCGATTGATTTTTCGGGTACGACGATGATGGCTTGCTTGAGGTTCTGGTTTTCTAGTTTGTCTAGGGCAATAAACATGAGCGCCCGACTTTTGCCAGAGGCGGGGGGCGATTTAATCAGGAGATATTGTTCGCCGTGTTCTTGCATGGGGCGCATCCCTAGTGCGTTGGGGCGGGTGGAGGTGCCATCTTGGGCGTAGGTGACGGATACGGCGGGAATGGCGATCGGCTTGCTCATGAAGTTCAATTTTTTTGCTGAAGCCAGTTCGTGAGATCGACGATACTCGTAAAACTCATCAAGTCTAGAGCGAGTCGATCCAACTGCTCGATCGGTAGTTTTTTAAGATTCTCGGCAGTTTCCGCAGAAATTTCCCCCACTTGGTGGGTTAACAGAAGACTGATCAGATCGACCTTACCCCTGGCTTCACCCCTGGCTTCACCCATTCTTTCGATCGCAGAAATATAAGGCATATTTTTTCCTCGTTCGTAGGTTTCCAAGTCTTCTCTAAAAGCTTCTTCTAGCTCCACAGGCAGTGTTAACACCCAGTCGATGAAGCGGTAGAGGTCGATGACTTCTTGCTCGCTCCACCCTCGCTCGTAAAGCATTGTAGTTAGGCTGTATTTTCGCTGCCGTCGTCGCTGTTGACTGGTTTTGCCTTTGGTGGCCTGTGCGGTCAAATGAGCCTGTACGACGATGGCAAAAGGATTGTTGCTGTCTGCCAGCTCCCCCATCCGGTCTTTATAGTCTATCAATTTTGCAATCTGAAACGAAAAGTCGTGCTGGGATCCTAAGGCTTCTTGGTGGAAGGACTGGGGTCGCCAGTGGCGATCTGTATCGCCCAAAACAGCAAAGCTGGCTACTGCTCGCCGAAATTTGTCGAACAGCCTTGTTGAGTAAATGTAGACCCGCTCACTAAATTCTTCTTCTTTCTGGTTTTGGATTTCGATATGCAGCAAAAGCCATTCTTCTTTGCCATTGCGCAGGTACACTTTGACGAGCTTATCTACGATTCGCTTGCCCGTCTCTGCCTCCAGAGTCACCTGCTGGAGTTCGCTATCTAGAAAGTCGAATCCTTTGCTCCAGTCGATCGCCCCGTAGGCTTCGGGGAAAAAGAAGGCCATAAACTGAGGAAAGTAACCTTCTAGGATTTGCTTCCATGGGGTATCTAGGGGGGTGCTCATGGGTTGGAACCGTTGGTTTTGCGTGTAGCAGGCTTTTTCGGTAGCGGTTGCTGGGTGGTCATTTTGGTGTAAAGCTCGAAGCGTTTTTCGAGGCGATCACTGTCGCCCCTTAGACGTTTTTTGAATGAAGTGGCGACTGAGTAGATGCGCTCTAGAATTTCGTCAGTTTTCAGGCGGAATCTGTGCCTTCAGTGTTTCGACCAAATGCGGTATCTCAGACTGAACCACATCCCAAACGATATTAAGGTTGACATCATCGTATTCATGAACGAGCCGATTTCGCATCCCGTTGATTTCTTGCCAAGAAATGGTTGACAAGTTTTTTCGAGTGCCTTCTGAAACTCTTCTGGCGGCTTCGGCAATGATCAAAAGTCGCCGAATGACTGAATCTTGAAGCTGCACATTGTCAACAAACTCACCTTTTTTGCACTGAGCTATGTAGGTCATGATCAGTTCTGCGGATTGCAGCATATCAAGCAGAAATTGGAGATCCCGTTGCATAAATAACCTGGGCGGAGGAAAGAATTGCGTGACGACGTAGGTAATTACGGCTGGCTTCTATGCCCTGACGGGTAATCAGGTCAATATCTCGATGGAAAATGGTTTTGAGTTCTGCTGCCATCTGGTCTAGGGTGCTGAATGTGGGATGAGCGTCTGGGTGGAATTGCACCATCACGTCAATATCGCTGTCGGGGCGGAAGTCGTCGCGCAAAACAGAGCCAAACAGGGCAAATTCTGTGACTTGCCATTGGTGACAAAACTCTGCTATTTTTTCCATTGATCGCTCAATCTCCTCTCTCATGATTGACCTCCTTTGCGTTTGGCAAACGTCTTAGGTAGTGCTTGTTGGGTGGTCATTTTGGTGTAAAGCTCAAAGAGTTTTTCGAGCCGTTCGGTGTCGTCTTTGAAGCGGCGACCGATGTAGATGCGCTCTAGTATTTCGTCGTTGCGTTCGTGGGCTTTGCGCAAGTTTTCGGGCATGGTTTCGGGGGCGTAGAGGTCGGCAATTGTGGCGGGGAAATGTGCCTCCCGCGCTAGCAGGATGTCTTCGGCGCAGCGGGTGAGTTCGGTTTTGTTTTGGTCGGTGAGGGTGGGGACAGGGAAGGTGTTCCAGCCGAGGGTGTTGGAGTAGGAGAAATCTGTTCTCATGCGAACGCAGACGGTGCCGATCCAGACCCAATGAAGGCGGGAGGCGATTAACGCCATGTTCCAGAGTGGGGAATCATAAAGCGCAAAACATTTGTTGGATGCTATACATTCCGAAGAAACAAAATCAAATGGAAGATAATCACGGTTTTCAGAACTCACCCCAGCAACAAAAATAGCGTCCTTCTGTGCAATTCCACCAATCTGAACAAATCTATGTGGCTTAGCAGCAAAATCACGTGTCGATTTTGCTTGTGATTGACTTCGATTCTCCGAAACCTTTTGAAGTCTGCCCTCAATAAAGGAGTGATTCCGAGCTTCGGAAACCTTATCATCCTCGATCCAAAGACAATACCGAAGTTTACCACTAATAAGTTCATCAGCACCGATAAAGCGCTTAATAAATTTATCAAATTTGTAATTTTCTCGAAGTATTTGTACTTCATCACTATTCAAAAAAAGGTGTCCACTATCTCGTGGCATATTGCCGAAAAGCATCTTTGACTGAACGCTAATTGGATTGTTAGTCTTTGCAACTACTTCAGATCGATCAGGAACAAGATAGGGGCTGATGACAGAACATTCACGTATTAAGTCAGCACCATAAAGTTTTTTCGGTAAGTTCGATTTTGCTCCAAGGCCAATGATGATTACTGTTACTCCTGCATTATGACTTGCCAGATTACTCCACTGAAAGGGAAGGTGGGCAAAGCGAATTTCTACTCCTTGCTTAAACGCGATAGGCCAGACTTCTGAAGCTTGTTGACCTTGGCATATGCTATTGGTCGCCACAAACGCTGCCACAGCTTCGGGAACACTCTCTGCATAATCTAGATATCGAGCGATCCAACCGGAAACAAAATCAGTTACTTTAGCCAAGTCTGATCTGGCTCATCCAAGCGTGAGCCAGATCAGACTTCTGGTCGGGTGTTTGTCATTTACTTCCTTTATAGGGTGGGTTTCCACAAATATAAGTCTCCCCGCCCTCGTTCTCAAAATCGATCTCCGCCTGATCGAGCGGCGTGCTAAACAAATCATTTGCGTATAGTTTTATCCCCGTCCCTGTCGGTGGGCAGAGGCTTAGCCAATCCAGCCGCAGCGCATTTCCGCAGGTAATCCAGTTATCGTCCTTCAGCGGCAGAAATTCAGCCAGCGCCAGTTGCGACCCGCGATACGTCACATCGCACTGATACTCTGCAATAATTAGCGCCAACCGCGCAATCTCCGCCGAAAAATGGCGCAGTTCGATACCCCGAAAATTCGTCAGCGGAATCTCAGAGCGGCGATCCGGCTCACCTCGACGACCGTTGATTTCCGCCTCAATGCCGCGCATCTCCTTGTAAGCAATCACCAAAAAGTTGCCAGACCCACAAGCCGGATCAAACACCCGAATCCGCGCCATCCGAGAACGCAGATTCAGCAGCTTACGGGCGTTGTCCCCCGCTGCCTCTAGCTGGGCGCGCAAATCGTCCAAAAATAGCGGATTCAGCACTTTGAGAATGTTTGGCACGCTGGTATAGTGCATCCCCAGCGCCCCGCGCTTCTCATCATCGGCTACTGCCTGAATCATGGAGCCGAAAATGTCAGGATTAATCTTCGTCCAGTCGAGATTGCCTACGTGAAGCAGGTAAGAGCGGGCAATCTTGCTAAAGCGGGGCACAGCCACACTATGACCCTCACCCCCAACCCCTCTCCCAAGCTGGGAGAGGGGAGCCGGATCTTGTTCCCCTTCTTCCAGCTTGGGAGAAGCGATTATCTTGAAAGTCAAGTAGATCGTTGAGATTTTTCAGCCTTTCAGGAAGTATTCATAACCCCCTCCATTAGTCGAAGAAATCATATCTCCTTTGATAGCAAGGGGGTATGAATACTTCCTGAAAGCAATTCTGATTTTGTGCCAGCAAAAACTTCAACCTTTGGCTATCCAATGATTGAACACTTTGATTATGAACTTAAAGCATTACCAAAATAAGGGGGAATTTGCTATACCTGCTCCAATATCGGTTTCTGGACTGGCTGCCAATCCGTACCATTTTTTATCATGGCATTCAGAATTGCTAGTAACTTGTGCATACAGGCCTCTTTATTATCAATTTGCTGTAGAACTCTTGAATGATTGGGTTATAGCGTACTGCAACTAGTGTTGACATGTACAGCATCTGTCGAACAGCAGAGCGCCCACCAAAGATAGTTTGCTTCCCCTTCGT
>JANNDV010000158.1:0-27680 GCA_031387975.1 Acaryochloridaceae cyanobacterium OTE_75_metabat_521 | reverse complement strand
GAGGTCTGAGAGCGTAGGGTGGCATGGGTGAAGCGCCCCGTCAACGACCGATAAATCTTGTGAGTCTGTAGCAAAGTAGACAAAGACTAAACATCTCTAGCAATCACAATACATTAAGGGATCATTTGCATCCCTATCAATAGAACTCTTGCACGAATATGACCCTCACCCCCAGCCCCTCTCCCAGAACGGGCGAGGGGAACCGGAATTAGCCTTTCTCCCCTAGTGGGAGAAGGGTAAAGCCTTTGGCTATAAGAAAGGGATGAGGGGGATAAAACTGATGTAAGAAGTCTAAATCAATATTTATGCGTCATTCTTCTGCCCACAACGCCATGAGCGCTAAACGCGTTTGGGGCAAAATTTCAGAACTCCCCCAAAACCAAGATGCTGCTTTAGGATATAAGCATTAAGTTATGTAACATTTCTTTGTGCCTTCTTCCTCTGGTCTAAAAAAGTCTGGCTCACCCGCTCGCATTGTCGTCATTGGGGCAGGCATTGGCGGCTTAACGGCGGCGGCACTTTTGGCGCATCAAGGCTACTCCGTTCTGATTGCAGATCAGGCTTGGGTGCCTGGGGGCTGTGCCTCCACCTTTAAGCGCAGAGGCTTTACCTTTGATGTTGGGGCAACTCAGGTGGCGGGGCTAGAGCCTGGCGGCATTCACCACCGCATTTTTGAAACGTTAGGCATCGAGCCACCAGAAGCGACTTTCTGTGACCCTGCCTGTGCAGTGCTGCTGCCTGGGGAAACCCAGCCCATTCGGGTTTGGCGCGATCCTGAGCGTTGGCAGCAAGAGCGGCAGATCCAGTTCCCTGGCAGTGAGCCATTCTGGCAGTTTCTTAATCAATTATTTGAGGCAAGCTGGGCATTTCAGTCCCGTGACCCTGTGATTCCACCCCGCAGTATTGGAGATGTCTGGCAAACCGCAAAGGCGCTGCGACCTCGCACCCTCATGACAGTGCCCCACATTTTTTCGACAGTGGGGGATGCGCTGCGTGCCTATGGGTTAGAAGGCGATCGCCGTCTTAAAACCTTCCTCGATCTCCAGCTCAAGCTTTACTCTCAGGTCAATGCAGACGAAACGGCGTTGCTCTATGCCGCCACTGCCCTAGGGGTTTCCCAAAGTCCCCAAGGGTTGTTTCACCTTCAGGGCAGTATGCAGGTGCTAAGCGATCGCCTCACCACAGCTCTTGAGCGAGACGGCGGCGACCTGCGGATGCGTCATCGTGCAGTGGCAATCCATACTGAGAACGGCAAAACCACAGGCGTTACCCTAGAACATCTCAAAACTGGGGCGTTAACCTTTGAAGCTGCCGATCATGTGGTCGCGAACGTGACGGTTCAAAACCTGATGGCGCTCTTGGGCGACCATGCTCCCGCAGGCTATCAGCATCGCGTGGATAAACTGCCTCAGTCTTCTGGAGCCTTTGTCATTTATTTGGGCGTTGATGCAGCGGCAATTCCGCCTGACTGTCCGCCGCACCTTCAGTTTTTGTACGACTACGACGGCCCCATCGGCGAAAATAATTCCCTGTTTGTGTCTGTCAGTCAGCCCCAAGATGGTCGCGCACCCGAGGGTAAGGCCACCATTATTGCCTCTTCGTTTACCGATCCCAACCGATGGAGCCGTACCGAAGATTACGAACAGCTTAAGAAAACTTATGCAGAAACGGCGATCGCCAAATTATCGCAATACTTTGACTTGAACCCACGCACCATCCTGCACCAAGAAGCCGCCACACCCAGAACCTTCGAGCGATTTACGGGTCGCAGCTTGGGCATTGTGGGCGGTATTGGCCAACGCGTTAACACCTTTGGCCCCTTTGGATTTGCCAACCGGACTCCGGTTCAAAACCTTTGGCTTGTCGGAGATTCTACTCATCCTGGCGAAGGCACCGCAGGCGTAAGCTACTCTGCGCTAACCGCCGTTCAGCAAATTATGGCCTAGGAGACTGATTGCCTAGAGACAGACCTATCGGCGTAAAGTACACTGAAATGCGAAAACGCTGTTCAGAGAATTCTTGAAGGTCCGACGGCATGGCAGACGCAGATACATACTCTGATACCCGAGTCGTTTCAATGCTCGATCGCCGCAGACAGCTCAAACGACAGCGGCGAACTCAATTTTTGAAAAAGACTTGGCGAACGACAGCTATCTTGGGGCTTACCCTAGGACTAGGGTGGTTATTTAATGAACCAGGATGGCAAATCAAAAAAGCCAGCCAAGTTGAAATTTCAGGGAATAATCAGCTCTCAACTCAGACCATTGAAACCTTCTTACCGCTGACGTTTCCAACCTCCTTACTCAGAGTCAGACCCGCTGACATTAAGACCATGCTGGAGCAAAATACCCACGCAGATCAGGTCTTGGTGTATCGGCAGCTCTTCCCCCCCCGTATCATTGTCAAAATTCAAGAACGCCCGCCCGTTGCGCTGACGAACTGCCCTAATTGCCTTCTGGTCTCTCAAAATTTAGGCTCCGCTCAACCCATTACCATCGGCCCCGCAGATCAGTGGCTCATCGATGACCGAGGCATTGCGCTGCCCTATACAAGCTACCCTAAGCTGGGTCAGACCCGTACAGCGCCTGATCTGGTTCTGAGTGGATATCTCAAGCCCTTAGATGCGCAACGCGCCGAAGCCATCTCATTAAAAAATGTCGCAAATCAGCCTAAATCTACACTTAAATCGACACTAGTTGAACTAGATTCCAATACTCAGAATGAATGGCAGGCACTTTATTCGCCGCTCCGCAGCAGTCCTGTCAAAATTCAGCAGGTGGATTGGCAGAAAAACAAGACCTTAAATCTTAAAACGGAACTGGGACTGGTGCAGCTTGGTCTTTTTAGCAGCAAATTTTCAGAACAGCTTAAGGCTTTAGATCAAATGCGCGCATTACCCCAAACGGTAGAGGCAAAAAACATTAAATTTATTAATCTTGAAAACCTGAAAAATCCGGTTGTTGAGCTGAACAAAGTCCCCCCATCCCCTACTATTCAGGAGAAGCCATAATCTTTAACAAAATGATGTATCCAGCAATACAGTAGCCTTCTAGGATAGACGGCATACCTTTATATCAGTGGTTGATGCTTTAATTGATTGGTTTTCCGATAAACTTACCCTATAGTTGAGTTACCAAATCCTCCCGGTTTAGAGTTTGTACGCTACCCAATGACGCCAGAAGATCAGAATTCCTTAAATCAGCTTGAGAGCCTTTTTGGCCCTCGCAGTTCCGCTGGGGAAAACTTTCCGGGTCTACCCGGAGGGTCATCGAGTCCTAATCGTACGGACAGCAGCGGCGGCAGCGGTGGGGTCAATTTTGAGAGCCGTGCCACGCCAGAGCGCTACGTTGGCGGTGTGCCTGCTCGAGAAAAAAAGCTTGAAGAAATTGTGACTCAAGGGGCAGCCAACATTAAGGTCATTGGTGTCGGTGGCGGCGGCGGTAACGCTGTCAACCGGATGATTGCCAGCAATGTGGCAGGTGTTGAATTTTGGTCTATTAACACAGATTCTCAGGCGCTCAATCAGTCAGAAGCCACGAAGCAGCTTCAGGTTGGGCAAAAGCTAACGCGCGGCTTAGGTGCCGGCGGGAACCCTGCGATTGGGCAAAAGGCGGCAGAAGAATCTCGTGATGAGATTGCGGCAGCCTTGGCCGGTGCAGATCTCGTCTTTATTACCTGCGGCATGGGTGGCGGCACGGGGACGGGTGCGGCTCCCATTGTGGCGGCAATTGCGAAAGAGATGGGCGCCCTCACAGTGGGCGTCATTACCCGACCGTTTACTTTTGAGGGTCGTCGTCGCAGCCATCAGGCCGAAGAGGGCATGGCGGCACTTCAAAGCTGCGTAGATACCCTAATCGTGATTCCCAACGACAAAATCTTGTCGGTTATCCCTGAACAAACGCCCGTCCAAGAGGCGTTCCGTGTGGCGGACGATATCCTGCGGCAGGGTGTTCAAGGCATTTCAGACATTATCAACATCCCAGGTCTGGTCAACGTCGATTTCGCCGATGTGAGAGCCGTCATGGCAGATGCTGGCTCGGCACTCATGGGTGTGGGGATTGCATCGGGTAAGTCTCGAGCCAAAGAAGCGGCGATCGCCGCCATTGATTCCCCCCTCCTAGAATCCTCCATCCGTGGGGCAAAGGGCGTCGTGTTCAACATTACTGGGGGCAGCGACCTCACACTCCACGAAGTCAGCACAGCCGCTGATACCATTTACGAAGTCGTTGATCCCAACGCCAACATCATCTTTGGCGCTGTCATTGATGAAAGACGTCAGGGCGAAATTCAGATTACCGTCATTGCGACGGGCTTTTCGGGTCAGCCTTCGGTGACAATTCCGACCCCTAGCCGCACAGCAGCACAACCCACGCCCGATGCGGCAAAAACACCTAAATCTGCGCCTGCTACCCCAGAAGGTGGCAAAAAGTTAGATATTCCAGAGTTTTTGCAGCGCCGTCGCCCTGGTGGTAAACAGCCCTAGCCCTTTGAAGAAATCTAAGCAAAATTGCTCAACCCTAGATTGAGAATGCTAAGATTGCGGGGAAAGTGCATCGGGAATCTGCCGTGATCCGTTCTGCGACGTTACCCATACCGTCTTCATTGCCTGTTTTTCCAGAGAATAATCGACTCAAAATTTTCTCAGGGTCTGCCAACCTGGAACTTTCTGAAGAGGTTTCTCGCTACCTAGGGGTAGACCTTGGTCCAATGGTTCGCAAAAGCTTTGCCGATGGCGAGCTTTACATCCAGATTCAAGAGTCTATTCGGGGCTGTGATGTTTATCTCATTCAGCCGACCTGTCAGCCGGTCAATGACCATCTGATGGAGCTGCTGATTATGATTGATGCCTGTCGGCGCGCTTCAGCTCGGCAGATCACAGCGGTCATTCCCTACTACGGCTATGCGCGGGCTGATCGCAAAACAGCGGGTCGTGAATCTATTACGGCAAAGCTGGCGGCTAACCTTATTACCCAGGCCGGAGCCAGCCGCATTTTGGCGATGGATTTACACTCGGCTCAAATTCAGGGCTATTTTGACATTCCGGTGGATCACGTTTATGGTTCGCCGAGCATTCTGAAATATCTTAAGCAAAAAAATCTACCGGATTTAGTGGTGGTTTCACCCGATGTTGGGGGCGTTGCCAGGGCAAGAGCCTTTGCGAAAAAGCTCAATGAAGCCCCTCTTGCCATTATTGATAAACGCCGTCAGGCGCATAACGTGGCTGAGGTAATGAACGTTGTGGGCGACGTTGCGGGCAAGACCGCTGTGCTGGTCGATGACATGATTGATACGGCTGGCACAATTTCTGAGGCAGCGCGACTGCTGCGCAAGCAGGGTGCAAAGCAGGTCTATGCCTGTGCAACCCATGCCGTATTTTCTCCACCTGCTGTAGAGCGTCTTTCTAGCGGCGTATTTGAAGAAGTGATTGTCACTAATACAATTCCTGTGCCTAAAGACAAGCGTTTTCCTCAGTTAACGGTGTTGTCCGTCGCTGATATTTTAGGTGAAACCATCTGGCGAGTTCATGATGACAGCTCCGTCAGCATCATGTTTAGATAATGAGCCAGATCGTATAGTCAGCTTCCTTAATCTTCACAGTCAGCGCATGCTTGGAGTTCTGTGCTTTGGAGTGCATCTAAGGCCATTGCTAAACCAACGTGAACCAGCGCTAACTTGCTGCGCACGTCGGGTGGTAGCTGCTGAGATTCGGACTCCACACATTCGAGGAGTGTAGCGCCAACGCAAAGATTATGAGAGACCGTTGCGAGAATTTCTGAAATCAGGTGGTTTCCCACTGTTTTAAACTCCTGTGTAGATGTTGAATATTTAAGCCTATCTCTATACTCTGTGAGATTGGCCTGAATCAACACCGAGAAAACACCGAGTTTTACAGGGATGAGTTTTGCCCACGCCTGAAACTCACTACGAAATTGAGTCTATCTTGACATGCTGATACTGATAGAGGTAAAACTGCATGGCTAAAGGACTCAAGACCCCAAAATATTGGTCAAATACTTCGCGGTTGGGTAGGTTATTGGCTAATTGCACACTGTAGGTATTACCGACTTCAATGCCGGCGAGAAGCGCGAGGGCGAGGATCGTACTTTTTGCAAAATAACGCATCGTTAAGGCTCAATGGTTTAATTGTTTTGAACCCCCCTTAACCCTCAACTACCAGATCATTCATCGCTGATGCTAGATAGTTGAAACGCTGACTGAATGCTGAAGCAAATAATCTTTCACTGTAGAATAACATTGCTTGAGGGCTAAATGTGCCATCAGTAGAACTTTTTAATCAACCTATGGCTACACGGCAAAAGGTTCAGACACATTTCGTCTGAACCCTGACATCCAAGCCTATGTAGAAGTCAGATGCCATTAGCTGGAGGGATGTTGCTCTAAATATGCCGCGACGGTCTGGACATCTTTGTCGCCCCGTCCAGAGCAGTTGAGCACAATGCGAGGGCTGCCATCTAGTTGGGGGCACAAGGTTTCAAGATGGGCGATCGCATGGCTGGTTTCTAGTGCCGGAATGATGCCCTCGAGTTGGGAGAGGCGCTGAAGGGCTGCGATCGCCTCGGCATCGGTCACGCTGTAGTATTCAGCGCGGCCTGAGTCTTTGAAATAGCTGTGTTCTGGGCCAACGCCTGGGTAGTCTAATCCGGCGCTAATGGAGTGGGCTTCTTGCACCTGTCCATCATCATCTTGCAAGAGGTAGCTCATCGCGCCGTGGAGCACGCCCACCTGACCGTGGGTCAGGGTTGCGGCATGGCGTCCGGTTTCGACACCTTCTCCAGCAGCTTCAACCCCAATTAGGCGAACGGTCGGCTCTTTGACAAACTCATGGAATAAGCCCATGGCATTAGAGCCGCCACCCACGCAGGCCAGCAGAATATCGGGCAAGCCATCCCATTTTTCTTGGCACTGCCGCCGGGTCTCTTCGCCAATGATGGCGTGGAAATCTCTCACCATCATGGGATAGGGGTGTGGCCCTGCCACAGAACCCAAAATGTAGTGGGTGGTTTCGACATTGGTGACCCAGTCGCGAATGGCTTCTGACGTTGCATCTTTAAGGGTGCCCGTACCCGCTTCAACGGGGCGGACTTCAGCGCCCATCAGCTTCATACGAAAGACGTTGAGGGCTTGACGCGCCATGTCATGAACGCCCATGTAAATGACGCACTGCAAGCCAAAGCGAGCGCAGACGGTTGCCGTTGCTACCCCGTGCTGCCCTGCGCCCGTTTCGGCAATGACGCGCTGTTTGCCCATGCGTTTGGCAAGGAGCGCCTGCGCCAGGGCGTTATTGATTTTGTGGGCACCCGTATGGTTGAGGTCTTCGCGCTTGAGATAAATCTGTGGCCCTGTGCCGTCAGGACGGGCGTAGTGTTGGGTTAAGCGCTCGGCAAAGTAAAGGGGGCTAGGGCGACCGACGTAATCTCGCAGAAGCTGGTTGAGTTCGGTTTGGAAGGTGAGGTCTTTACGACACTCATAATAGGCCGCTTCGAGTTCGCTGAGGGCAGGCATGAGGGTTTCGGGCACATATTTGCCGCCAAATATGCCAAATCGACCCAAGGCATCGGGAAGCTGAAGGGCTGGAGTGGCACCAGCAGCGGTGCTGGATGTTTCAGAAAGAGAGAGGGGTGTCATTGTCACGGTAATTTCCCACAAAGCGAACCTTTGCTAATTTTACCGATAGCGCCCTACTTTTTGCAGGAAAATTCGATGGAACGCAGCAGTCTGTAAATGACCTGAATGATTGGATCGTGCTTCAGACAAGTGTGGGGTATATAGCCAGGTCATTCCAAGCCCAGGGTTTTGAGGGAGACTTGCCCTCGTTGACTATCCAGCAACCCTAAAACTGTCACTAGTCGGAGCCACACTCAATCGAAGGCCAAACGGCTCTAGCAAACGATCTAACGTTTGTTGTGTCAAATTGGAACTCGGTCTAAGCGCACGACTCAAATTGGAACTCGGCATATCAATTTCCGCTGCAAACTCCTTCAGCCCATAAGCACGAATGACCTTACCTATCGCTGCTTGAATTGAAATATCTTCCTCAACCGCTGCCAGCAAAAACTCCCGCGCAAACTCCCGATTTTGAAGATTTTCTGCCAGCCTTTCATTCCAGTCTTTACTTCTACCTTGTTTCATCCCTAAATATTATCATATATGATATTTAAGTTAGCTCTTCACTGCTTGGTCTATTGACCGTAAAAATCGCTACACTAAACCTCTAGGCTTTAGGGTAGATATTCAATGGCAATCTTGCAATTAGAAAATGGGCAGATGCTGACCGATTTAGAACACATCGGTCAACACCTTACCACCCTCAATATTCAGCTCAAACGATGGCCCGTTGGGAGCAATGCCCTAGCCCTTCTCGTTCAGCCGAGCCTTCAGGATGACGAAAAAGAGCAGGTGCTGCGCGCCCTCGATCACTACTTCGATTCTCTAGAAGGCTATCAGTCGAGAGACCTGATTGTGCTCAACCCCCATACCCCAAACCTCGATGGGCTGCTCGAAAAATTTAGCCGTCCCCACACCCATGCCGACGACGAAGTGCGCTACATTGTGGATGGTGAAGGAGTCTTTGGGTTTGTATGCTCAGACGGGTCACAAATGGAGTTGACCATTCAGCCAGAAGAGTACATCAACGTCCCAGCCGGAACAGAGCACTGGTTTTACCTGACCTCTCTACGTCGTATTAAGGCAGTCCGCTACTTTGTCGATACTTTAGGCTGGACGCCAGAATACACCGCAACCGCCATTCGGATGCAGGTCGTTACCGCATAGACCTATGCAAATTGAAGTTGACTATCGCTTTCCGGCTGGAGTAGATGCCGAGAAACAGGCAAAAGTCATTGCCCTAGGGCAAACCGTCGGCACTTGGGATGCGTCCTTTGCCCATCGTGAAGCTTCTTTCTTGGCTCATAAGGCTGAAGTCGTAAACGTTGAAACTAACGACACAGACGGGTCAGCTTTAGCAACCGTTCGCTTCCCCGTTGCCAATGTTGAGGGCGATATTGCGTCACTGCTGACGATGATTTTTGGCAAATACTCCATGGCGGGGCCAGCTAAGGTCACGGCAATTCGACTGCCGCCAGAGTATGGTCAACGCCCTAAATTTGGCATAACTGGGGTGCGATCGCACCTCAATACGCCCACCCGCCCTCTTGTCATGGCAATCTATAAACCCGCCTTGGGGCTATCCGCCGCTGACCACGCCCAGATTTTAAGCCAGGTCGCAGGGGCAGGGTTAGACATCATTAAAGATGACGAAATTTTAGGCAATCTAGCCAGTGCACCTACCCTAGAACGCCTCAAAGCCTGTCGCCCTGTAATTGAAGACGCTCAGCAGAAAAATGGGCGATCGCTGCTTTACGCCGTCAACGTCACGGGTAGAGCCGACCAGCTTTTAGCCCAGGCTAAGCAGCTCGTTGCAGCAGGAGCCAATGCGCTGCTCCTCAACGTTCTCTCCTACGGGTTTTCTGTTTTAGAAGCATTGGCAGCAGATCCAGAAATTTTTGTGCCGATTTTCGCCCACCCTGCCTTGGCTGGGGCTTGGTGCGGCGCCTCTGACCATGGGTTTAGCTACTCTGCGTTACTGGGGACTTTGTTTGCCCATGCGGGTGCCGATGCCGTGCTGTATCCTTCCCATTACGGCAGCCTGCCCTTTGAAGCCGCAGAAGAATTTCGGATTAGAGACGCGCTGAGAAACCGCAATGTATTTCCGGTGCCGTCCGCAGGGATTCATCCTGGGGTGGTGCCTAAGGTGATCGCCGATTACGGTCAAGATGTCATCCTCAATGCGGGCACAGGCATTATGGATCATCCCGATGGGCCAGCCGAAGGCGTAAGGGCATTTTTTGAAGCCCTAGAACACGCCGAGCCAGGGCAATCGTTTAAACTTGCAAAAATCCCAGCAGGTGCCCTCCGCCGCGCCCTCGAAAAGTGGGGGACTCCGTGACCCTAGAGCCATTAGAGAAAATCGTGTTCTGTGACTTTGACGGCACCATTACGGCGCAAGAAACCTTTGTGGCAGTGCTAAAGCGGTTTACCCCTGACTTAGCGGCAGAACTCATTCCTAAAATGTACGCCCTTGAGCTGACGCTGCGAGAAGGGGTACTAAAACTGCTGGAATCTATGCCATCTTCGGTTTATGGCGAAATCTTAGACTTTGCAGCTTCTCAGCCGCTGCGTCCTGGGCTGCCAGAGTTTCTAGATTTTTTGCAGACCCAAACCGTTCCGTTTGTGGTGATTACGGGGGGGCTTAAGGCAATGGTGGAGGCTGCTATCCCCACATTGCTGCCTAAAATACAGGCAGTGCATGGTGCAGAAATTGATACCCAAGGCGCGTATTTCAAGGTGCATTCCCCTGCCCTTGGAGATTCTGAGCTGGTTTCTAAAGTCGATATTATGCAGCGCTACCCTGCCCAACAAACCATCGTCATCGGCGATTCGGTGACGGATCTTAAGATGGCCTTAGTGGGTGATGTGGTGTTTGCGCGCGATCGCCTTGCGCAGTATTTGGGCGATCGCAATATCCCACACCACTCCTGGAATGATTTTGATGAGGTCCAGCAGATTTTAGAGAAGCTCTGGCAGCAGAACCGCACAGACATCGCTTAATGCATACCTGTCAATCAGCGCAACCCGATGTATTCGAGTGAAAGCAATGCTCGAATACAAACACGCCCCGCAATGACAGCAGGGCGCTTTTGTATTTTTGACTTTACTTGAGAGGTACCACAGGCTTAGAAACCGCAGGTGGTGCCACAGGTTTAGCGGTAGGAGACGGTACCACAGGTTTAGAAACCGCAGGTGGTGTTACAGGTTTAGGCACAGCCGGAGCAGTTGGTACTACAGGTTTAGATACAGCAGGTGGTGTCGTAGGTTTAGCGGCAGGAGAAGGTACCACAGGCTTAGAAACAGGCGCTGTTCCAGGATTCTTCAGGCAGTTTAAAGTCCGTAGTGCAGCGGCGGCTGAGTAATTCCGAAACGCGGGTTCATTGGGGGCAAAGGTGTTGCCGGTTTCATTAAACGGGGAGGCGACGCCGCAGTAGGTAGACATCTGTGTAATGAGCGTTTCGGCCCAGTGGCCTTTAATATCCTCAAAGGCAAAAGCAGCTTGGGTTGGCGCTAAGGTCGTCGGCTGGTTTTTGAGGGTTTTGGCATATTCTGCGGCTCGTTTGAGGACGGCTAATAGTTCTGCGCGAGTGACAGGTTTATCGGGAGCAAAAGTACCGTCTTGGTATCCGGTCACAATCTTATTGTCACGGGCAAATGTAATCTTGGCTGCGCTCCAGCGTTTTGTATCTACGTCTGGGTAGGGGTTAGCCGTGGCGGCAGCGGGTACAGCAATCTGAACCTTTGGCAAAGTCTTAAGGGCTTCGAGCACCATTGAGACAAGCTGTTCTCTGGTGAGAGGCGTTTGGGGTCTAAAGGTGCTGTCCTGGAACCCGGCAATAAATTTAAGGGCAACGGCTGCTTTAATCTCTTTGAGATAGACATCCCCCGCAACGTCGCCAAAGGGTAGGCTATCGCCACCGTCACGGGTGAGATAGACGTGACCCAGCACTTTTTCTTTTGCTGGCTCTTTGTCTTTTGCGGGTGTGGTGAAGGTGCGTTTTGAGAAATACCAGCCTGGGTTGAGCTGAATTTTGGCAAAGTCTTTCACTAAGCCGTTCGCGCGACCAATTTCAATTTCAGGGTCTTTGGAGTCATCAGGGGAGCCGACTAAGACCATATCGTTGTTGCGATAACGGATGCGCAGGGTGTATTTGCCTCCTAAATCTTGCCCATCCATACGGATAGAGTAGCCGTTGGCATCGGTGCTGCGACCACAAATTCCAGTGAAGTCAAACTTGAGCAGGAGTGGATCGACAATTACGGGCTGACTGCCACTTTCGCTCCAGCACTGTTTTTTGTCAGTGACCTGCTCTAGAACAAGCAGTTGGTGAGAATCTTGACCGACGGGCTTGGCAACTGCAATAAATTTGGTTTGGTCTACTTCTTTTTGACCAAACACTACGGCCAATGCAGCCCCTGAAGGAAATGACGCTGCGAACAATCCTGCACTCAAAGTCAGAAAAATGGGGAACCAGGGTTTGGAGACTTGCATTATGAAGTTTTTAAAAACGCGAGTGAATAAACGAGGGGCAAGATTGAGGATTAGCACTGAGTCTGATGCTTCAATCGTGTTGATACTACAGTCGTTTAACACAATTGCCAAGTTCCTGACGCAAAACGCGATGAATTGGAATTTTTCTAGTCATGGCTTTGGATTAAGTCTCTGCTCTGTGGGCTGAGGTCGCGTCGTCCGCTGCAATTAAGATGACCGCAGAAGATTTAGCCCGTAGCTGCTCAATGGTGCCCTGAATGGTTCCTGCGATCGGGATGGCTAAAATCACCCCCAGTACCCCAGCAATCCGTGCCCCCAGCAGCAATGCTACAAAAATCCAGATGGGGTTCAGCCCTGTAAACTTGCCCAGTAAGCGGGGAGAGACGATGTTGTCTTTAATTTGCTGAAGCGTAACAGCGGTTAACCCCACCCAAAATGCAGGCCAGAACCCTTGCAGTAAGGTCAGCAGCATGACGAGCAAAATGCCAAGGGACGCGCCAACCAGCGGCACAAGGTTAGACAGCCCGACCAGTAGCGCAAATAAGAGCGCAAACTTAATCTGTAAGAGTAGAAAAATGGGGGTTAATGCCAGCAGCATAAATAGCGCCAGCAAAAACTGACTGATAAAAAACTGCCGCAGATTGAACTGAATAGACCGATCTAAGGCCGCCCCGAGTTTAGACGGCAGGACATCAATTAGCCCACGCCACATTCGCTGACCGTACAGCAGCATATAGACCGCCAGCACTACAATCAAAACCATGTCAAATAATCGACCCAATGTGCCGATCGCCAAGCCTGGAAGCCAGGATACAAGGGTCTGGGTAAGCTGCTCAAGCTGATTAATGGCCTGATTTAAGTCCAGCTTTAGACCGTGATTGAGCACAAATTTCCGTAGCCAAGAAAGCTGCTGGCCTGCACCATCGAGCCAGGTTGGCAATAAAGCCAGGAGCTGATTGGCCTGATCGATGACGAGGGGAATGACGGTAAATCCAAGGAGTCCGATGCCAGACATGACCACCGTTAAAACGGTGAAGATGGCGGGCAATCGACTCACTTTCCGCTGGGTTAGCCAATGAACCGGATAGCTGAGCAGAATGGCAAAAATAGCTGCCACAATCAGGATGGTAATGACCTGCTCAAAATACTGAAACATTTGCCCCAGTACCCAAAAGTTTAGAAATAAAATTGGCCCACTCAGACCCCAGACTAAGTACTGTCGATAGATGTCTGAACCTTTCCGCATAATAGATAGTTCGGTCCTTGGGAGGTTGGGGGCGCGACGGTGAAATTATTCCCAATGCATAGATTGCTCTGATTTTAGGACACAACGCTGTTCGCTACAGTGCCTTGATCAAGATAGTATTTGAGTAAAGTAAACCGCGCGGGTAATGTTTATGATCAGACCGATCTCTTGCTGGCAGTGGCGGAAGATTTTACGACAGTGCTTTATCGCCATTGCGGCAGTGTTTCTCATGTTGCCTGTTGCCACGCGGTCTGCGATCGCCACGGGTATTTTTGATGTGCCCATTGTAAAAGCGGGTAGCCCCACCTGGGTGATTGATCAAGGAGAAGTGCTGAGCGTTTTGAATGAAGGGGCATTGAACAAAACCCTTAGTCAACTTGCCGAAAAAACCGGAAATGAAGTTCGATTTGTCACCATCCGTCGGTTTGACTATGGGCAGACGGCACCTACGTTTGCCAGCGACTTATTTGAGCGATGGTTCCCAACGCCTGAAGCACAGGCCAATCAAACCTTAGTGCTGCTAGATACCCAAACCAAAACCACGGGCGTTCGCACAGGCGACAAAGTAAAAAGCATTATGACCGATGAGGTTGCCAAAAGCATTGCGGGAGAAACAATGCTGGTACCCATTCGAGAAGGCAGCTACAACCAAGGGCTGCTAGATGCTGCCAGTCGATTTTCTTTGGTGCTTTCGGGCGAGCCTGACCCAGGCCCTCCAGAAATTAAGGTCGTTGAGGTTGAAAGTACCTTTACCAAGGCTGAAGAAACCGATGACAAAAGCGCCAGCGTTATTGTGGTTGTGCTGCTGCTTGCCGCCACGATTATTCCAATGGCAACCTATTTTTGGTACCAACGCGGTTAAATTTAACCGCATTGGGCAGCACTTTTAGGCCAATGACCCAGGCGATCGCCAGCATCCAGCCCGCCATTACGTCGCTGGGGTAATGTACCCCCAGATAGAGACGTGTCCAGCCAATCCCCAGCGTAAACAACCCACCGAACACGAGTGCTGGCAGCCGCCAGCGCGTTTGCCACAGCAGCACCACTAACATGGTGATGAGGGTCATGCTGGCCATGGCGTGACCGCTGGGGAACGAAAAATCTTTTGGGTATGGGTAAGCGGAATCCCACAGATGCGGGCGGGTTCGATGCCAAAGCAGTTTGATGCTGGCTCCTAAGACGCTGCCGCCCAAGCCTGCACACAGCCAAAACCGCAATATTTTCCACTGACGGCGCAAGAGCAGGAACATGGCGATCGCCGCTGCTGCTGGCACAACGCCTGCTTCAATGCCGAACGGTGTTAACCCTTCTGCCAAAGCATCTAGGCTTACCGTTTGGTGATTGTGGAGAGTTTGTAAGATGGCAACATCCCCTGGAAACAATCCTCCATTGACCCATATCCCGATTGAAAGGACGGCAAAGATCAATAGGGGTAAACCTACGCCAAACCCCAGCAGCATCAACGATTCCCCCGCCATCATCGAGTACCACGTCTTAAAAACATTATTCAGCAATCCTACTCGACGGTCTTGAGGCTCGTCGCTATCGTAGCGAACTGTACAGGAAATATCGCCATAGGTTGAGGGTGCCGCTGTCTACCAAAATGTATAGACCTAGCCCCATCAGCACAAACGGTATGGCGCGGCGCCCGTAGCGTGTTAGGAAAACGGCGATCGCCCGTTGCTGCGTTAAACGCTCTGCAACCCAGCACCACACCCCCACCAAGATCAAAAAGATGCCGACTATAACGCCAAGCCTAGGTAAGCTGCTGCTGGCAAACAGCGGGATGTAGATGCCAATATTGTCTGCGCCATTGGCAACCGTGACTGCCGCCACTTGATAAATTTGTGGAGTCAGCAAGCTGCGCCAAAAAGATATCCGAGCAGCGTTTGCTGCAAAGTTCAGTTCATTCGATACAGCCTGAACCTCAAGGTTGTCTGCCTCTCTTTTCAGTAACTGGCTGATGCCCACCCCAATGGGGAGTAACCCCAGTAACCCCACCCAGGCTTTAGACAGTATTAGTCCCCCAAAATAACCAGGAAGACTCGCCAACAGAAGAACCATAAATCCTAGGTATTGCCCTAAAACAATATGACGACGACGAAAGGCAGGGCTAACCCTCGAGAAGAAGAGCATCAAAATCAGGATGTCGTCTAGATTCGTCGCAACAAAGGAGGTCATGCCAACCAAAATGGTGCTGAACAGACGATCCATACAGCGCCTATCACCTGCATCTGGTTTTAAGTTTCACTTGAGCGGCCACCACTGCACCTTGCCGCGAGTAGTGCTGTACACCTCTTTCATCCCCTCAGCATTGAGCACACGAATGGTGTCTCCAGAAAGATCGCTAGAGCGCGCGGTTTCAATGAGCTGATTTTGCTCCATGCCCTTCAAAACCTGCTCCACCGTGCGGTGGTTAAGCTGGCTGGTGCGGGCAATAATATCGATCGGCAAATCGAAGGTATAAACGCCAGATTGATCCGGCTGATTGCCTAAATCCCGCTCTTGGTAGATTAAGCCCCGAAAGAGCGTTGCTACAGCCTGAGGTGGATAGGCTCCGCAGTTGAGGAGATGATACTGAAACTTTTCGTGCAGCTCAAACAGCAGGTTGTAGCGATCGCGAAAGTCCTCCTGAGTCTCATAAAGCTGCCGCACCGCCTCAACGGGCACCTTCAGCACATCCGTTGTCTTATAGGCCTCCACCAAACTAGGGAATCCTAGGCTAATTTTGCCAAACCCAATGGGCAGGCTGCCAAACCCAAAACAGCCGCCAGGGTAGTGAAGGGCAATAATGCGATCAAGGGGACTGCTTCGCACCACTACAGGCCCCCCCGACACAATGAGGTAAAGAAACTCAAGGGCAACGCCCGGGCGATAGGCCGTATAGACAGGGCGATTGGAATACAGCTTCTCTGAACTTAAGGTAGAGCAATCCAAAACCTTAGCCAACGCGGCAGCGCTCAACCCCTGAAACAGATAGTTTTGCAGAACAATTTGTTCGATAGATGGCTCAACGGGCGTTTTAGTCACGCCTGCTTTAGATGCTTTAGCAGTACTGGTCATCACAATTTGACAATAAAAGGTTCGTGGAGTCCGCAACCGTCAGACTGGATGCGCCCAACGCTACGAGAGTTCAAAACGGCAGGAACCCTTAAACAAAGGAAGTTTCAGAATCTGAGGAATGCTCTAATTCTGGCATGGAATTTAAACACCTCTAAAAACAAGAGAAAGAATTTTCAAAATAATTCTTAAATGAATTGAAATTCAATCAAAGTTTATATAAGATTGTTTAGTGCCTGTTGTGTAGTGCAGGCTACTCATTTGTTTGTTGTCAGAGGAATGCCTTTATGAATCGTCCAGACGCAGTATCCCTGCTTGGGTCGCATCGTTCTCAGGTGCGGAGCGTGATGGTGGTGTGTGGCTTAATGGGAGTCTTACTGTCTGGGTGTAATGGCAGCGCTGAGAATGCTGCTAATACTTCGCCTGGTGCCTCAGGGGCGGCAAGTGCCAGCAGCGCCAAGCTAACCTTGGTTTCCTATGCCGTCACCAAGCAGGCTTACGAGAAAATCATTCCAAAGTTTGTGGCAGCGTGGAAAGCCAAGACAGGTCAGGATGTAACGTTTGAGCAAAGCTATGGTGGCTCTGGTTCCCAGACCCGCGCCGTCATTGATGGGCTAGAGGCAGACGTGGTGCAGCTTGCCCTAGCAGGAGATGTCAAAAAGATCGAGAAGGCAGGCTTAATCGAGCCAGAATGGGAAAAAGAGGCACCTAACGACGCCATTGTGACCCACTCCGTTGCAGCTTTGGTGACGCGACCTGGTACGCCTAAGGTTGAAAAATGGTCTCAGCTTGGAGAGGGAAAGCTCAAAGTGATTACCGCCAATCCTAAAACCTCTGGTGGTGCCAAGTGGAATTTCCTTGCCCTGTGGGGTTCCGTGGCTCAGACCGGAGGAGATGATGCAAAAGCGCTAACCTTCGCGGAAAACGTCCTGAAAAATACGCCCGTTTTGCCCAAAGATGCCCGTGAGTCGAGCGACGTGTTTTACAAGCAGGGACAGGGGGACGTGCTCATTAACTACGAAAACGAAGTGCTGCTTGCCAAGCTAAAGGGAGACACCCAGCCCTTTAACGTCCCTATCGATACCAACATCTCTATTGATGCCCCCGTGGCGGTGGTGGATAAAAACGTAGACAAGCACGGCACCCGTAAGGTGGCGGAAGCCTTTGTGCAGTTTCTCTATACCCCTGAAGCCCAGCGCGAGTATGCAAAGGTTGGCTTCCGGCCTGTAGACGCATCGGTGCTTAAAGAAGTTGAGGCACAGTTCCCCAAGGTGAAGAAGCTGATTACCGTGAAGGACTTTGGGAGCTGGAGCAAGATTGACGAGAAGTTTTTTAAGGATGGAGCCATCTTTGACCAAATTCAGACCAAGGTTGCTGAGAAATGAAAATAACATCCAGGTTTTGTAGGGGCGGGTTTTGCCGACAAATTTGGGATTCTCCAGTGCAGTATCAGCTAAACCCGCCCTTACGTCCATGAGGGTTTTCTGAAAATTGGACGTTATTAAATTCGTGATTCTGAGTCTTAAATCCTGTTTTTTAGAGGGCACACCCATGATTTTTAATTCTGACCCCATTTCTAGCAGCAGCTCAGCGGAGCGTGGACTCAGTTCCCCCCGTTCTGTTTCAGAAGAATTTGCTCACCGCGTTCGTCAGCGGATTCAAATTCAAATTCCGCCACAGTATGCGCGGGAGCCTGTTATTTCAACCCTAACCACTCGTTATGGGCTAGACGTCAATATTTTAAGTGCGCTCTTAGCCACTAATTCTCGTGAGTCTGGTTGGTTTGATTTAGAGCTGCACGGCATTCCTGCCCGAATTGAAGCTGCGTTGGCGTATCTGACTCAGCTGCGGATTGAAGTTTTGACCGATGACGGTGCAACTCAAAAGAGTTGGTCTTTTCGCTGAGTTGCGAAGTGGTTTTGAGGCTTACAACGGGTTTCGACTTCGCTCAACCCTCAAATCCTTTATTGGCGAGGGTTGAGCGGCCTATCCTGAGCTTGTCGTTGGCGTAGCCTTGCCTCTAGCAATAGGGAGCCGAAACCCAACCCTATTCATTCAATCTCGCTTTGCATTGAGGAGACTCTACGATTGGCTAGTACGCTGGAAGTCCCTATCTCTGGGGCAAAAATACCGAAATTTCAAAAATCAATCCCTTTCTATAAAAGGGTTTCTATCCCGTGGGTGGTGACGGTCACTTACTTAGTGATTATGCTGCTGCTGCCCATCTCGGCACTGCTCACAAAGTCGATTAGCGTCGGACCTGCTGAATTTTGGCGCATTGCCACTTCGCCCGTTGCGCTGTCTGCCTATGACGTGACCTTTGTAACTTCCTTAGCCGCAGGGCTAATTAACGGTGTTATGGGGACATTGGTGGCTTGGGTGCTGGTGCGCTACGAGTTTCCAGGGCGCAAGTTAATGGATGCGGCAGTAGATTTACCCTTTGCCTTACCGACCGCAGTGGCAGGTCTAGTGCTGGCCACAATTTATAGCGACAAAGGCTGGATTGGTCAGCTCTTTGCGCCCCTTGGCATCAAAATTGCCTTTACGCGACTCGGCGTCTTGGTGGCGATGATTTTTATCTCGCTGCCCTTCATTGTGCGGACGCTTCAGCCCGTCCTACAGGAAATGGAGAAAGAAGCAGAAGAAGCGGCCTGGGCGCTGGGGGCAACGGATCGACAAACGTTTTTGAAGGTCATCTTACCGCCGCTAATTCCGCCTATTTTGACGGGGGTGGCGCTGGGGTTTTCGCGGGCGGTGGGGGAATATGGCTCGGTGATTTTGGTGTCTTCTGCTATTCCGTTTAAGGATCTCATTGCGCCCGTTTTGGTCTTTCAGCGCCTTGAGGCTTACGATTATGCGGGTGCAACGGTGATTGGCACGGTTCTGCTGCTGATTTCGCTGCTGATGCTGTTTGTGATTAATGCGTTGCAGCAGTGGGGACGACGATATGCCGCAAAGTAATGCTGCAAAACAGCGTTGTTCTCTATTCGGGCCACCGCTGCTCATTGGGATTGCGATCGCGTATTTGGCGCTGGTGCTATTGATCCCTGCCGTTGCCGTGTTTTATGAGGCGTTTCATAGGGGGTTTGGGGAGTTTTTGACGGCGATCTCCTCCCCAGATTTCCTGTCTGCCGTGCGGCTAACGCTAATTGCCACCGCCATTTCGGTTCCGCTGAATACCGTTTTTGGGCTGTGTGCCGCTTGGGTGCTGGCACGGAATCGGTTTTGGGGGCGATCGCTGCTCATCAGCATTCTTGACCTGCCCTTTGCCATTTCTCCGGTGGTGGTCGGTCTGATGTTGGTGCTGCTCTATGGCGAGAATGGTTGGCTAGGGCCAGCACTCAATGCCTTGGGCATCAAATTTATTTTCAATACGCCAGGGATTGTGTTAGCCACTGTGGTTGTGACCCTACCCTTCGTGGCGCGCGAAGTCATGCCCGTACTGGAGGAAACAGGGCCAGCGGAAGAAGAAGCCGCAAGAACCCTAGGCGCAAAGGACTGGCAAATTTTCTGGCGCGTCACCCTCCCGAATATCCGGTGGGGGTTGCTGTACGGCGTACTGCTGACCAATGCCAGAGCAATGGGAGAATTTGGCGCAGTAGCAGTGGTTTCGGGCAACATTGCGGGAAAAACCCAGACGATGCCGATTTTTGTAGAGGAAGCCTACAAAAACTACCAGACCGAAGCTGCCTTTGGTGCCGCCACCATTTTGGCTTTGTTAGCGGTGGTTACTCTGGTTTTAAAGGAAATTTTGGAGCGCCGCACCCAGCGTAAAGGCGGACACTAGATCTGCTGAATTTGAGCTATCAGATCTTTTACACAAATATGACCCTCTCCCCCAACCCCTCTCCTAGAACGGGCGAGGGGAGCAATATTTAGCCCTTCTCCCCTAGTGGGATGAGGGTAAAGCCCTTGGCTATAAGAAAGGGATGAGGGGGCGAGATGAGATGAAAGAAACCGATTGATTTCACGCTTAAAGGAAAATCTCATGAGTATTCTGGTTGAAAATGTCTCGAAGCACTTTGGTGATTTCCATGCTTTAGACAACATTAATTTAGAGGTTAAGGACGGGGGGTTGATTGCGCTGCTAGGGCCTTCGGGTTCAGGGAAATCTACCCTGCTGCGGGTGATTGCGGGGTTAGAGACGGCAGACACAGGCCAGATTTACATCAACGGTCAACACGCCACCAACTTAGATGTGCGCCGCCGCAACATTGGCTTTGTGTTTCAGCACTATGCGCTGTTTAAGCATCTCACCATCCGCCAAAACATTGGGTTTGGGTTAGAAATTCGCAAGGCACCCCGCGCCGAAATTAAGGCGCGGGTCGAAGAATTGCTGGCTTTGGTGCAGCTTCAGGGGCTGGGCGATCGCTACCCGTCTCAGCTCTCGGGCGGTCAACGGCAGCGGGTTGCTCTGGCGCGGTCTTTGGCGGTTAAGCCAGATGTCCTGCTGCTGGATGAACCCTTTGGTGCCCTAGATGCCAAAGTTCGTAAAGAGCTGCGGGCATGGCTGCGGCGCTTGCATGATGAATTCCACGTCACCAGCGTCTTTGTCACCCACGACCAAGAAGAAGCCATGGAAGTGGCGGATGAAATTGTGATTATGAATGATGGGCGCATTGAGCAAGTGGGTTCCCCTGCTGAGGTTTACGATAACCCCGCCAGCCCTTTTGTCATGAGCTTTATTGGCCCTGTCAATGTGCTGTCTGGCAATACCAAATTGTTTGGTGAAAACGGCACCCATATTACCGATGCTGAGCTTTATATCCGTCCCCACGACATTGATATCCAAACCTCGCCCAACGGGTCAACCGTCCCCGCAAAGGTGAATCGCATTATCCATTTGGGCTGGGAAATTCAGGTGGAATTACTGCTGGCGGATCATCAAATCGTTACGGCACACTTCAGCCGCGAGAAGTTTGACGGGCTAGAGGTTGAAGTTGGGCGAACGGTGTTTGTGAAGCCTAAGGCGGCTAAAGCGTTTGCAGCGGCTTCTGTATGAATCTAGTTGGTTGAAAGGGAAAATGGCAGCAACAGCGATCGCCATTCGTCCAAATTCTCTTGATCGGGGGTGACTGAAGCGTTTACGATGGAGTCATGTCATACCCTACTTTGACCCATCCCGTCGCTTCTCCGATTGTTCTCGCGATCGCCCCTGCCCAAGTTTTTCGTGGCGCTCAGCTTTTGCAGCAGGCGGGGTTAATCATTGCCCGTCTGGGTACCCGACCGCTGATTGTCGGGGGGGTGCGATCGCTAGATGCCGTGCGCTCAACTCTACTAAGTGCGCTAGAGCAGCAGTCTCTGGTCAGTAGTGAAATCTCTTGTAAAAATGCCTGTACAGATAAGAGCCTGAAGCGCCTCAAGCAGGAGGCTTCTGCCCACAAAGCAGACGTGGTAATTGGGGTTGGCGGCGGCAAGGTACTCGACGCTGCCAAGCTGCTAGCCCATCAGTGCGGCTTGCCCATTGTGACCATCCCCACCTCAGCGGCAACCTGTGCGGCTTGGACGGCTTTGTCAAATGTATATACAGAAGATGGTGCTTTTCAGTATGACGTAGGGCTACCACAGTGCCCCAACATACTGCTGCTAGATTACGACATTATTGCGACGGCTCCTATGCGTACCCTCATTGCGGGCATTGGCGATGCCTTGGCGAAGTGGTATGAAGCTTCCGTGAGCAGTGGGCATTCTCAGCAGACGATGATTATTGCAGCCGTACAGCAGGCGCGGGTCTTGCGAGATATATTGCTGCAAAAGTCAGCAGAGGCCATTGCCAACCCACAGTCAGCCACATGGCAAGAAGTGGTGGATGCCACGGTGCTAATGGCGGGTGTGATTGGGGGCATTGGCGGTGCCCAGTGCCGGACAGTTGCGGCTCACGCCGTCCATAACGGGCTAACGCACTTAGACGAAACCCATTCCAGTCTGCACGGCGAAAAAGTTGCCTACGGTATTTTGGTGCAGCTACGACTCGAAGAAATGCTGCAAAATAGCCAGTTGGCGGTCACAGCGCGTCAGCAGCTCACCAAGTTTTATCAAGAGATTGGTCTCCCGCTGACGCTGACCGATTTAGGTTTGGGGGGTATCGCGCTCAATCAATTAGAACAGGCGGCTCAGGTTGCCTGTTCCCCTGGTTCAGATTTACATCATCTGCCCTTTGCCGTTACCCCTGCGGAACTGCTGGCGGCGATGGTTTCGACCACTGCGCCAACCCATCTCAGCTCTTCGCTAGAGCCGATGGCAACGACCCTTCCTTCCCATCCCATTGCCGCCCACGAGAATTAGGAATGACCTTAGATTGGATTAGTCCGGCAGAACGCCTCAAGGCGCTCCCCCCCTACGTTTTTGCGCGCCTAGATGAGCTAAAGGCCAGCGCCCGCGCCCAAGGCATTGACCTGATTGACCTCGGCATGGGCAACCCCGATGGATCTGCCCCACGGGAAGTGATTGATGCGGCGATCGCAGCCATGGAAATCCCCAGTAACCACGGCTACCCGCCCTTTGAGGGCACCGCCAGCTTTCGTAAAACCATCACCGATTGGTACAACCGCCGCTACCAGGTCGAGCTAGACCCCGATGGCGAGGCTTTGCCGCTCTTAGGCTCTAAGGAAGGGTTGACCCACTTAGCCTTGGCCTACATCAACCCTGGGGATGTGGTGCTGGTGCCGAACCCCGCGTACCCACCGCACTTTCGGGGGCCTGCGATCGCCGGAGCCGACCTGCACCCCATGCTGCTAACGGCGGAAAATGACTGGCTGATTGATCTGGGCAAAATCCCTGAGGATGTGGCGCGACGGGCAAAAATTCTGTACTTTAACTACCCGTCTAACCCCACGGCGGCGGTTGCCCCCCGCGATTTCTACGTGGATATGGTGAAATTTGCCAAAAAGTACGAAATTTTGCTGGTGCATGACCTGTGCTACGCGGAGCTGGCTTTTGACGGCTACCAGCCCGTGAGCCTACTCGAAATTCCAGGCGGTAAAGACATTGGCGTAGAGTTCCACACCATGTCTAAAACCTACAATATGGCGGGCTGGCGCGTGGGGTTTGTGGTGGGCAACCGCGATATTATTCAGGGTCTGCGCACCCTCAAAACGAACCTAGATTACGGCATTTTTTCGGTGCTCCAAACCGCCGCAGAAACGGCGCTTAATTTGCCCGATAGCCACCTAAAAATGGTGCAGAAACGCTACTGCGATCGCCGTGATTTTTTAATTACAGGGCTAGAAGAACTGGGCTGGAGTATCCCTAAAACGAAGGCCACGATGTACCTGTGGGTACCCTGTCCGGTCGGCACTAGCTCAACAGATTTTGCCCTTAAGCTACTGCAAGAAACGGGCATTGTGGTTACGCCTGGAAATGCGTTTGGCTCCGGTGGCGAAGGCTATATGCGCATTAGTTTGATTGCAGATCGCGATCGGCTAGAGGAAGCGCTGAGTCGGATGAGGCAGGCTAATATCACTTTCAATATGCAGACGGCCTAATGAGCGTTAGACCTCAAAGTCTTCAATGCTTGGGAAAACATAATTAATTAAGATTTATGGTTGTGAGAATCTCAATATCAGTTATTTTTCTTGCAAGCGTTCTCAACATTTCCCAATCTCTTGAAGGAGTTGCTCAAATCATTGATACCCCTACAGACTCAATGCCCGTTTACGCCACCTACAGGCAAGAATTAATTCGCAAAGGATGGCTACCCATTCCCCAAAAATTTGGAATAAAATTAGGCATGCCTGAAGTTGTCTGCGGTGCAAGCGAGCGTTTATGCACAGCTTACTGGCTTTACTCGAAACCAACCCAGAATAGAGAACGGAAATTTATCCTTTGGGGAACGCTTCGAGGTCTTGTCGTGGCTCCCTACCTTGATAACTCGGCGATATAATAGAACGAAATACAGCACGAGAATCTAAAGTTAGCTAACAGCCTTAAGCACTTTAAGAAAATGTTCGTTGTCCTATGACTGCAAAAGAACTTGTGATTCATGCTCTCAAGACGCTGCCCGAAGAAACTTCTATTGAGGAAATTTTGGAGGAAATCGAGATTCTTGCGGCAATTCAACAAGGGGAAGACGCTGCCAATGCTGGACGGGTCGTTCCTCATGAAGAGGTTAAGATCATGGTTGCATCATGGACTTCAAAATAGTTTGGACAGAACCAGCGCTTGATGATCTTCGTGATATTTGCTTGTACATTGCAGCTAAAGACCTTGATTCATCCGAAAGAATTGGGGAAGATATTTTGAATCATGTTGGACTCTTAGAGAAATTTCCATTTGTTGGGCCAACATATCCTCGTGGCTCATCCGGTCGTGTTCGCGAGATTATTTGCAGAAATTATCGAATATTCTACCGAGTGAGTGAGGAGCTAAAAAATGTTGAAATTCTCACGATTTGGCATGCGTCAAGAGGTAAACCTACTACTCTTTCCTAATGATTGTACGTAGCAAAATGAAGTCAACGGGGAAATCTTATTTTGAGTCGATTACCTAACTGCATTACCAGTCCGCCTTGGTGGCAGCTTATTACTTGGGTCGCCGATCCGCTGGGGTTTCAAGACAAATACAGCCGAAAGTATGGTGATATTTTTACCATGCGGCTGAGTGGCATTGGCCCTTATGTGGTCGTGGGTAATCCGCAGGCAATTCAGGAGATTTTCAACCAAGATGCCAAGTTTGATGTAGGTCGCGGAAATGACCTTGCAGAGCCGTTGGTTGGCAAAAACTCTCTGATGCTAATAGATGGCGATCGCCATCGACGAGAGCGGAAACTATTAATGCCTCCCTTTCATGGCGAAAGGCTACAGACCTACGCAAACCAAATTTGCCTCATCACCGAAAAAGTCGCAAGTCAATGGCAAGTGGGTCAGCCGTTTATTGCGCGAACGGTCATGCAGAAAATTAGCCTAGAGATGATTTTGCAGATCGTCTTTGGCCTCAGCGAAGGAGAACGCTACGAACAGCTCAAACCTTTGCTCACGGATTGGATCAATATGACCGATTCTCCGCTGCGATCGAGCCTGTTATTTTTCCGGTTTTTACAAAAAGATTGGGGTAAGTGGTCTCCGTGGGGACGGATGAAGCAGCTACAGCGCCAAGTTCATGGCTTGCTCCAAGCCGAAATTGAAGAGAGAAGAACGCAGGAAAATCAGGTGCGAACTGACGTCCTAAGCCTGATGATGGCAGCGCGAGATGACAACGGGGACGCGATGACCGATGACGAGTTACGAGATGAACTGCTAACCATTTTATTTGCCGGCCACGAAACCACCGCAACAACCCTCGCTTGGGCGCTCTATCAAATTCATCAATGTCCCAATGTTTATGCAAAATTGCTACAGGAACTCGACAGCGTCGGGGAACATTCATCCCCGATGGACATTGCCAAACTCCCTTACTTGAGCGCCGTTTGCCAAGAAACGTTACGAATGTATCCCGTCCTTCCGGTTATTTTTCCCCGCATTGCAAAAGAGCCTGTGCAGATTGCAGGACAATGGTTTGATGCTGGAACCACATTTATGTCAACGATTTATTTGGTGCATTATCGAGAAGACCTGTACCCTAATGCTCAGCAATTTAAGCCAGAACGTTTTCTTGAACGCCAATATTCTGCTTCTGAATATTTTCCTTTTGGTGGTGGCAGTCGGCGATGTTTGGGATATGCCTTAGCTCAGTTAGAAATGAAGCTGGTGCTGGCAACAATTTTAGCCAAATATCAACTTGCCTTAGCAGACGATAAGCCTGTCAAGCTTCAACGCCGTGGGTTTACGCTTGCCCCTACTGGCGGGGTAAAGATGGTCATGACTGGCAAACGATAAAAAAGTGGCGATCGCCAAGCCATTACTTTGGGATTTAGCAGATCTGCCAAGACACATGATCTGATCGGATTGGGCTAGGATCGTAAGCAAGCACTCATCATAATGATTTGATATGGTTGCTAGCCTACAGGCACACTTCCTTGAGCCAAAGGATTATCTTGAAGCTGAGCAAGATAGGCCAACAAAGCACGAATATCGCCAAGGTTACGCCTATGCGATGGCTGGAGCTAGCAATACCCATGTTCTCATAGCAGGCAATTTTTTTGCACTCCGTAAGAAGCCACGTTCGGGGTGGCGATTGTCGAGCCTACATCTCAGATACCAAGGTTCATGTCGAGCGGTGTAGTGCCTACTACTATCCAGACGTTGTTGTAAGCTGTGACCCCCCGCGATCGCAGTTTTAGCAATCTTCTGCGCTACCCCAGCCTGATTGTTGAAGTGTTGTCTAGCACCACAGAAGCCTTTGATCGAGGCGATAAATTTGCCGATTACCGTAAGTTAGAGTCTTGACAAGCGTATGTGATGTTAACCCGTGCCTCTAAATAAGCCTTGAGGTTTCACCAACAGCACCAAAACCATCACCACAAGCGCTACGGCTACTTTATATTCTGTCGGAATCCAGTAGGTGCTGACCTCTTGGGCAATACCAATAATAAAAGCACCCACAATAGCGCCGTAGGGGTTGCCAATACCGCCCAAAATAATAGAGGCAAACATTGGCATAATCAAAAACCAGCCCATGTTAGGCCGTGCGGCCTGAATTAGCGCGTATAGACCTCCCGAGAGTGCCGTCAGCCCCCCCGCAATAATCCACGTCCACAACACCACCCGCTGCACGTCAATACCAGAAACGCTGGCAAGATCTAAGTCATCGGCGACGGCGCGCATGGCTTTGCCAATTTTGGTGTTTTGCAGCAGCAGATGCAGCCCCAAGACCGCTAAAATCGACAGCCCAATCACCACAAGTCTGTAATAGGGGATTTTTAGCCCCGCAATATCTAGCGCGGTCTGGACGGGCAGGTCATAGCTTTGGTTGCCACCGCCCCAAATAAAAATAATGCCGTTGCGCAAAAACAGCGCTAACCCAATCGAAATAATAATCAGCGTGGTCGAGTTAGCGCGACGACTGCGCATGGGTTTCCAGATTAAATACTCGCTGAGCAGAAACCCCGCAATGGTGATGGTGCTGCCCAGGGCGATCGCCACCCATATTTTCAGCTCTGTGTTGCTAATTACAGAATCTAAAATTTGCGTGTCAAACAGCAGTGCCATATAGGCACCGAGGGTCATAAAGTCCCCGTGGGCAAAGTTAGGGAGGCGTAAGATGCCGTTGGTGAGCGTTAGCCCCACCGCAGCTAAGGCAATAATGGAGCCAACTGCAATGCCATTGACAAAAAGCTGGGCGAGTTCTAAATCCATTCCAATGTATCCGGCGGCAGGG
>JANNDV010000136.1:0-3487 GCA_031387975.1 Acaryochloridaceae cyanobacterium OTE_75_metabat_521 | reverse complement strand
ACAGAATTGTCGTTCTGAGAATCGCTTAAAGGCATCACAGCCTCAACCTTCGCAGGTTCCAGCACAGTCGCCGCTGCTGTCGCAGCCTGTGCCACCGCCACGGTCGCAGCAGCCCCAACCGTCAACGTCGCTGGAGCCTCCTGCAACACCTTGCCAATCAGATCCGCCAACCCCAACACTCGATGGGGGCCAAGCCCTTCAGAATCCGCCCCGCGAATGCCGCGCAACTGCCGCACAATCTCCGCAACAGGCACCTGATAAGTCAACAGCAAATTCGTCAACCGACAGATCGCCTCGCACAGCGACTGAATCTCCGTCCCCGACTTGCCCGCCACCAGCCACAGCGACGCCAACCCCGCCGCTGAATAGCTCAAGTGCGCCTCAATGTTGCCCCAAGTAAATGTCGGAATCGTGCGGTTGAGCGAGGGTTCGTACCCAGCGGGTAAGCTTGCGCCCACAGTCGGAGCTGCTACAGCTTTTACCACAGGCTGAACTTTCGGTGCAGGGGCATTTGCCACTACAGCAGGCGCTGCCATAGGTGCCTCTGGGTCAGCAAACGCCTCAGGAAATTCTGTTGCTAAGTCCAAAAGTGCCTGAATCCGAGCGGCTTCTTGGCGTTGGTTGGCTGGGGTGGTTGTGCTAACGCTAACCTGCGCCCCCTCTGGATCTGCAAACGCTTCGGGGAAAGAATTTACGAGGGTTAATAAAGCTTGTGTGCTTGCCATGATTTGGGATACGCCTAGAAATAAAGTTTCTGATTTTTAAAGTCCTAAGCTGAGGCGTTGACTTCGCCCAGCTCTCAACACCTACCGTCTACACACAAGTCTTAGTACTTCGATACTCTGCATTACCCCCCTCAATCCCCCCTTGGTAAGGGGGGAAGAATATGGACTGGCTCCCTCCCCTTTATAAGGGTAGGGCTGGGGTGGGGTAGTGCAAGGTACTAAAGCTTAAACTCATCAGTTATTACAGACTTGTGTGTACACCGTAGACACTCAACATCCACTTAACTCCCAGATTTCTCTGCATCACCCACCTTGATCGGCTCAGACTCCAGCGTGCCCGATCGATAAATCGTCACGCCCTTCAAACCCGCCTTCGCCGCGAGACGATAAATCTGCTTAATTTCATCTACCGTCGCGTGACTGGGCAAATTAATCGTCTTAGAAATAGAAGAATCAATCCAGTCCTGCCATTTAGACTGCACTAAAATATGCCAACCAGGGGGCACCTCCCGCGCAATCTTAAACGCCGCCGTAATGTCAGGGTGCTGCTTCGCAAACTCGGTTCCCTTCAGCGAACCCGATCGCTTCACAATTTCAGCATCCGCTTCAGGAAGATTCAGCGCTTCCAGGTATGGGTTCAGGATTTGAATCCAGTTTTGTTCATTTTTAGAAGCATCTACAAACACCTGCTTCCACATCGTCAGCCCAAAATCTGGCTCAAAAGCCCAAGAGCAAGCCGCCAACTGAGCAATACTACCCGTCGGTGCAATAGACAGAACCGTGGAATTTCGGCGCGGTACTTGGGTTAAGTCCTGACGCGTAGACTTCAGCGCTTCTTCACCGTTGTACTGGTTCCCCTCACTATCGAGCCAACGCTCAAAAATATTGCCCGTCCGTAGATCTTGAATCTGGGGCCACACGCCACAGGCTCCTTTCTCTGCCGCCAATGCCTCCGAGGCACGGTAGGCATAGTTGGCAATCCAGCCGCCCCAGCGATCAATTTCGTCCAAATGTTGCGGGGAGTCGTAGGCAATGTGCGCCTGCTTGAGGTAATCTGCCCAGCCCATGATGCCCAGCCCCAACTGCCGGAATACGTTCCGCACGTTGTGCTTTTGGTCTGGGGTGGCAAATTCTGCCACGCTAAGGACGTTATCTAAGAAGCGAGTGGCGATCGCAACCGTTTGGGCTAAATCTTGCCAGTCAATCTCAATCTCGCCATTTTCATTGCGATGGATAAACTTCGTCAGCACTAGAGATGCGAGGTTACAGGCACTGTTTGGCGGAAGAAAAATTTCTCCGCAAGGGTTGGTGCAGGTCACAAAATCGCGGATGGGGCTGCGGCGCTTGGCGTTGTCAATCAACAGCAGGCCAGGGTCAGCGGTCGCATGGGCATTGCTGGCAATCTTGTCCCATAGCTCATGGGCAAAGCCATCACCTGCATCCAGTTTCGTGAAAAACTCATCGTCGAGCTGTACAGAGATGTTTGCATTGTGCCAACGGCGATCGCGTTTCCCCTCAGGACTCAAGTGTGTTTCCACCCAAGCCGTTGAAAGTTCTTGGTTTAGCGCTTGCAGCCTCTCATTCTTCTCCTCCTGGGGCAAATCGCTTTGTACCAACTGCGCCATTTTCTCGACGACGGATTTCGTCACTGCTGCATCAATGGTGGATTGGGTTTTGGCTTGGATAAACTCCAAAATATCGGGATGCTTCCAATCCATCGAAAACAAAAACGCACCGCGTCGTGCCTTATTCCCCGTCGTGATTTTCTTAGAATTCTCTGACACCATATCGAGCACCGCACATGGCCCTAGCGCCCGACCATCCTGAAACGGCGAATTCTTAGGCCGAATGTAGCCTTTTTGACCTTCAGCGCCAATGTTGATGCCAACGCCACCCCTAAACTTAGTGGTCAACACCGCATCGGACACCAACTTAGTAATGTCATGGATGTTGTCTTCTGCTGACAACACAAAGCAGTTGAGTAGCCCCCGCGTGCCGTGGTCGCAGTTCGCCAAAATAGAGCCACCCGGCACCAGCTTCATCGGAATCAACACCGAGAGAAACTTTTCTTGCCAGTAGTCTCGTAGTTCTGGCGTGGCTTCCGCGCTGGCGACATACCGAGCCACCCTTTCCACCACTGCTTCCCAGGTGGATTCGCCATTGATGAAATACTTTTGTAAAACTGCCTTCTGGGATTCGCTGAGTACGGTGACGGGAGACTGGGATACAACCATAGGACTATTTTTAGAGCTAAATGTAACAGGAAGGAAGTTCTATATCTAGCGCCATAGCTAGGCATAACAATCTGACTCCCGCTAAGTCTAGTATCGCTCTTTTAAGGTGTCAAGTCGTAGCCCTCGGAAATTTATACCTCAAAGAAACGCCATTTACAGAGCAAGGTCACGCACCGCCGCCTTCAGAAACCGAGTATTCTAGAAAGAATTGTTATCTTTAGCGTTTCACTGCTGGATTCTGCCACTATGCTTTTTGCCTTTGACTTGACGACGTTGACCGGAACGGGTTCACATTCTCTGTATGCGTTCTATGGGGTACTAGCCCTCGGATTTTTTGCGGCTGTCTCTTTAGGGTCACTTGCGTTTTACAACTCCAAACGCCCCGTGGGTTGGGAAGGCAAAGATCGTCCAGGCTATATGCCTAAAATTGACACCGAAGATAAACCCTAGGCACAAGAATAAATCACATCTAGGTTTTGCAAGGGCAGGTTTTGCAAGGGCGGGTTTTGACGATAAAGCTAGGGTTCT
>JANNDV010000091.1:0-5922 GCA_031387975.1 Acaryochloridaceae cyanobacterium OTE_75_metabat_521 | reverse complement strand
CCCTCACCCCCAACCCCTCTCCCAGAGCGGGAGAGGGGAGCCGGAGTTTCTTGTTCCCCTTCTCCCGCTCTGGGAGAAGGGGTTAGGGGATGAGGGAATGCAGAGCGTATCGCTTCTAAACAATTCTGTAAGTTATTTAATCCACGATCCTTAGACCTGAAAGTGGTTATTGATACATGATGTTGTGATTGGACTGTTCATGAATCGCTTTGAGTTTGGTTGTGCGATTTGATTTCAATGCCATAGATCTAGAGCATGACCCTGTTGGGCATGGAACTGAGCGTTGAGCAGGTTGCGAAAGCGTTAAATTTATACGTCGCTGAAGTCAATCAGGCAAATGCTCTCTAGTGCTTATTTTTTTAGAGATCGTTGGCTTTGGCTGCGGCTCGAACTAGACAATTGTGATCTTGGGAAAGGGTTTGGATCAGTTTGCTAGGTGTATTGGGGTTTTGGGCGATCGCATAGCGTTCCCACCATAATTTGGACAAGGCTAACCGTCCTAGGATGGGCGACGATATTTGGCAGCACATTAAAACCGATAAGCGACTGAAGGCACAATTGGATTGAGCATAAACATTCAAAGTTAGAGATTTTGAGGTATTGGGATTAGCCGTGATCGCTGGTTTTGATCGCTCCGCCATATCTCTACTATCAGGTAGCTTCTGGGAAACCATAGCCACTTGCTCTTTGAAGACAGGTTGCTCTTTAACTAGGGCGTTAGTCGGCACATTTGGGTCAGATCCTATTCCTCTGCCTGCCCAAGATATGCCATAACTCGATAACTTTTTCAAGATGCTAAAGGGAGTTGATGGATTAGCTGCGACGCTTTGACACACGCTGTCATATGGATCGTTAGCCAATTTCTCTAGAAACTCTAAAGGCATTCGTGGATTCCTCGCAACAAGCTTACGTACACGCCAATCGTACTCTTGTGCCATTTTGCCCAATGTATCGGGGGATAGGTTAGAGTCGCTCGCTGCTTGTCTAAGATAGTATTCGACGTTATTGGATATCAGATGTCGTAATTTGTATAATGCTTCCCCAGGAATCCTAGGATGCTTCAAGACAACCTTACGGACTTTCTCATAAACATCATCTGCAAGCTGTATTAAGGCTGATGCTGGCGTTGCCGGATTTTTTGCTAACGTCATCCGAACTTCAACCGTACGATCGCCCACCAGTTTTCCCAACACATCGGTTGGCGTATTGGGATTCGCCGCGATCGCCTTCCGCACGTTTTCATGGTAATCCTCAGCCAGTTGCGCTAGGGTCTGCGGAGCAGTTTCAGGCTGTTTGGCGATCGCCACTCGTAAATCCAGCGCTAGAGAATCCAGTAGAAAATCAGGAATAATGCCAAGGGCTGCTAATTCTAAAATCGGCTTGCGTTTTGGGTTGAGGTCTAACGCTTTGAGACGGGCGATCGCGTTTTCTTGCCAGCCTTCCGTCATCTCACCCGCCAAATTGATATGCAGTTGGGCCAACTCAACTACATCAAGATATTGGCTCTGGGTAAGGGTTTCTAACGCGAGTCGCGTTGCGTGAGGATGATTGGCGATCGCCTTTTGCACCACCTGACTGGAGCTTTGAGCAGCCCATTCTAAAAAAGCGGGGGACAGGTCTGTCAGCACCAAAATGCTTTGTACAGAGGCATCGGATGGTTTTCCGAAGGATTCAGGGCGGGACAGGTCTAGTTCACTAAACCCTTTTGCCAGTTGTGCCTGAATGAGCTGTTCTGCTTTTTTAGCGCAGGCCGAAGCATCGCCATAGTCTTTGCGCTGAACTTTGCCAGCAGTGCCAAGTTTGCCCTGACGAATCTGAATACACAGGTTCTCGGAGGCGATCGCCCAAAATTGACCGGAACCGATGTGCTCAAAGTAGCGTGTATGCATGGCGGCTTTGTAGGCGTGGAATATATTCGTCAACTGTTTTAAGATGCCCAAATCTAGGGAATCTTAAAACTAAGTGGGCAAATTTTACTCTGGTTTGGGTATGGCAATGGAACGGCGATCGCTTCGATACACGGATGCAAAGTCTGATAAGTTCTGGACGATTACCCTAGAGGGTGCATCCCATACGGTGCAGTATGGACGGGTGGGGACGACAGGACAATCGCAGACCAAGGATTTTGGGTCTGAGACGGAAGCCCAAAAGTCGTTTCAAAAGCTGCTTCAGGAAAAGCTGAAGAAGGGTTATGTTGAGACTGAGGCCGTCAGCGAAATAGCTCAGGTGGATGATGTGAAGCAGTCAGCCGCTGAGCCTCAAATAGACCCACTGCCTATTCATCCGGCTGTTGTTTTAGAAGACCACCAAGACGTAATCTCCGCAATTCTGGCTCAGCTTACGCAAAACAAAAAGGCGCTTTGCGAATTGGCGGCACTTGATGCGATTCCTGATGCGTTTGTGCCGCTACTGGACTTGGAGATTAGGGTTGCGATCGCCCAGCAAGAAAATACAGCTAACCGAATTTTTCAGAATTTAGTGACAGATCCCCATGATAAAGTTCGTCAAGCTCTAGCCAAAAATTCTAAGGCTTCTACTGATGTTCTCGAACGATTGGCTGAAGATAAAAATCTAGATGTTCGGACTGCCTTAGCCAAAAATTCAGATGCTCCTCCGCAAGCACTTGCTCAACTGGGGAAAGATTCTTATAGCGTAGTTCGCAAAGCTGTAGCGAAACATATTAATACACCTGGAGAAGTGCTCCTAGACATGATCGATGAGTTGCCTGCATATAGCGGCAATGGTATTGAGCGTGCTTTATGGGTGCCTAGATTAGCCGCCGAGCGACGCTATACCAGCCCAGAAACCTTGGCTCAACTCGCCAATCATAGCGATCAGTATGTCCGTGAGTACGTAGCCCACAATCCCAATACATCTGCCAGTGTATTGGAATCTCTAGCCAATGCGTTACAGCCCAGTATACGCAGAGGAGTAGCGAAGAACCCCAATACGCCATTAAATCTTTTGATCGAACTTGTTAATGATCCCGAACGGTCAGTTAGCGCAGGGATTGCAGCAAATTGCAGCATACCTCCTGACCTATTAGAGTCTCTCTCGAAATTGGGAGATGCTCAAGTCAATTATTTTCTTGCTCAAAATCCTCACGCTACAAGCGAGGTCTTACGCAATATCGTCCAATATTCCTATTCAGGTAGGTTTGAGCACGTTGCTAGACATCCAAATACACCATCAGATTCTCTAGAACAGTTGGCCAGTAGCGGAGAAAGAGCTGTTCGAGTTGAAGTTGCCAAAAATGTAAATACTCCTGCTAAAGCACTAGAACTATTAGCGTTAGATGAAACTAAAAATGCCTATAGAGAGACTGATTTCATTTTGATTCTGAGGTTAGAGACTCAAGAAGCTGTAGCAGCAAATCCTAATACTCCTCTCAGGATTTTAGAGAAATTATTCTTAGCCAAAGATCTATTTGTTTGTCGAGCTTTAGCTGGAAATCCTAGGCTTCCAAATGTTTTGTTAGAACAATTAGTAGTAATAAAGGACTTTACAATTTTTGATACGAATGGAAACATTACTGAAGCTCAAAGCTATGCTGGCTATGTGGATTATCATGAAGTCCTCTTGCGGAAAATTGCGTCTAATCCAAACACTCCCCTTGAGTTACTGAAGCAGTTATCCAAACACTCATCTAAGAAGGTTCGTCTGGCGGCTCAAGAATCTCTATCTCCCGAAGAGAAACAGAATAAAGCACCAGACAAACAAGAGCTATCTATCGTGCCACAAGCTCTGCTTAAGCCGTCCAAATCACTCAATCGTTTTTTGGTGCTTTTGCATCCTCAGTTACTATGCAATGTGTTAGAAAAAGCAAGCTGTTCGTCAGAATGGCACGATCGCTACGGCATTACACAAAACCCCAATACCCCAACCGACATTCTTCAGCAGCTTACCCAAGATACTGAACCTGTTGTTCGGAATGCTGCAAAAGTTGCCTTGGGGTTAGAGGTATCCGTTGAAATTCCAGTCGTTCAAGTAGAGCTAACGCAAGCTCCTGAGCAAGCTGAAGCTACTGCGATCGCCCCTGAAACTCCAGAACAGCCTGCCGTTATAGAGAAGTTGGAGATCGTGCGATCGCTCAACCTAAATCCAGAAGACTGGCTGTGGGCGACTTGGCTACCGAGAAATCCTTTGCCAAAACCAGCAGTCAAACCGTTTGATATGGAAGATGCGCTCAAACGTCTGATGCAAATTCAAGGCAAAGCCCCTGACCAGCGACGAAAACAGGAAGGATACTTTGGCCTCGATTGGAATAAAGCCAAAATTTCAATTTTGCTTACGCCTCAAGAAGCGCACTTCTGGCTAATAGCAATGATCTGTGAGATGCCAGGCAGTAGTCGAACCAATGCCTATTTTACTGAGAAACACCTTTCAGATCTTGCAGATTATGTACGAATCCAATTCTTAACTGGACAACCTGATCTGCACAAGACTTGCGTTATTTTAATGCGAGACTGGCGCGGCATCCGCCCCCAAATTGTTTACCCGCTGGCTAATCTCTTTTCTATTGCCGAAGTTTGTATCGCTATTGTTCGTTTTCAGCAATTTAGTATAGAGCAAGGAATTCAGTACTTAGAAACCAACTTTGGGAAAGAGTATATTGAGCGCTATGTAGCCGCTAGGTCGCATTGGACTTCAGAAGAAGCTTTAAGTGCCTTAGTGCAGGTCACTCAAAGAGAAGCCAGTTCTTTGCTCAGAATTATTATCCAAGGTTTCAAAGATCATCTCTGGAAAACGCTTACCAGTGCAGATGCACAGTTAATGGTAGAACAACTACGTCCAGTTCTTAAGACCCTTCCTTCAGGTTCGCCCCTCTATTTTTTGGCAGCTTACCTCGGTATTGAAGAAGTCCAGACTTACCTTGATACCTGGAAAGTTAGCGCAGGGAAGTATTTAAGAACCGACGAGTCTATCGAAATCATTTTTGGGGCAGGCGATGCACAGTTAGTAGAAGCCTATGCTCGAACGCTTTGGATGGGACTGGGTAAGCCAGAATATATTCGAGGATGGCTAGCCAATACCCAATTTGGTGCTCTGGATTGGATTTGCCGAAGTCTTTTAAAATCTCATCCATCACACACAACAGATTTATTACAGGTATTTACCGAAAGTGTTCAAGCACCTGAAGCTGCCCCTTATATGCTAGAGCTTTGGCTCAAGCTCAAAAAGTCTCAGCTAGCGCGACAGTGGTTAGAGGATAATCCTACTCATGCAGTTGTAGGGCTTATACCTATTGCAGCGGGTCAAAACGTTTCGCCTGTGGAAGCAAAACCCACAGAACTAACCAAAGCCGCGATCGCCTTCCTCACGAGTATGAGACGCAAGGGCTACGAATCGTTAATCCGCTCAGCGCTGGAACAACAGCCCTCTGAAATTGCCGAGAAGGTCAAAGCCTTAGTGCTAGATCAAGAAGACGCTGATCTTCTCCCCTTTGATGAAAACAGCACCCCCCAATGGATTAAAGACGGTATTGCCGACTTGCCCAGTCAAAAACGATCGCAGCATCCTGATTGGGTGAGCGCCGCCGACCTGCCAGCTTTAGCGATCGGTGATCGCTGCCTTAGCGAAGCACAGATTAATGCTTGCCTTACCGCCCTTAAATTGAGCACCCTAGATAGCCCTGTCTTATTGGTGCAGCACCTCAAAACCCATGCCCATCGCCAGTCTTTAGATATCTTTATTTGGAGCCTATTTGAGCGCTGGCTCACCGAAGGCGGTTCCTCTAAAGAAAAGTGGGCCATGCTCTCGCTCGGCTTATTGGGTTCCGATGCGATCGCCCTTAAACTTACCCCGCTCATTCGCAACTGGCCTGGAGAAAACCAACATCCTCGCGCTGTGCTAGGTCTGGAATGCCTACGAACCATAGGGTCAGATACCGCCTTAATGCAAATTAACGGCATCGCTCAAAAG
>JANNDV010000078.1:0-4735 GCA_031387975.1 Acaryochloridaceae cyanobacterium OTE_75_metabat_521 | reverse complement strand
ACCATGCAGTCTTGGCATTGAGGGTTGTTGCTGGTGTGACCGTATTCTTCCCAGTTCGTTTTTTCTAGCAGCTCTTTAAAGGTTTTGTAATAGCCTTCATTAAGCAAATAGCAGGGCTTCTGCCAGCCTAAAACGCTGTAGCTCGGGCTACCCCAAGGGGTACATTCGTAATCTTTATCGCCTGTCAAAAAGTCTAAGAACAGGGGATTGTGATAGAACGACCAAGATTTCTTACCTGCTCTATAGGGAGCCAAGATTTCACGAAATAGTGCCTTAGTGTTTTCTCGCTTCAGGAAATGCTCCTGATCGGGCGCCCACTCATAGCTGTAGCCAGGAGAAACGTTGATACCGTCTGTCCCCAACTCGGTCAAAAAGTCAAAGAACTCCTGCATCACTTTGGGGTCAGCGCCATCAAACACTGTTGTATTGGTACTGACACGGAATCCCTTCGCTTTTGCAGCCTTAATAGCTGACACGGCAACGTCAAAAACCCCTTCACGATCCACACTCTTATCATGTAGTTCACGAGGGCCATCAAGGTGAACCATGATCGTGAAGTAAGGAGAAGGCTTAAACTTATGCAGATTCTTTTCGAGCAAAATCGCATTGGTACACATAATGACAAACTTACGGCGCGCAATTAGCCCCGTCACAATCTCTTCAATCTGAGGGTGCAAGAGCGGCTCTCCACCTGGAATAGAAACCACAGGTGCGCCACATTCTTCAGCAGCAGTGAAGCATTCTTCTGGGGTAAGATTTTTGCGCAAAACCTCAAGGGGATGCTGAATTTTGCCGCAGCCTGTGCAGGCTAAGTTGCACCGAAACAGTGGTTCTAACATGAGCACCAGCGGAAACCGCTTGCGACCCATCAGCCGCTGCTTAACCAGATATGAACCAATTTCAACTGCTTGCTTGAGCGGGATGCCCATTACTTCATGCTCCTTACAACCACAATAACCACAAACCTCGCAGCCACTATATCACTCGCTTTTGTCAATAAAAGCGGCAGATTGACACTACATAAAAGTGTCCATCTCCAGACGGGATTAAGATTTACCCTTGCGAATCTTAACGTATGTTTATGTACTTTAAGGATAGCTTTTTCAAACCAATGCTGGCGGCGAAAGACGGGCTATTCAAGTTCAGGGGAAGAAGGATTCTCTGGCAAAGGTTCAATGTGCTTTTCTGAAGGGGAAGGGGCATCTAGGGAAGAGGCGTCGTGGCGTTGTTCTGCCCGTAAGCGACCAGAAGGCTTTACAGAAGTTGAAGGCACTTCAGGGTAATCAACGGAGGATTTTCGGTAGCCCGTTGAGGTGGGACGATTGTTTGGTGCGGAGCGGACTCTTGGTGCAGAGCGATCGCCCGTAGAACCCCGACGCTCTGATTTTGAGGGTAGAGGCTGAGTCGGTTCACGGCGCTTGCGCTTTTGCGAGGTTTTTTTAAAACTCTTCCAAGCGGCCTGAACACCAGCCCAAACGCTTTGGGTGGTAATTGCGGCTTCTTTGGCCTGATGTTGAGCCACCCGAAGGCTTTGGTCTATCTGTTTAACAACGTTTCCTGCACTTTCAACACCACCGCCAAGATCATCTGTCAAATCGCTAATGTCTGCCCCTGTGAGGCGAATGGCTTCAAGGGTGGGCGGTAGCTCTCGGTGTAGCGTATCGAACAGCTTTTCTGCACTGCGAGAGGCGCGCGCTAGTTCTCTCAGCGCGGGGATAGCAGCCATCAACACGGCAGTTAAACATACTGCCACTAATAAAAACGAACAAACAAGCCAGAAAATGGGTTCAGTCACGGGTGTCCTAAAACGACACAGTTCATCGAAATGAAGATAAATAAACGCTGTTGTAGCTGCTGAAGGCACTCAACGCAAAGCCGTTAGATATTTAACGGCATTTAATGGGGCCATTAGATGGGTACGCATCAAATACTGTGCCATCCTATCAAGTGATGGTCTATTGTGCCTTTTCTGTCTGAGTGTCTCGTTCTTGAATATTCCGACGTTGGGTATTTGCCGCTTCAACCCCTGCACCCAAAGCCTCCCGTAGTCTTATTAAGGTTTCATCCCACTGATACAGCGTCGATTCCGAGAGTCGATCTGCCTGAAACTGGAAGCTAGTTGAGAGATCTTCTACGAGTTCAGGTAGAGTATCTGCCGATTTTTTGAGGAGTTGGCGCGTTTGACGACCTGTTTTTGGAGCACACAGTAAACCTGCTGCTGCGCCCACCGCCGCGCCTAACAAAAATCCACCGAGAAACAATCCTGAACGTTGTTTTGCCATGGTTACGTTGTAATGCTTAGCTTTCCATAGTATGCGTTAATCGTTACCTCAGCCGTTTAGCACGGGATACAAAACGGCCTTGAATCGACTCAGCTTGGCGTTGATAGATCCACTGAAGTAGCTTCAAAAGTGTTGCGAACCGAATAACCTGTTGCTGTATAGCCCTAATCCCAGCCACTTGCCTTTGGCGTTGCGCGATGCCAGCTTGCCCCAACAAAATATAATAGGGGGCTGGATAGAGAATCTGGTCAGTATTCTGCTCTGCATTAATAAGCCAGCGCGTTGCCCGTCGCAGAGTATTTTTGATGTGATGCAGTTTCCAGGCAACGATTAAACAAAGAATCGCCAAGGCTATATTAAAACTGATGACAGCGGTGAACATAGCGTCGTTGAGTCCTAGGGTTTCGTCAAAGCTGCTGATTTCTTTAAGCTGCGCTCTTAAGATGAAGTTTACTAAAAATTTTCTCGGATGCACAACCATTGGATCTTTATGATGCGCTGCTCTAGGCACGGGCGAAAAGACCTCGCTCCAAGCCATCCAAACGTGAAGGTTTTGCTTCGATGACGGTTTGGCGACTGATGCCGCTTTGGCAGGGTTCGGGGCAGATTCAGATGGCGATCGATCAATGGCTGTTTGAGCAATGCCATCAAGGGCAGCATTCTGCCGTGCTGCGGTTTTATCGTTGGGCACCTGCGGCAATTTCACTGGGCTACCACCAGAAAGAATGGCCGACCCATTGGCAAACCCTACGATGGCAGAACAAACCCATTGACCTTGTGCGAAGACCCACAGGCGGACGGGCGGTTTTGCATGCTGGCGATTTGACATACTGCATTGTGCTGCCGCACCAATCGGGACATCGCCGCCAAACCTATGAGCACATTTGCGAGTTTCTGATTCAGGGATGGCGATCGCTGGGGCTTGAGCTTGAGTTTGGTGCGGCAGGGCGAGGCTATCAGCGTGAGGTTAACTGTTTTGAGAGTGCAACGGCGGCTGATTTAGTGACACCTGACGGGGTTAAGTTGATTGGCAGCGCGCAGGTTTGGCGCGGCCAGACCGTTTTGCAGCATGGCTCAATGCAGCTTCGGCCTAATTTAGACCTATATCACTCTGTTTTTGGAGGGCAAGCCCTCTTAGGGCATAAAATAGACGCTCTAGAAAAACGGCTTAAAGGTATTTCTGATGATGAAATTATGGCTGCGCTGACCTTGGCGGCAGTGGCACATTTTGGGGTGAGCTTTCACGAAGAAGTACCCGCTGTTTCTGAATGGCATTCCATTCAGAACTACATTGATCTACCCCCACAACTAAAAGCGGGAATGGTTTAAAAACCGAGGTTTTAGGATACCAGTGCAGGACAAATTGGGCCATCATTTCAACAATGACCTAGATCCCATTTCCACCCTTATTTAGGCTTGTTGGAAGCGCTTAAATCTCAGCATCTCTATCCAGTGCGGATAACTCTCTCCTGTCATCAATTCCTTCGGACTCTTATCCACCCGTTCTTCACACTCGCTTCTCATGAACTGTCGGTGATTCAGGAAAAACTGCAACAGAGTGATGGGTTTCGACTTGGACAAAGCCTCAATCCCCAACTTTTGACGAACTTCTGGGCGTAATGTGGCGGCAACCGAGGAAGGCGAACTCATGCAGGCGGATTAACTTCAAAGAAAACATCAAGCCATGAGTATCCACGTTGAAGCGTTGAAGCCTCTTAATACAACCCTAATGGAATCTAATTAAGATTGAGATTTTCCTTCATGATTGGTACCCGCTTTTGCACCAAGCCAACCTTCTGTACACGGATTAAGGGATTAGCTCGAAAAGCGATTTGTTTTTCTAAATCAATTGTGATGCATGATGTTGTAATTGGATTATTCATTAATCGCTTTGAGTTTGGTTGTGCTGTTTAATTCCAATCCAACAGATCTAGAACATGACCGCTCAAGCCCAAGAAAGCAGAAATTGGCTAACGCTGAAAAAAAACGGCGATCGCATCCATTAACCCACGAATGTTCAATTGCAGCAAAAGATAAGGCAAAGGAAAGAATTCTACCGAGGCCAACCTTGGAGTTCACGATCAGTCAGCCCCCGCCCCTGCTTAAGCGATTCACTTCTTGCCGCCGCAATGAGATGGGTTGGCAGTACCGAAGTTTTATCCTCAGCCGCCAAAAACGACGCATTCTCCGCAATCATCCGAATACTAGCCCCTGAAAAGTTGAGCTGACCCAGCAGTTCAGGATGCAGTCCCTCAACGGGCAATTTACGATTGCGCAGTAGTCGAGTCCAGATTTCAGTGCGCTGCTCTTGATCAGGCATCTCAAACCTAACGCTAAAGCGAATCCGCCGCTCAAAGGCGCTATCCATCGCATTCGGTAGATTGGTCGTCAGAATAGCAAGGCCGCTATAGCTTTCTAAACGCTGCAAAACATATCCCACTTCTTGGTTGGCA
>JANNDV010000077.1:0-6170 GCA_031387975.1 Acaryochloridaceae cyanobacterium OTE_75_metabat_521 | reverse complement strand
GCCCCTCTCCCAGAACGGGAGAGGGGAGTAAGAAGAATCTTGTTCCCCTTCTCCCGCCTTGGGAGAAGGGGTTAGGGGATGAGGGAGTGTAAGGCGTATCGACTCTAAACAATTCTGGATCTTATTAAATCCACGATCCTTAGCTTGATTTAACCGAGGTGAACCCAGGTTCTTATGGCTTAAGGGCGATCGCCCACTTAAGCAAGACATAGGCTGGTGCAAAACCTAGAGGACTGGGCACGTTCAACTTCAGCGAATCGGATTGGGTTCGGATTTTGTACCTTAATCCCACCTATGACTGCTTTGTAGCAGTTTAATACTTTTGCTATACAATCGGAGCGATCGCCTTCCTTCTAAAACCCCAATGACGTTACTAAGAGCAGATCTGGATTCGCCCTGGAAGAATATTTTAAGGGCTTACTTTCCCCAGGCGATCGCCTTTTTCTTTTCCCAAACTGCTGCGCTGATTGATTGGAGTAGACCCTACGAGTTGCTCGACAAAGAATTTCAGCAAATTTCTCGTGATGCGGAACTGGGTAAACGCTATGCAGATCAATTGGTCAAGGTGTGGCAGGTAGATGGGGCAGAGCTTTGGCTATTAGTGCATGTGGAGGTACAGGCTCAGAGAGAAAAAGCATTTGCGCAAAGGATGTTCACATACAGCATTAGAATTTTTGACCGTTATCAGCAGATACCCATTAGTCTAGCGATTTTGTGTGATGAGAGCGACCAGTGGAGACCTCATGAATACGGAGTAAACTACCCTGATACAAAGCTCAGTTTTGAATTTGGGGCAGTAAAGCTGATTGACTATAGAGCACAATGGGCGGAACTGGAGAGTAGCGACAATCCATTTGCCACAGTGGTGATGGCGCATCTGAAGGTGCTGGAGACAAAGCGTAATGTTGATTTGCGTAAGGCTTGGAAATTTACCTTAACGAAAGCCCTGTATGAAAAAGGGTATGGACGACAAGAGATTTTGGATTTATACCGTTTTATTGATTGGGTTATGATTTTACCAGAGGCGGCTGAGCGCAGTTTTTGGCAAGAGCTTCAGTCATTTGAGGAGGAACGAAAGGTGACTTATGTAACCAATGCGGAACGTTTTGGCATTGAAAAGGGTATTGAGCAGGGCATTGAGAAGGGAGAGAGATCGCTAATCCTCCGTCAATTAACTCGAAAAATTGGCACAATCGCCCCCAATATTGAAGGCCAAATTGCTGCGCTCTCGTTTGCTCAACTTGAATCGTTGGGTGAGGCTCTATTGGATTTTTCTGGTTCGGCTGATTTAGATGTATGGCTAAAATTGCATCAGTCATAAAAAAACGATTGCATCTACAGCACTCCATGCCCAAATGATCGCCCTGACCCACAACGCCATCCTACTCACCTGCAATGAGTCAGATTTTGGACGAATCGTAGAATTGCAGATAGAAGATTGGGCAACCGTTGAGTAGGCTGAGTTAAGCGAAGTGAAACTCAGTTTTTATAGCCTGGAAGTGATCGCCCACTTAGGCAAGGCATAGGCTGGTGCAAAACCTAAAAGACTTGGTAAACCTTGGTTTTGGTGGATTATTCTGCAATCGGGTTTCGTGCCTCAACCCGACCTTCAGTGGTAGGTAGGGCTTTGTGAACCCAGCCTGTCACTAGCTATAATGCTTATTGAGTTCTATCGCGTCGACTGATTTTTATGGCCTCTCAGCAGATTGAAGAACGCTCTGAAAGACTTGAAGCACGAGTCGCAACTCTGGAAACAGAGCTAGAACAAATGAAGCAAATGCTATCTGGTTCCCACCAGAAAAAAGAGCCTTGGTGGCTGAAGGTAGCAGGCAGCTTTGAAGATGACCCTACCTTTGATGAAGCGGTTCGCCTGGGTCAAGAATGGCGCAAGACTGCTGAGTAGGCTGTTAAAACTTAATAATGTACATTCTTGACACCGATCATCTCAGCCTTATCCAGCGCAATGGACAAGAAGGGAAGCGAATCTTGGCAAAACTGGCTACCGTTGAAGAGGTTGTGGTAACCGTAATTACTTACGAAGAGCAGATCAGGGGACGGCTCAATTTTCTATCCAGGGCGAAAACACTGGATAATCAGCTTCTTGCCTATGAAGGACTACAGCGGCTTGCTATGGATTATCAATCTATAGTAATGATTCCTTTTAGTCGAACAGCTGCACTAGAGCATCAACGTTTACGGAAAGCTTATCCTCGAACTGGAAATATGGATTTAAAAATTGCTGCGATCACCCTGACGAACAACGCTATTCTACTCACTCGTAATAAGTCAGATTTTGGACAAATAGTAGAGTTGCGAATAGAAGATTGGGCAACAGCTGAGTAGGCTGAGTTAAGTGAAATAAAGCCCAGTCTCTATGGTTTAGAATCTGATCGCCTACTTAGGCAAGGCATAGGCTGGTGCAAAACCTAAAGGACTGAGCACACTCTAGTTTCAGTACATTGGTCTGTATTCGGGTTTCGTGCCTTAAGGTGATTTCTGGAAAAAACCTATCGCTGGCTTCGACTCCGCTCAGCCAGCTAGACACTAGAGATTTTGCCCTGCTGTGTCCTGAGCCTGTCGCTTTGGCGTAGCCTCGCCTCTGGCGATAGGGAGCGGAGTCGTTGGCGTAGCCTCGCCTATGCGATAGGGTACAATCTCGGCGGGTAAAACCTTTTCTGGAAATCGCCTAACCCGACCTATCATGACTGGACGAAATCATGACCAAAGACTCGGAAGCCTTATTTATCTTCTTGCCAGCTCTCTAGCCAGTTGCCCTCAACATCTTCATAGTAGAGGTTAACTCGGTCATGCCCCAAACGTCGGCTATCAGACTGCAACTGCCTTGATGCCTTTAAAGCTTCGCTAAAACGCTTACGTGGAGAATCCAGGGCTGCTTGCTGTTTCGCTGTACCTAAAATTGCATTGACCATAGAACCTCCGATAGATCGACCTCGTAGCATTAAATGTTACACAAAACGCGATCGCCTACTTAAGTAAGGCAGAAGCTTGGGCAAAACCTAAAGATTGAGTACACTTTAGCTTTAGCATTTTGGTCTGTATTTGGGTTTCGTGCCTCAATCTGACCTACGCTTACATTTATTTTAACAAGTGCAGTTCTGAAGCATTTGTAGGGAAAACTAGTAATAGTAGTCAATTCATAACTTTTGCTTAACTTTAAAAGCATGAACAATAAGATATTCTTCAGTATACTTTGTGCAGTTTTGCTTTTACAGCCTTCATTAAAAGCTGCTGAAGCACCTATAAAAGCAACGTTTGCATCAACAAAGGCTGCTGAGATTCCTATTGCTGATCAACAAAGTAAGAATCTAGGAAATAATGAAAGAAGCTTAGGCACACCCGTAGAGAGACTTGTCGGTCACTGGTCCACAAAGGCAGGAGATAATCTTTACTACTCAAAGATAAAATCTGACGGATTTGGGAGTTACGTACTTGTTCAACCCGATGGGAATACAGCGTTTCATCAGTATAAACTTGTTGCTCAAACGCCTCAGGGGGATCGCGTGATTGTTCAGCTAATTTTTTCTGATGGCGACACGCGAACTCAGACATTTATAGTCTCAAAAGACGGCGAAGAACTCGAATCGAATACCAAAGTTCTTGATATAACAATAACATCGCATCTAAACTATGTTGATAATAAGGAAAATCCATAATCGGCTAAAAAATACTTGAGTATTGTCTCTAATGAGGAGTGCTAGTTTTTAGGATTTTATTTAGTCACGAAAAAATAGAAAACTTTTTTGGTATGGCAATGAGAAATTATCGTGACTTGAAATTTATTGGAAGCCTCAGCGAACAGGATAAGCTTTTCCAGTTAATAGAGGAAAAGCTTCATGATGGTTGGATAAGAGATAAAAATAAAGAGTCTGACTTTAAGGACAAAAACTCAGAGTATAAAATTTTTATCCGCTCTAAGGTAGATCATTTGCCAAGCTGTGCCCTGTTTTTAACACCTGACAATAATTCTTTCTTCTATGTTTGTAATATTGCTCCAGAAGAGGAACTAGAATCCCCAGTAGAAAATTACAATACAGTTTTAGAGGAGTTTTTTGTGAAATTCGTTCAACCCTCAGTCGATAATTTAGATATTAGAGTCATTTTTTCAGAAGCTGATAAAACAATTGATAATTCAATGAGTCCAGAGCTTGCGGACAAGTTGAAAAGATTTTCAGGAGCTGCAAATAAAGCAAGTGCTGGAACTCATCCTCTTGATCAAGAAAGATTCCTAGACTTTATAATCCAGGCACATTTGGAAAGTTCACTTCTAGATGAATCTACGCTTGATGAACTGTTAAAAGATGAAAACTGGTCGAGTAAAGACGCTCTTGAGCTATCTATAAAATATAACTTTGGAAGAAAAATGCTAAAAAGATTCGCGTTATAAAAGATTGCTTCATAAAGATAGTATCTGTTGACTGGGTTAAGCGAAGCAAAACCCAGCGCCCAAGATTATATTTCCTAGAAGTGCTTAAACCAACGTCTTCGCCTTGCGATGAGCCACATCCTGAGAATTACGACGCTCCTTGAGGTAAGAGAAAAACTCACCTCCTTCCCTGAGCCGTCGCCGTAGCATCTGCGGATCCCCCAGCATCTCCTTCACAATGGGCACGATCGCCTGAGGCCGGAAATAAAACCTGCGATACATCTGCTCCACTGCATTTTCAATATCCTCACTCGATAGGTCAGGATACCGCAGCGTCGAAGTCTGAATCCCAGAATTTGAGATCAGCGTATCATCCGCAAACCAGCCGTTGGCTTTCGCTTGGGCATAGAGTGCAGTGCCAGGGTAAGGCGCAGCGATCGAAACCTGAATCGTGTGAGGGCTTAGCTCTTGGGCAAACTTCACCGTATCTTCAATGGTTTCCTTGGTTTCCACAGGTAGCCCAATAATGAACGTCCCGTGAACCTTAATGCCCAAGTCCTTACAGTGCTTCATAAACTTACGCGCCACCTCAATCTTCACCCCTTTCTGGATGTTGTCGAGGATTTGCTGATTGCCAGACTCAAACCCGACTAGAAGTAGCCGCAACCCGTTATCACGCAGTTCTTTGAGGGTGTCGTAGTCTAGGTTGGCACGAGCGTTGCAGCTCCAGGTTAAGCCCAGTCGCTTCATGTGCTTGCTGATGGCGATCGCCCTTTGCTTGTCAATCGTAAAGGTATCGTCGTCGAACATGTACTCTCGGACGCGATCGCCAAACAGCGCCTTAGCCTCTTCTAGCTCGCGACCCACCACATCAGGGCTTTTAGACCGATACTGATGCCCACCAATGGTCTGAGGCCACAGACAAAAACTACACTTTGCCGGACAGCCGCGCCCCGTATAGAACGAAACATAGGGATGGAGCAAATAGCCAATGAAATATTTATTGATATCCAAGTCACGGGCATAGGTGGGTAACACGCTAGGCATTGCATCCCAGTCATGAATCAACTCGCGGTCTTCGGTGTGGCGGAGTTCGCCAAACTTATCGCGGTAGCTGAGACCCTTAATTTCATCCCAAGGCTTGTCTTCTGCCAGTTCTTTACAGGTGTAGTCAAACTCATGGCGGCAGGCAAAATCAATAATCGGATTTTCTCGTAGGGTTTGCTCTGCCAAAACCGCAACGTGCGCCCCAATTAAACCCACCTTCACATCAGGATTTTGAGCCTTGATGGTTTCAGCAAATTTTACGTCATTGGCAAGCGAAGGGGTACTGGTGTGCAAAATCACCAGCTCATAGTCTTGGGCAATCTTTAAAACCTCCTCCACACCCTGATTATGAGGGGGTGCATCCACCAGCCTACTGCCAGGAACCAGTGCCGCAGGCTGCGCTAGCCAGGTCGGATACCAAAACGACGTAATTTCTCGCTTGGCCTGGTAACGGGAACCCGCACCACCATCAAACCCATCAAACGAAGGAGGACTTAGAAATAGCGTTTTTTTCATAGGATGTCTCTTTTCTCACCAACGGCTTGCGAAAAGTATAGCTTTAACCGAACTTGGGACTAGGCAAATCTATGATTTGCCTAGTCCCAAATTTAATCTCATACCTTGAATCTCATACTTTAATGAATAGAGGCTTGTTGATCTAAATCACAGCGTTTAGACTGATTTTGTGAAACGATATTAATATGTGGTCATAAATCTCTCTGATTGATTTTGACAAATG
>JANNDV010000074.1:0-56359 GCA_031387975.1 Acaryochloridaceae cyanobacterium OTE_75_metabat_521 | reverse complement strand
ACGGCTTGAGCATTGGGCTTTGACCTATCTCAAGTATTCGCCAGAAGTCTATGAAAGCATTGATAAACGATCACAACTCGTCAACCGCGACAAGCAGCTCAATCTACGGCTGGTTCCAGTAGAGCGCTATCTAGAAATGCTGCGCGGGTTTCTGGAGAAAAAGGGGCGGTTTGAGGCGCGGTGGTTGGCGACGGCGATCGCTGGCCTTACCGGACGACGCTTTGCTGAAGTCGTTTCAAAGGGTACCTTCTCATTGACGGAGCATCCCTATCTATTGCGGTTTGAGGGACAGCTCAAGAGTCGGGCAGGGCATGGAGAAGGCTACGACATTGTGACGCTCTTTCCTGCTGATGAGGTATTGGAGGCCATTGAGCGGTTGCGGAAGTTGCCGGAGGTGAGGGCGATCGCCAAGCTCAAGGGGGCTGCACTATCTACGGCGCTCAATGCGTTTAACCAAAAGCTCAATTCCATCACGGGCAAGGTGTTGATTCAGGTGGTGCCACCACTAGAGGGGAAAAAGGGGGTTTCGGTTCATAATCTGCGGAGTCTGTATGGGGCGATCGCCGTTCATTTCTTCTGTCCTGAGCTTCAGCATGAATATGCCTTTGTTCAGCATTTCTTGGGGCACGTTATGGATTCCCCAGCGACGGGGCACTATTTCCGCTATGCCCTCAGTGATGACCAGGACGCATTACTCAGATCTAAGGGCGTGATGCTCGATAAGGTGCAGGAGCTGCCGCTAGGAAGGATTGAGAAGGAGCCTATAGGTGAACTGGATGATGAGCTGTTAGCCTTTGACCTTGAGCAGCCAATTACGGCGGTAGAAGGCGCAGAAGTGGCTAAGGAAGCAGAAGCCAAACCCAAGCGAGGCGGGAGGCGGAAAGCACAGGTTGAAGTGACGGCTGTGGTGCCAGAGGTACCGGATGACCTGCGCTCTGTGCTAGAGCGACAACTTGAGCAAATGAGGACTGAGTTTGAGGCACAGATCAAAGAGCTACGACAGGAATCCAATGTAGGCTGGTTTGTGCGGCGGGTCGAAGGGTTAGAACGCGAGAATCTAGCACTAAGGCTTGAGCGCGATAGGGCGATCGCTGCTGTGCAAAAGACCGATGATACTGAGATCGGGCGGTTGAAGAAGGAGAAGGGGGCGATCGCTCTTGAACTCAAGCAAGCTCAAGACAAACTCGATGGCTTCAGGCGATTGCTTAACGGGGGCGATGCAGGGGCTGCGGAATCGGACGATGCGATCGTTCAGCAGCAGACGGCGGATGTTGTCGCTGTAGTGGAGCAGGTGCCAGCGACGATTGAGAGGGAGGGGGCGAGGGCGATCGTTCCTCAGAATGCTTGGACAGGTCGGGCTAGAGCAGAGACAGAGACGGGGGCAAAACGAGGGCCGAAAGGGGGCAGGGCGTTCAAACGGGCTGAGACCATTTTTCTGGCTGTCAAGGACTGGAATCGGTTAAACCCCTTTGAGACTTTCGCGTTCAATGCGGGGATATTGGAGACTGTCTTTAAGGTGCATCGTCAGGCAGCGAAGGACTTCTTTGAGGCTTACCAGAATGAGCTTTGGGAATATCACCAGGAGATTGGGGTGGAGTCCCCCAAATGGCACAATAGAGGCAAGGATACAGAGAAGTTGAAGGCGTTTGTTGCTGAGCAGTTGAGTGACAGAAAAACGCCTTTCGTTTGATGGTGCGATCGCAAAACATCGCAAAACTTAGAACATTTTTCTCTATACAGGTTGAATAGTCTCTAAAATGACTCTAATTATCGCAGTAGGCTAAGTAGTTTTGAGGAAAGGCCAATGATGACTAAGTTGTCTTTACCTTACTGGGCAGAGGAGTACGTTGCTCACATCAGCGTACATCGACCCAGAATGTATAAGGAACTCAAGGCAACAGGACAGTTAGAAAATGTTGCCCTATCTGTTGATCGCAGTGCCAGCAATGCATATGAACGAATGATTCAGAGCTATATTGCTCAAGGAATAAACGAAGAAACCGCCGAGATGTTCGCCGACAGTGAAACCATGCGGCAGTACATTTGCCTGCCGACTGAAGCCGATGTGCCTGATTTAGGAAATGAGCCTGACTTCTTGCCCGAAGTGGTCGATGGAGAAATAGACCCCGAAGATTTATCGGGTTCACAGGATTTGAATGCCCACTGGAACTCCCTAAACGATAGCGACGTTGAGCCTGACGAAGAAATAGACGTTAGCAACTTTTAAAGTTTTGGGTGTGAGAAATGGCTAACAATTTCAGAATCAATGAGGACACCGTTCTCAATCAAGGTGGCGCGAAAACTAAGGCACGGAACAATATTGTCGCCATTGAATTACTTAAATCTCTGGAGTTAGGAACAGCACCAGCAGGTGCAGAAGAGCAGACAACCCTAGCTCAATATGTCGGTTGGGGTGGAATCCCTCAAATTTTTAACCCCACTCCCGATCAAGACTGGGTAGAGCTGGCGGCTCAGTTAAGGAAAATCCTTGAACCAGCAGAATATAGCTCAGCCTTTGAGAGCGTACTAAATGCCCACTACACTTCACCCACAGTCATTCGAGAGATTTATGCGGGGATCGAGCATTTGGGTTTTAGTGGAGGCCGCATTCTTGAGCCATCGATGGGTGTGGGCAATTTTTTAGGCGTAATGCCTGAAGAGATGGAACGGCGTTCCGAGGTGATCGGAATTGAGCTAGACAGCATTACAGGCAGAATTGCAAAGCAACTCTACCCAAATCACGACATTCATGTTCAAGGGTTTGAGAAAACTGCTCTACCCAATGACTACTTTGACCTTGCCATTTCAAACGTTCCATTTGGGGACTACAAAATTGGCGACCCTGAGTATAACAATCTGGACTTAAAAATCCATAATTATTTCTTTGCCAGATCCTTAGATAGAGTGCGCCCTGGTGGACTGGTGTGTTTTATCACCAGCACCGGAACAATGCAGTCTAAGGCAGGCGAATCGTTCCGCGCATGGACATCGGAACGGGCTAACCTTGTCGGAGCCATGCGTCTCCCCGGCGATGCGTTCAAGGAAAATGCTGGCACAGAGGTAACAACCGATCTCATCATCCTGCAAAAGATTGGTCCATTGGTTCAATCAAGTCAGGAATCATGGATCGGGTTAGCCAGCACTACCGTCGAGGACGCAGACGGCAACGCACTGCAAACGAACGAGTATTACGCTAGACATCCTGAACGGATGCTGGGCACCATCTGCGACGATAAACTTTACCCAGGCAGGTTAGCACTTCGCTCAGATGGTCGAAGTCTTCCCGAAGCCATAAGGGACACGTTTCAAGGTTTTCCCGCACAGATTTACACCCGAAACAACGCCATTAATCCCTTCAGTGGAGATGCCGAGCGGTTTTCATCAACCGAAAACGGTACACTGCGAAAAGCTATTCCGCCAGAGCATCAGTCCAGCCTCAAAAACTATGGGTATCTTGCCCATCAAGGAACCATTTGGCAGCGCCAAGGCAGTTGGATTTATCAAACCGCCCTCAAAGAGAAGACTGCACAACGAGTTTCAGGGATGCTTGAAGTTCGAGATGCCGTACAAAATGTATTCAATGTGCAGTTGCGCGGCGGAACCGATGCAGAACTCAAAACCGTACAAAATCAGCTAAATCAGGTCTACGACAGTTTCACAAAGCAATTTGGGAATCTGAGCGACACAGCCAACACCAGGGCATTCAATACAGACCCGGACGCGCAGCTCCTGCTAGCTCTAGAAAGAAAAAACAAAAAGACCAAGGAAATTGAAAAAGCAGCGGTTTTTTCTCTTCGTACCGTTCGACCCCGCACCATCAAAGACAGTGCTGAAACCGCTCAAGAAGCCCTACTGACCTCCTTGAACGAATATGGGCAAGTCGTTCCAGGATATATGGGGCAGCTCCTTGGAGTAGCAGAAGCGAAGGTTTTGAGCGATCTTCAAGAGCAAAAGCTAATTTATCTAGACCCCACATCTCAGGAATGGCAAACCCAAGACCAATACCTATCGGGTGATGTACGGGACAAGCTCAAGCTGGCTCAAACTGCCGCTTCAGAAAATGTTCAGTTTCAAAGCAACGTACAGGCACTTGAAGCCGTTCAACCCCGCGATCTAGGCCCAGGTGAAATTGAAGTTCGGCTCGGCGCGCCTTGGCTGACGACGGAAGCGATCGCAGATTTTGCTCACCATCTCCTTGAACTTGACTCAGCCAACCAACAAATCCAAGTCCTGCATAATCATCAGTTTGCAGTTTGGGCAGTTCAGGCAGATCCTTCAGTAAAGCTCAATATCCGTAACAATGCGACCGTAGGTACACCTGATTTTTCAGGTCTAGAGTTATTGGAGCTTTCTCTAAACCTAAAGGACGCGACCGTTTATCAAAAAACAAGCGATGGCGAGCAGAAGCTTAATCAAAATGCCACCCTCTCGGCACGAATGAAGCAGCAGCAAATCCAAGAACAATTCAAGGGCTGGATTTGGCAAGACTTTGATCGCGCTGAAAAACTCTGCCGAATCTACAATGACCTGTTTAATGGCAGTATCGTTCGACAATTCAGCAACCCCAATCTAGAAATGCCAGGGTCAAGCCCAAAGGTTGAACTGCGTCCCCATCAAAAGGATGCAGTCTGGCGATCGCTGCAATCCGAGTCAACGATGCTGGCTCATTGTGTCGGATCTGGCAAGACCTACACGATGATCGCGAGTGCGATTGAGATGCGGCGGTTGGGCATTGCCCAAAAACCCATGATCGTGGTTCCAAACCACATGCTAGGGCAGTTTACACGGGAGCTGTACCAGCTTTACCCAAACGCTAAAGTTTTAGCCCCTACGGAAAAAGATACCCAAGCATCAAAGCGTAAGGAGCTAATGGCGAGAATTGCCACGGGCGATTGGGACGCGGTTGTGGTGACTCATTCAGCCTTTGTTCGTTTACCAGTATCCGAAGACGAGAAGCGGAGTTATTACCAGAATCAGCTCAATGAGCTTAATACGATGCTAGGCGACACCGATGTTAAGCAGGGAAACGGCATTGTTAAACAATTAGCTCGTGAGCGCAAGAAGCTTCAAGAGCGCATTGATAAAATCACCCAGAGCAATAAAGATGACGGCGTGACCTTTGACCAACTGGGTATAGATGCCTTATTTGTGGACGAGGCACACTTTTGGAAAAATCTTGGGCGCAATAGCAAACTACAGAACATTGCCGGACTCTCAAATACAAATTCTCAGAGGGCAATGGACGCTTTTATGAAATGCCGGATTGTCCGAGCCAATGGCGGACGGCTCATTTTCGCAACCGGAACTCCAATCAGCAACTCTATTGCCGAGCTGTACACGATGCAGCGGTTCTTACAGCCGGATGCGCTTAAGCGCCAGGGCATCGAAAACTTCGACGGGTGGGTCGGGGCATTTGCCGAAAAAGTGACCGCCCCAGAGATTGACCCCACGGGGCGTTTCAAGGTTAAAACCCGTCTGACGCGCTTTACCAATGTCCCTGAACTTATGTCCCTGTTCAGGGAAGTGGCAGACATCCAAACCGCTGAGCAGCTTAATTTACCGCGACCAGAGGTAGAACGCTTGACGATCGCCTCAGGATCATCCCCTCTTCAGCTTCAGTACATGGAGCATCTAATTGAAAGAGCTGAGGCGGTCGCAGCCCGAAAAGTCGAGCCGGACGAAGACAATATGCTCTGGGTAACGACCGATGGCCGTCGCGCTTCTTTAGACCCCAGGTTGATTTCTCAAACGCTGCCAGATTACCCAGAGAGCAAAGTCAATGAGGCGATCGCCAATGTTCATGCGCTCTGGGATGCGACCGGACAACAAAGACTTGCTCAAATAGTTTTCTGCGACCTTGGAACGCCTAAAAAAGCCAAGGAAGGACAGACGGAACCCTTCAGCATTTATAGGCACTTCAAGGATGGGCTAATCGCCCGTGGGGTGCCAGCAAGTGAGATTGCCTTTATTCACGATGCCCAAAAATCCGCTGACAAAGAAAATTTATTTACAGCAGTCCGTGAGGGTCAGGTTCGGGTACTGATTGGCAGTACCGAAAAGTGCGGGGTTGGGATGAATGTTCAGGATCGACTCATCGCAGAGCATCATCTCGATCCACCCTGGCGACCTTCCGACATCGAGCAGCGTGAAGGCCGTATCCTACGCCAGGGCAACCGCAATCAAAAGGTACTCATTCTCACCTATGTGACGCAAGGCCGCGAAGGGCAGTTAGGGTTTGATAGCTATTCATGGCAGACCTTAGCCAGGAAAGCTGAAATGGTCGCCCAAGTCATGAATGGGGACACTACCATCCGTTCAGTAGACGATCTGACCTCTTCAGCACTGTCCTTTGACGAAATTAAGGCGATCGCCACTGGCAATCCGTTGATTATTGAGAAAGCCACCATCGATAATCGTGCGATTGAACTCTCACGCTATAAACAGGCTTTTTTGAATGAGCGGTACATGCTCCAACAAAAAGTCAGCACAATTCTTCCCAACGATATTAAGTTCTATCAAACTCGTTTAGATGCTCAGAAAACCGATCTTGCCCAAAAGGTTGACACACGGGGAGATCTCTTTACTATTCAAATTGGAAAGCATCAATTTACTAAACGCGAAGAGGCTGGAAACTTTCTTCAAGCAATTACAGCCAAGATATCCCTGCAAAATACCCAGGGGAATCAACGAATTGGCAGCTTTGGAGGTTTCCACCTTGTCGTCAGAAAAGATTACCAGGGTGCAACATTCCAGTTGGAATCATCTAGTGGCGTAACTTATCCAATCAACGGCGGCAACTCAGCGTTTGGTCTAATCAGATCTTTGGAGAGCGCTCTAAACAAGATGCCGGAGCAGGTTGAGGAATTGCAACATCGTTTGGTTCAAAAACAGCAAGAATTAGAAGAACTCAACTCATCCGGCAGTCAGTCTTTTGGCTACGAGGACGAGCTAGCAGAGGTTCTACAACGGCAGCAAGAAATTAACGCAGAGCTAGGGCTTAACAAAAGCGACGATCAGGCGATCACATCTGCTGAAGAATCTGAAACCAAGGAAACTCAATCGAGTGAATCTGAGGAGGATGACCAGCTCATAGATCTAGACCTGCTGACCACTTCAGACGCGGGGACAGATTGGCTCAAAGATAATGCTGAACTTTGGGATGTAAATGATAATAAGCTCTGCGAGCCTTCGGATGAAGTAAAGGAGGCTATTGCACGTATTGAGGAATTTATTAGCGCTGAAGCAACTGTAAACTCAACTCAAGATAAACCCTTAACTCAAGCGATAAAACAGACATTCACTCCAGAACAGGAAGCAGATCTAGAGGCTCTGCGGCGCTGGTACAAGGTTGCTGAATTACTTGAGAGACCGCCACAATATCTTGAACGTATTGTTGAACTTGCTGAAGAAGTCAAGCAAGGTCAGCCTCTCTCAGAGAAAGCAATAACCGTTAAACAATTCGACATCCAGACTTATCAAGACCTCTCTAAAAATTTGATAGATGATGCCAAAACAATTTTACAAAAGAAAGGACAACTCACGGCTACTGGAGAAACCGTTTTTAATGGGCAGACTTATACAATTGGCAAAAATAAAAGTGGAGACCTTAGTGTCCGAGCGCAAGACCGAGGCTCCATCCTCGAAATGACTCAAAAAGGTCTTACAGTCTTAAAACTCAAAAAACAAGATTTTGCAATGTTTGAGCTATATTCAGGGCGAAAACAAGCATCCTCTTCGATTCATAGATAAATCTTCACAGCCTAAATTGAGGTAAAATTTAGCCCCAAGTGTCAGGAAACTCTTCTTCTAACTCGGAAGCATCATGAGTGACCAAACTAGGGCAAGCAATCTCTTCATCCACATGAGTTTGCTCACACTCTAAATGTGTATCAATTGACTGCACTGGTTCAGCAACATTCGTATGAGTAGGAAGCTCTAGCTTTTGATTTTGTTGAATAAGCCTTCTAGAATCACAAGGTTGCATAGTTTTATACCTGAGAATATGCAAAACTAATTGAAATGATTTATTAATAAGGCTTGCCACAAAAAAAGCAAAAAACTTAAGTTGACGACCATACCATTCCCCTGCTTCAGGGGTAATTAGCTGTAAGAAAGCAGAAAGAAATGGGTTATAGCTTGAATTTGTATTCATAAAAAAATCCTCCAAAATATAGTTTTAAAAAGATAATAATACAGTTCTTAAGCTTAACGTAGTGTAGGGTTAAACCTTAACCACTTAATCTGATCGCAAATACTATCACGCCTACAGGCAATCACTTCAGGAATTTGAATACCCAGCACTGCTCCTAATAGTATTCCGATCAGAATGAGCGCTATAGCCGACCAACTACTTTTCAAATGAATTTGTAGCACAATGGCTAGATGATTATGCAATTGAGTAATATTTCTACTTTTCTCTTTCTCTAGCTTGACTATTGATTTTTCAATAGCTTTTTGCTTTTTCTCAATTGCTTCACCCTGCAAAGCCAAGTTTAAAGCAACTTTTTTCTTGTTTTCGGATTCACGACGAATATCATCTCTTAGATTATAACCAATTTGCTGAATTCGCCAGTCAAGAACAGTAAATAAAAAGCTCATAAATGGCTCTATTTCTGATTCGCTATTACCCGCTTTTTTACGGATTCAAAAATTTCCTTTGCTCGTTCAGTAAAAGCTGGAGAATTTAGTCGATCAGTAACCTTTTGATTTATTAAATCATTCATATGTATAGAGCCTAATTCACGACTACTTGTACTTTCTCCCTCATAAGCTTTGGAAATAGCACCTTCAACATACTCTTCAAGATCACCATCAGTACGCTTTACAGCCACTTCTGTAGCTAATCCATCCATTAACTCGAAAAGTTCTGGATTAATATCTTCTGTAGCCGTAATTGCCTGTCTTTTAACTTTATCTAACCTACTATTTTGAGAAAGATACTGAGTAATCGCTTGCTCAGTTTTTTCATGCTCATCTCCCGTACAGCTATTCCTCAAAACTTTGATAGTTTCAAAGATTTTGACATGCGAATCTGTAAGTTCTGTTTCTGAAATACTAAGTTTCCTTAAAGTTTCTTCAACACGGCTTTTTGGTAAACTTACTTTTTTAGCAAATTCTTCTAATTTCATTATTTCTCCTTTGACTAAATAGAAAAATTGATTTAAGTCCTAATTCTGCAACTCAAAAAATTTAGGTTCTAGGTTTGATATTTAAACAAGTATAAGTTCTCCAGATAAATAATAATATATCCCAAACATGCAAACCCAGAATTTAACCTATCACCGACCTTTTCGAGCGCTTGGAGCTGAAGATTTAGCTGAAGCTTGAGCCATCGTACTAGCCTCTGCTGCAACTTTATCTACTCTTGCGGGGAACCCAGCTATGTAGGCTGAATCCTTAGAATTTGCAGAATCTGTGAGTAGGCCATTTTTATAAACAGGTTCGTTGGTTCCTTCCCGAAAAATTCCTCTTTCCTCCCCTTTACGAGCAAACACATAGCCTTCATGTTCGGCTAGTCCACCGCTTGCTGAATTTTGACCAACATGTTGAAGGAAAGTATCAATACTTGCATCAACTCGATCTGAGCTAATCGCCCAGCGCTGGACTTTTTCCCAATCATTCGCGGCTCTATCTTGAACCGCATCCACGGTCTTAGCCCAATCATCAGATGCTCTCTCCTTGACCGTATCAACTACAATTTTCCAGTCATTTGCTGCACGATCTTTGACCGTTTCGAGTAATCCAGCGGCAGCATTTCGTAGGCGATCACCTAGAGTTTGAGAATGAACCTCTACAGCAGCGACGGTTTCCTGTGTCCATTGTTGAATTTGGGGTTCGTTGATACTTTGACCCAACGTTTGGGTAAATAACGCAATGTCGCCTAGATGCTGATTAACTTGACTCCGTAGAGCTTCAACTTGTGTACTCAGCTCAGTCGCCTCGAAAAGAAAGGGCTGAATCGCCCCTGCATGAATGACGCTGTTTGAATCACCTGCCTCCTCTTTTACAGATGCAACGTCAATGGTCTGTCCAGTAAAGCTGTGCAACTCTCTGAGAGAATCGATTTCAGGAATACCCAGTTCTGCCCTCCATTCTCTCGCTTGGGATTGCAGGCTATCGTAGTACGGCTGATCTAGGGCAAGATCGGAGAAATATGGAAGCCCTTTGCTAGACAAAGACTCATCAGTCATCGAAGCCGCCACACCATCTAGAACAAACTGTTTATTACGAGCCTCAGCCGTGATGGGATTTTGGACAGGCAACTCAAGCGTCAGTGGAGACGCTTCCGCTTGAGCAACAAAGGACGCAACCGCAGGCATTGCGATCGCTCCCAATATTACTGCTTCGTTGTGTTCAGCCTGAGATATGGGTAGATCGACTGTTTGAGGCTTGCCGGTTTGTGAGGTGGGCTGGACTTGTGCAGCCTCGACAGTAGCAGAGGCTGGCTCAACAGTGCCCAATTGCGCGCGTAAGGATTGGGCTTTAGTCTCTAAATCCTTAAACCACTGTTGACCTCTCAAATATTCAAAGCCAGGGGTATTGGCACGACGATTCGCATCGTCCAAAGCTTCATCAACCATTTCTAGCTGTCCCTTCAGCATTTGTTCTTTTGAAGAGGACTGGCCTGTCTCAGGCTTCTGGACAGTCTCAACAGCAGCAGTGTCTTTGACTGTTTGAGTATTTTGCTCTTGAGCAACGGCGGCAGCGGCAGGCTCAGCAATGCCCAACTGAGAGCGTAAGGATTGGGCTTTTTCCTCAAAATAGTCAACCCATTGCTGAGTTTCCACAGGGTCGAAGTCAGGTGAGCCTAGATGCTTACGCGCATCTAATAAACTCTTCTCAACTTGTACTAGCTTTTCTTTAAGAATTTGCTCTTTATTTTCTGACGATTGACCTATTTCAGTCATCTCCACAGAATCAGCACCAGTAACGTCCTTGACGGCTTCAAATTTTTCTAGCTTTGGTACCGTGATCGTCTCTGAGACGGTTTTTCTATTTTCAGTCTCTACCCCTTTTTCACCTAAGACCGTTTTCTTCTCTTGGTTTGAGATATCCGCCATCACCGTCTGCGAATCCGCTTCAATGATGACTTTAGGCCGCTGCTGCTCTGTAAATTTATCAGCCGCTTGTTTCGCAAACATTTCTCGCATTGCGGGGGCAAGTCCTAGCGGATCTCCTCCAGGCGGAATTTTCCCTTGAACTTGCCTAAATATCTGCTCCTTTCTCCCATCGGGATATTCCAAGAAAATTCTTATAGATGCCTTACTCTCTGGATTAGTAAAAGCATCCTGAACCTTTGCTGTTAACTCTAGATCTGGATTATCAGATGGAAATACCTTTCTAGTCCCAGACATTAATGTCAAATCGTCCAAATTCACCGGACGATTTGAAAGTCCAGAAAGCAATTCGGCTAAGAGCTTTACAAAAGCTAACATTCCAGCATTCTGAGCTTCTTGTGCTCCTTGCGCGTCTTGCTGGGCACTTGGATCCAAGGTTGCCATAGTTTACCTACCTTTTTCGGAGAATTTTGTTTATCTATACAAACTTTTTGTGCAGACTACCGTCATGAAATATATCCATCGCTTTAAAGCGTTTGATTGAATTTTCTAGAGCTTCTACTTGTGCGTAGATTTCATCCATAGAAATCTGTGGAAAATTCCAGTGTTTTATTAGATTATGCGGTACTTCTTCTCCATCTTGTATATATAAAAATCCATCATCTCCAACAATTTGAATAACCCCTTCCTCTACAGATATTAATGCGATGGAACTGGTTAATATTCCATCAGTTAATACAAAACCTGGCTCATCTGGATTGTCAAAGTAAAACTCTAGACAATGGACTCGGCTTTCTGGCAATAGTGGCGCTAAATGTTGGCTCAATATTGCATTTTGTCTTGCTATATTAGATAGACTTTTCACTAAACAACTCCTTTAATGCATTCTCAACATTTACCTTTTCGGAATGTGTAGCACTTGGCAACAACTGAGCTGCCAGCATTTCACGAGCAAGAAGCTGTCGTTCTGTGAACGGCTTAGCTGTTGACATTTCAATTAATTTTTTTCGATGTTTCTTCCAATTTGTCTCGGAACGCTTCATCGCCACTTTTTCACGATTCGGAATTTTGAATTGATGACGATAAGGAATGCGAACGCGTTTTTCTCCCTTAATTCCCCCCTCCATTTGTGCCTCAACACCTGGCGTAAGAAGAATGCAACGTCCTGTAGGCTGCTGCTGCAATTCTTCGACTGGCACAAGCGTTCTTTGCTGCTCTTGGGTTGTGGTAGAGCCTCCTCCCTTTCCAGAGCTTTGGCTTTTCGTTTTCGTATCCTCTTGACCCAGAGATTCAGAAAATGATTTAGATGTAGCATTGGATGCCAAACGCATTACTGCCACCGTCTGAACATTCTCTAAGATTGCTTCTGTACGACGATCACCATACTCTTCTTTTAAAATTGATTCACCTTGGGCACCCAAGGCAATTGACCACTTCTTAGACCGCGCGACAGCCATAATCTTGGCAAGGCGGGGCAGTTTATATTGAGGCAGCTCATCAAACAGTGCTAATCCCCCATGCTGACTACCTGAGAAAACATTACGCTGCAAGAGAATTTCTACTGCCGCTGCAACAAGTGGCATTACTGATGACATTTGCGTTGGATCAACGCGAAAGATCAACATTTGCTTTGGCTTTAGCACAATAGGAATATTGGTTTTGCCACAAAATACGGCTGTGATCTCAGGGACAATAAACCGTGCCAGTACATCCATTGCAGTAACAACAATTGAGGATGCGGTTTCAGGCGATTTCACAGCCCCTAAAAATTGGTCATAAGCAGCTTTTTGATACTGAGTAATTTTCGCAGAACGGATCGATTCTGGATCCTCGTTAAGTCGAGCTAAAATTTTCTGACAGGTTGCTAAGTCTGCCCCATGTTCTAGCCCTCTAGCCATTAAGAAATCCGCTGCAACCAGCTTTGATCCTGCTTTACTCCAAAAATCCCCTTGTTCACCATCCTCACGACAGTTTTCTACAAATGCATCACTGAGCTGATTTGCAGTAGCAATGTCACTCGGATTCTTAATGAGGCTGACAAGATTCAGGCATTTAGAATCAGGAAAAAAAGGTGCAATCGGAAAAATTTCGTAGCCGTGCTCTAGAGCGAATCCAGCTAACTCGCTGGTCGGTGCAATCCGACGACCACAATACTGCTCCTCATCTCCCTTAAGATCTACTGCAATAATTGGTAATTCCCGCATAACAGCAGCAAAGCCAAGTCGATTGAGCAGATATCGCGTTTTCCCCGATCCGGTGGTTCCGTAAACCATGATGTGTTCATTGGCTTTTCGGAGCATCACCGTTTCGCGATTGGGAATTAGCGCAATCTCTCCCGTTTTAGGATGCTTTGAAAATTTATCAGGCATCCCGATCCAAAGCGAAAATTCATGGGGATCATTTATTGCTTTGATTGCTTCGTCACGCGATCGCCTTACTTCAGAATCAGTGGCCATCCGCGATCGCCCTATCTTTGGCTTGCGACGGCTTCCCTGCCAGTACAACCATGCAATCAATGGGATGCACATTAGTAGACCGAGCAGGGAATAGTCTGGCTCCTGTTGGGGAGTAGGGGGAAGAGGCTGAATGGTGCGGTTGCTCATCTTACTGGTGTCTCTTGCTGCTGCTTACTCCATTTGGCGATCGGTACCCCAGAGGGCAGCGGAAGACCCAACTGTTTGAAGGCTTCCGCGTCTTCGGGTGCCATCGTCGGTAGATTTGCATACTTTTTGAGCAATTTTGCCTTTCCAAAACGGCTCATATAGGCCACTAAATAAGTTTTAGAAAATGCAATTGCCACCGGACGAGGGGCACCCTCAGAAAGTGAAAGCGCTTCCCCGCCAGGATCTGCAAACGTTACCCAGCAAGACCCATCTTTTTCACGTAAAATTGCAGAAAACTTTTCTTTCGGGCGCTGACCTGTAATCCCTACAAACCGATAAATCGACCCTTTATAGGTCACTTTGGCGACTGTGTTTTGACTGATGACAACAGTATTTCCTATCGTCTTTGGGACACAAGCTGCCAAGGATGGAAGGGGCAGAAGGGCAATCGACAAAGCAAGAAAGAGTGGTTTGAGCATGATTTATTTTCCTAGGAATGTGTGCGGATCGATGTAGTACCCAGTGTGGATATTACCGCCTGATGTCCCAGCTAACGCCCCAAAGTGGAGATGAGCACCTGTACCCACACCAGAGTGACCCGATAGCGCGATCCGTTGTCCTATGTTGACGGTTTGGCCTACAGAGACTGAAAACTCCTGTAGGTGGCTATATTGAGTCATATAGCCCGAACCGTGATCGATAAAAATCGTATTGCCGTAACCGCTCAACCAACCAGCAAAAACGACTCTACCGGAAGCAGCAGAACCAACCGTCGTACCATCACCCACCCCTAGGTCAATGCCCATATGGTTAGCGCTACATGCCTCACAAGGACGAGCGCGTGGCCCAAAGGCCGAGGTCTGAGGAGCATTGACGGGGTACACGGTTTGACCATTGAACACGCCGGAGAAGCTACCGCTACTTGAGCCACCACCGGAACCACCACCACTTGCACAGCCGCTAGAATCGAATTCTCGTTTCGCGGCGGCTGTACCGATAAACCGCCAGTGCCAGGGTTCATTGTCAGCCCCAATCTTGGATGATCGGGTAAAGGATTGCTCAAAACCAAAAGATCCAGCGTTTTTACTAAGCCATGCATAGGCGGGGGTATTCTCAAACCCTGCGGACAGGTTAGCAACTCCATCTGCCCCAACATCTAGGGCGTAACCCGTGTGGTGTTCAGAGTATCCAGGGGGGGCACTGATAGCCGCCGCTGCCGTGGGCGATCCTTGTTCTGCTACCTGTGCATCCCATAGCTTCTGCTGAGCCGCCACTGACCGAAACCCTGACACAACATCAAGCTCAATCCCACTATTTCGAGCTGCGCTCTGCATCTTATCGAAAGCGATCGCCGCATCCTTATGCAGTTGTTCATTGCCAACACTAACGAGATCGGACTGTGAGGCTTCAGCATGAGCTTGATGTCCATAAGAGGTGCCACAAGAACCACCGCTGGAGCCGCCACCACCAGAACCGCCACTACCAGAGCCACTACCGCCAGAGCCAGCAAAACCACCGATCGCCTGAACGCCAGTATTAATGGCTGCATTTTTAAGGCTATTTTTAAGGGTTGTTTTGATTGAGTTTTTGATCTGACTTTTTACAGATTGTGACAATTTAGGAGGTTTAAAATTAGCATTAATATCAATCGGCATTATTTCCGTTTCCTTCACCTTCCAGAAAATAGGTGAAGGAATAAAATAAGGCGTACAGGTTAGCCACTTTTTACTAAATGGCGCGTAAAGGCAAGCCCGAAAATAAGCCTGTAGCCTGACCGTTCCAGTTGACTCGTCAACCGAAATGATCACAACCTTAAATTCATCCTCTGAATCAATGCCTAAGTTTACAACCTTTCGCCCCGTAGGTTCAAGGCCACCATTAACAGCAGCTAATGGGCCAAACCCACCACTAACTAAATGAGTCGGGCCATACTCCCAGCGTTTCCCCTCTACGGAAAGAGTAGGAATTTTGATGGGTACGACATCCTGGAATTCAACCTGTGTGCAAGGCTTACCTTTTTTACATGGGACAGGGACATTAACATCCTTACCATTCTTGCGAACCACGGAACCGGACAAAAAATCAGACGCTGTTAAATTTTCAGCTCCTTGTTCTGGATTGCCGTACAGAACATCTACACGTCCCACACGAAGCGGTTTTGGTGAATCCAAGAAAGCGGCAGCAGGCAGCAGTGGAACTAAGGCTAAGGGAAGAGAAAAAATATAAATGAATTGTCTCATCAAACAATCCCCTTCATATTACTCAGGACTTCCCACAACAAAACGAATGCGCTTACTACGAGAAGGACGATATTGATTTTGTGCTGGAACAGTTGTTTCTTCGGAGGATTTTTTAGGGGTGTCTGAGAAAGCCTTTTGTTCATAATTTGTTTCCGATTCTGATTGGCCCATTAAGACTAATTTTTGGAGTACATCAAGTCGTATTCCGCTTAAACTGGATGCCTCAGAGATGCCATTGTTATTGAGCAATCGCACAGCGTGCCGTAACCTTGTAACAAACGGACTGTCAGCTCGGACAAGCTGATTGGAGATTGCTCGTTCCAGACCCAATTGAGCCATCTGGGATTGAGACACCACCACAGGTGGCGGCGGTGGAAGTTTTGACCGTGTCGTTGGTGTGGGGGGCGGTGTGGGCAACGGAATAGGGGTTAAGGGTTCAGCCTCAACTCTTGGTCTAGAGATAGAGGTCGATCTTGCAGTGATTCTTGTCTTAGACGATGGCTTAAGTTTCCGCTTTCCCTTCGCGATCACTTTCGGCTTGGATAATGGTTTAGGTTGAATACTGTTAACCAGTGAATCGTACTGTTGACGATACTCAGTGGGGGTAAAACCAAACTCATTATGCCCAACGGAATCAAATGAATCCGGCAGCTTTCGCCAGCGCTTAAACCGAATCTCACCATTAAATTCAGCAGGTGAATCGAACGGAGCGAACGGAGTATCAGACAGATTTGAGACTACAAAACTTGGGATTATAGCCTTTATCCGAATTTTGGAATGGGTGCTAGTCCGGTAGGTTGATCTGGCCTGAACTTGCAAAGGAAAAGCGATCGCCCCGATAAGAGCGATCGCCAAAAGTGAGAAACGAAACATAAGCAAAGCCTCTAATTAGCCTGGAGTAGTATTTGCGCTTGCAACTAGTCCAGGAACAACCATCTGCGTAGGCGATGTAAAGATCAGCCTCACCTCAGTACCAGCCTTGATTCCCTTAGCCGTTGTCTGAACCTGCTGGGATTGAGTAAAACTTGACTGCATCTGAGCTTTCAGACCCGTTGATAGGCCATTGGATAGGCCACCAAAAGCGGCCAACCCCGCAGAACTTAGACCGCGACCAGAAGACGAAGAACTTTGAACAATGTTGTTACCGCTAATAATTTGTGATTGATTGGGTGAAATCACCTGTTGAACTCCAGCGGTAGCGCCGTCCAGAATCGCTGGTAAAAAGTTCTTGAAAAACCCTCCGCCACCACCGTTAAAAGCTTTTGCAATCAATGGTTCTTTATTGCCCTTAAGAACCGTGATCTGGGATTCTCCAGGCAATTGAACGGGTGAGCCATTGATCGCAGCGGTTTCGATAGAGATGTTAACGAGATCCCCATCAAAGTTGGCATAGCCTAACAGCCGCGCTCCTCTAGGAATCACAGTACGCCCATCGGCCTTGACATCATCCGCTAAAGTCAAGATTGCTCGCGATCTAGAGTTTGCCGACTGATAAATCGGCATATCAATCCGCGCCGTCGCCTCTGTCCCCGCCGCAACAGTTATAGGAGGAGAGCCAGACAACAAGGCCGTTTGTTCAATGCCCCCATCATATGGGGCGACTGGGGCTAAGGTGCCATCATCAACCACGTTCATTGCGGCATTCGGATTCACTTGCTCTTCACCCAGAAAACTAGGAGCGGCTGCAACCTGTTCAGGTTCAACTTTTTTACCTTCCTTCAGTTTCTGGGTAAGTTCCGCAAGCTGTTTCTTGAGAGATTCAATCTCAGTGTTTCGTGACGGAGCTGCGGGGGAGGATGCAATAGGCAACGGAATTGAAACGGGTTCCGGCGTGTCTCTTATGTCTAGCCGATTATTGGGCAATGAACTGACATATGCAGCAGGAGGTGAAACGGGTTTATTAGCGGATGGGGCGTTTTTTCCAGTCCCTTTACCTTTGGCATTCTTTGCAGCATAGGCGTAATCCCGTGCTTGTCGAGTTGCTGTATCACCTTCATTTACATTGTTCGCTTTTTTTAGCTCTTCCTGTAATTTCGCAATTTGCTGATCTTTAGCATCAACTTTTGCAGTTGTAGGAGCTGTATTGCAGCCGGAAAACATCAGCAAAATTACTCCCATCAATCCTCCAATGGTCAATAGGAGTTTGATTTTAGGGTCTTTCAAGCCTTCACGAATTTTATTGCTAGACTCATACTCTTCATCGGGGTCAACATACTCCTCGCGGGTAATTGGCTGTGCTTCAGGATCTTCATCTAGATACATAGAAATATCGTCTAAGGGAGCTTCCTGTGCTGCTTCGGGCTTGATAAGTGTATTCGTCATTATGGGAGAACCTCTTTTGCATCCTGGACTGAGCTAATTTGTAATCCACGCATGAGAAAAAGATTGTACTTCTCCTCAATTGCTGATTTTTTGAGTAGAAACTTAGGTTTTTGGACGGGAATGATTTTAAGTTTCCTAGCCCAAGGTTGAGCCATTAACGGCGTTCCATCTGGAGCATCTACCCGTAATAGCCCAGTGACTATTACCGTCCTGAAGGTGGGGGTTTTGCCTTCAGGCTCAGAAACCTGAAGATTTGAAACCGTAGCGCTTGCTCCCCTCCACAGCTCTTTAGGCCCAGACTGAACAATTTGGGTCACTAAGCTATCCGCGATAGACTCGACTACTGCCGCCTTTGCCATGTACATAGGCGTAGGGACACGAACCTCACCCATTTTCACGCCTGGGTCAACCCCACCGCCCATCTCCTCTGGAAGTTTGGCATTCAGCCGCCATAGAATAGGTACTACTTCATGAACAAAAGCCTGAACGTTAAGCGCGTTCAAATGCCGCTCTGTCACTTGCTGTGCAAGGAATGGCTTAGCCTCGGCTCCAACCTGAACCAAGACCGGAGGGTCTTTGTACTGAGATTCAAGCGCCGAGACCTTCATTCCAACTCCATTAATAGTGATCCAAAGCCAGAACCACGGCAGCGCAGCAAGGACGCGGCGAAACCACGGATTCGGTTTCTTTGGCTGAAGCAATTTTTCTACATTCCTGGTTTCCATCGGTCTCCTCTAAGTCCAACTGGACATGGTTTTTTTGCAGGAATGGCACAAGTCCCGTGGAGATGAGTTTGTTGTTCTTTAATTACATCGGCTCCTGTTGCACCCATGCCGTAAAAAAACATTGCCATGAGTGTCAAAGGAATAGGAGGGCACAGAATCATGACAATCAAAGCTTTCCACAACATAAAAAACCTCACAGTTTTATCGAACAGCTTTTTGAGCCAATCCACCAACGGCTCCTAACAATCCAAGAGACGATCCGCTTATAACCTGATAAGCCGACCAAGGGGCAAAGATTCCAACCACCAGAGCATAAACTCCAGCATTAGCAAAATCTAGAGAAAGCATCACAAAAGCAATACTTGAAACTAGAATTTTGTAAGTCAAAACAATTAACCCCCAGCTAAAAAATGACTTAACCCAGTTCAGAACATAAATTGGTCTATATAAACCGATCAGAAGTACAAACGGGAATAATATAGCTGATGTTAACTGCGAAATCTCAAGGATAAGCAAGAACGCTGTCCCAAACAACAGCAAAATAGGAGTGATTACCGTAAGCAAAGCGCCTTCTGCAAGAATACCGCCTATGTCTCCTATTGCCTTCGCTACAGGGGCAATACCCACTACAGAAGCCGCAACACCAACAGCGTTTCCCGTGGCAGCGGATATGATTCCAGTCACAGCGTTGGTGATATTTGACCCCCAACCGTTCGACGTATTTACTGAGTTAGAAACATTGTTTTTAAGATCTTCTAGACAAACTCGTTTTCCATCAGGGTCTGGAATGCCGTCGCACGTTCTAACCCCATTCGTTGCTGTCTGTTGGGCAGTGATGATCTGAGCAAAGGCGGCGTTTGGATCTCCATTCAGAGCTGCAATACTCGCAACAGCTTTGTCAGAAACTGAGTGAACCGAAAAATGAAACCCATACAAAATCTTGCCAGTATATAAAGGCGTTATCAGACAAAATAGAATAAGCGTAATTATGATGTAATGAAAAGCATCCCCAATTGAAACCTGTTCATCCGCTGGCCTCTTTCTATTTAGGAAAAACTGAATCACTTGAAAAGATAGAAAAATAGCGACAAATCCCGTTGCTATTTGCGAAATTTCCTTAAAGAAAGCGCCGTCACCAACCAATATCTTCCAAACCTGCTCTAAGGGGCCGCTAGATAAAGCACTAGCGGCCTGTAACGTATTAGTGAGCAGGCTGCTAGCAGCCTGAGACATATTATTTAGTCTCCGGTTTCACCATTGAGCTAAACAATGCAGCAGATGTGATCGCTGCTTGAGTTTGGCGATCGCCCTGCCCACGATCTTTTCGATTGTCCCTGTTCTGATTGGCACGAATATCCCCAAGGATCCCCACAGCCATTTTCAGGGTTATTCCCTGATTTCGTTGCTCCCCAATAGATTGACCGGAAATAGCGGCTTGAGCAGCAAGTTGAGCCGACATGTTCCTCAAGATTTTCTGGCTCACTTTAGTTTTGCCAGAGAACTCAGAGTATTTGGAAGAAGCTTCCACCAGTTGAGCAGTTCCATCACTACTTTTGATGAGACTTTGCTGAAACTCATTGCTCAAAGAGGCATCGTACTGGGCTTGTGAAGATAGCTCTTTATTGTCCTCTACAGCCTGAAGAAATGAAACAGTATCACCTACCCCTAAGTTGTAGAATCCGTTGTATTTAGTTGCGTCAAACTTGGATTTATCGATTAGCTTGGATGGTGTCCCAATCCCATAGTCACCCAGAGTAGAGGTTAGGCTGGTCACTGCCGTCCCATAATTTCCGCTTGTGAGCGCCTTTGTAAACGTCTGGGTATTATCAATAATTGACTGGTACGGACTAATGTCAAATCCAACAAGATTAGAAATAAATGGAGCGAACGACCCACCGATATCGGTAATGTCGCTCAGTCCAAAAGCTTGGGCAGGAGCTGTTGCAAACAAAGAAATTGGAATTAGAGAAAAAGCAGCTAATTTTAGTCGGACTGTCATATTGAAATCTCCTCGGTTTTATAGCGTTTAATCAGCAGAATTATTGCCGAAAGTGAAACCCAAAATATTTAACAGAAGACCAGACACAAATTCTTCAAACAGAAAAGACGGTTTTGAAGCTGGTTCAGATTTAAACGAAACATCTTCACCAGCTTCAATCACATCCCAACCAAACGGAACGCGGATTGTTGATTCAGAAATCTTACTTGTAAAAGTCATTCTTTTGCCTCTAAGTCTTAACCGTTGCATCCAATGTTTTTGACTTAATGTACTTCCCATACTCAACATATCCCTTAATTTTATCGTTGGGATATCGATCTAAAAATTGCTGCCGATCTTGAATCTCCTTATCGCCGTTTACTGAAATTGCAAGTTGAAAAAATGAAGGACTGTATCGTGCCACAACGCGACGCGACTCTGCTTGGAGAATCCATCTAGAGTAAGCCTCAGCACGTAATGGCATGGGGGAGCTTTGATCTACCAGCCGGAGTAGATCTCGTGGTATTCCTAGCCCACCATCATTCCCAGGTTGTGCCAAGAAATCAGCAGCTTCTTCAGTTACCCGTCCAATCTGCCAGATTTTACAGTTACCTGTATATTTACTGGAGTCAAGGCCACGACGAAGCGATTGAAGATCTTGACCAATTAATTCAGCAGTGATTCCCTGTTTCCGACCGCCTGAGAAGTAACCACCAAAAGCACTTGAAAAACAATCATATTTAGCAAGTTTTGAAGCTTCATCCCCTTTGATGCTGGTCTTGGGAAACCGTAGCGCAGATGATGTGGTCAAGCTTGTTACAGAGCTGATATAGGGCAGCACATCCGCTTCGCTCATATCGTTAATTGCACCTAGGGCGCAAACAACGATGGGTGAGTCGATGTCAAAGGTGCTGGGACGAGAAATGCGATCGCCTGCCGTCCCTGCGATAAACGCCGCCAACCTTGAGCGATACTCTTCTAACAGTTGCCCAAGTTTTTCGGTTTGAGCTTGACTGGGAAGACGATCAATAGTTGCCAGATCCAGAAAATCCCTAAGGGTTGGGATTTGTTGCCAAGCCTCTGACCCGAACCCTCCGTCATAAGCTTTGTCATACCGCTGCTGGATATTATCGTCAGCAAACCACGCTCTGAGGAGCATGGCGGTCAGGTCAACATAATCAGCCTTTAAGTCAGGGCTTAGCCGTGAACCCATTGCCAAAGATGAGATCGTAGCTTTCCATTGGTCGAGCAGTAGATCGAGTGCGTAATCTCGATTTTCTGGGTCATCAATGCCTCTAAAATCCACACCTTGAAGTAAGTTGAAGCACTCCTTTCGAGAGTCAAAGAACGACCCCCCAAGCGCATCACAAACAGGCTTGAAGGTTGCTACCTGGCCTTGAGTGGCATCAATAATGAAAGTGCGGATATCTTTCTTATAGGCATCCACTACATCGGCAATCGCCCGTAAGCTTTTTCCCGAACCCGATTCACCCAGGGTAATTTTATGATGAACCACATCATCGGGAAAGGTTGGAACATAAAACGGACTATTGCCATACTCAGAATGAAACTCAACCCCATCTTTGTTAACTGAGCTGTCGGAAATGATTGGGACAAACGAAGCACATGGCCCCGTAAAATCCTCAATCTGTCGATTCCAGATCATTGGACTGGAAAGGAGGCCATAGAAGGAAAAGGGTAACGAATCTTTCCAAAGCTTCGGAAAATATTCGTTTTCAGGAACCACGTAGCCCTTTAGCTCTGGGAGATCACAGAAGGCGTTTATAGCTTCATCACATTCTTGAGGGGTTTTGCGATAAACAAACCCCATCCAGGCAACGCGGATTCCGAACCCTCCATCTAACAACTGACTATTGGCTTCCATCGTCTTATCTTGTTTATATAAGGTTCTGGAAGTCACATCATCAGTAGACTTTGCCATTTTTCGTCCAAAATTAGCCTCGTCCTCAAGCTTCATCGCTTCTTTGCGGATCCGCTCCTGGTCTTGGCCTGTGTATTGAACTACTATTTCAGAATCCCAAACCTCAGATGAGGAATTTGCAAATTCAGGGTTAGGGCAATCATTAATTGCACTAGAACCAAAAAATAGCTGGGCTAATGCATCATCTTCAGAATCATCAGAATAAGACAGGAATGGCTTTGAGTCCCAAACGCAACCCCTAATGTAAAGGTCACGTCCTGGCAATTGGACATGTCGTTTGTGAGCAATTTTTGCAGAACCTTTCGCAAATAAGGCACTGATTAAGTGAGTGTCACTAAATCGTTCAACGTGTGTACCAGTGCTATCAACAATTATCTTGAATGGGATTCTAGGGATAGCTCCATCGTTAAATCGGCTGTAGTCCAGCGCCCAAAGCTCATCACAGGTTAACGGCTTAACTTTCAGACCAAGCTGTCCCGAAAGCATCCGATGACTTGAGCGAAACCCCTGAGAATAACCCCCACTCAAAATCTTATGTAAATTTGAGGGGGTGGCTTCTTTGGACATCCACTTTGAAAGCACAGAGCTTAACGAGCGCATGAGGTCAACCGATGAGTCGAACAAGTCAACGGCTTTTTCTCCGGTGCTTCCTACGGTGTAGGTTGCATTTGCCACCAGCGTTTTTTCAGTCCGCCGCCCCAGTGCTACCTGGGTTTTAGTGCGGTCATGCTCCCAATATTCGAGAATAGTCTTCAAGATATTGGGCGATCGCTTTGGCAATGAAGGAACGTTCCGCCAAGCGCCAGCCCTGAAGGTCAAAGTTTCCCCCACTGGAACAGCTTTAAGCCCTATACGAATCCGCTGAGCAATGCTCAACCCTTCCTGAGGGGAAATTGAGCTAGGAAATGGCTGTACATCCCACCCAAAAACGAGCTTGTATTTATCCTTGGCATATACAAGATGCGCTCCGACGATCTGACCCCGTAGACGGTACTCCACGTAGGCAATCACATCAAACTCGTTTTCAATAGGGTTGCCCTTTTGCTTGCCTATCCTTCTAGGTTTAACTTTTTCAGGGATTAATCGCTTCTGAGGATTGTGTTTTACTTCAGCTCTCACAACGTCTTTTCCCATCCAAAACTGTGAATCAAACTTCCAAGCCTTATCTCCTCTAAAAATCAAATCCACCATAATCATGGAAATAAACAATCCCCAATATAAAAGAGGATTTAATGATGGAACTTCAAAGTAAACAACGATACCAAGCTCCCACACCATGTAGGAGCCAAATGATACCCCTACTGCTAGGCCAAAAGCATATACCAAGCTTATTGGAAACATCTTCCAGAGCCTTGGTGGACGGCCCATCGTGGGGGAAAACTTGAGTTCAGTCATAGTCTATGAGGGAACCATTTTCGTGTCGTAGAAAAATGCTACTGCCATCATAATTAGCAGAATAATCGATATGGTTGTTACGATTTTCATTCCGCCTTCGCTACCAGCATGTTGGGAAACCCCAACACCCAAGAGTGTCCCAACAAACCAAAGTAAGGGGAGCCAATAGGCAACTGCTTCCAGAATTCCTAAAGCTCCTTTGATATCGTTTGAGATTGAGCCATTGTCTTTGATTAACTGAAAGCTGTTGCTCATAAACCCTTTGCCTGCAAAGCTTGGGGTGGCACTCGTTACTACAAATAAGGCCGATAAAAGTAGCTGCTTTACTGTCTTACGTCTAATAGCTTTTGATTGCATGATCTCCCCATTTTAAATTACACAAATAAATCAGTTCGCCAACTTTTACTAAAGTTGCTCAACCGCCACCACGAGAAGGTCTGATTCTTGGCGATCATTTTGTCCCCTACTATTATTCGGAACGGGCCAAATCTCAATAAACCGCACTTGAGCGGCGACGACGGCAACAGCAGAAGCTGAAACGATCGCATGAGGGGGATGGGAATCACGCTGGAACTATTGGCTTTGTAAGGTCTTAGAACTTAGCTGAAATAACACTGAAAATTAGTTTTTAGTACCTGTTTGGGGGAGCACGTCCCCGACTAAAGAGCATTACACGCACGGCACCGCCTCCAGTTTTTGCCAAATTACAAAATGCTGGCTCAAACAACGCACAAGTTCAGCTTGCAGCAGCCACACGAAAACCCACGCCCATTTGTCGAGTGCGACGGTTTGAACGTTTACGGCGGCGCTGACGAGGTGGACGTTCAGAAAGATTTAGTGATCGCAAAGCGAGATCCACGGCAATCGACACATCAGCTTCAGAGCAGCCCAGGCGATCGCCTATTTCTCGATAACTCAAATACTCTTGACTTCGCAGCCAAATGACCTGCTCTTGAAGTGCCGGAAAGGTGGTTAACGCTTCATCAAGACTTAGCCATCCTTCCGCTGGGCTATGGAATGGCACACTGGTGAGAAGTTTTCGCCCATGAACAAGATCTGTGTTAGCAGTATCGTTGGGCTGTTCGCAGACGGAGGCGACGCGATCGCCTGTCACAAAAAGAGAAGAGACACACAACTCAATCAGATTAGGGTGTTCTACCGGAACCACGCCTAAAGCAGAAGCAAGGTAATCGCTAACTGAAGACTGGCGTTGGTGTGTCAGTTTTATGAACGCTTGCTCAAGTGTTACTGGGGTTGAAGCTTTAACTAAGTCATACGTACTCTGGGTGCATAGCTCTCGCTCAAGTTTTGTGCGAGCGCGACGGTAGTATCCCAGAACCACCGTCAGAGGGCAGCACAGACGGTGGCTTATGTCTTCAAAACTAAAGCCCTGGTTGCGGTACTGGGAAACCTGTTGCTCACGTAGGGATAGCTGCACCAAGACTGATGAAATGCAATCATTTTTCAGGCGCTTTGCTAAACTTTTGCCACGAGACGGGGAGAATTGGGTCTTGCACGATCGTAGGGCTGGAGTAGGGCAATCAGAGCTGTGGGCGGGTAGCATAGATATGGCTCCTGTGGATTAACTGTTCGGAGTCACCCGCTCTATCAATGCGCTCAACTTTCCACGGTCAGGACGCAAAGGTAGGGTGGGTTTTGTTTTGGGATGGCTCAAGGGAGCCTAGCTAAGGGCTGAGAATTTACCCTTCTATTAGGTAAGGACAAAAAACCAATAAAAAGCCAAAAGATTGTTACATAACTTAAGAAGTAGATCTAAAGAAGGCAAGACTAAATAAGCATAAAACTCCCCAAAAAGCTTCTGTTGCATGGAGTGTAGGTAATTTTTAACTGATTGAAAATATAATAGCATAAGTACACCACTAGTTAACCACTAGCGCGACAAAGCGGTGAATACAGGTAAGTTTTTAATGGAGTTACGAGAAAATGACTTTGGCTACAGATAAGCCTAGATTTACAATTACAGTCGATCCGGTCATTAACAGTGCTCTTGAGTCCTACTGCGAGTATTCTGGTGATTCCAAAAGCCAGGTGATTGAAAAATTTCTTAGAGTATTGTTTGACTTAAGTTTAGAGAATCGTCAGGCTTTAATTAAATGGGCAGAGAATGAGTATAGAAATCCAGAAGATCAGGCGAGACTGGTTCTCGAAAAAGCTATTTCGCAATGGGCAAAGGAAAATAAGGACAAGTTAATATAGTTTCTCTAAGATTGTTAGAATACAGCTTACTGAAGGCTGAAAATAATTTAAGAGCTGAAGGTATGCTACGATTTGCCAGAAGTAGCTATCTAGAAACAATTACTTAAATACTGTACTCAATCAATGTAGACAGTAATATCATAAGCACTAGAATAAATACAAAAATAGTGGAAATTTTATGCCCACAGTCATAGACAGCAATATAAATTTACTGCCAGGAAAACTTGGACTACCTTTAATAGGTGAATCTATAGAGTGGCTCCTAGATCCAAACTTTTTCCAGAAAAGACATGCAAAATATGGAAATATATTCAAGACAAATTTATTTTTAAATCCAACAGTAGTGCTTATTGGACATGAAGGCAACAAATTTCTATTTGAAAACGAAGGAAATTATTTTTCTGATGGAATGTCTTTAGCCGTACCGACATCAACCAAGAAGTTGATGGGATCGGGTGCATTAGTTATGCAAATGGGGAAAAAGCATAAGGAAAATCGTAGAATCATTTATCAAGCATTGCAATCAAAATCACTTGATCAGTACATTCCAATTATAGAATCTCAAACAGTAAACTATCTTAAGAAATGGGCAGCGCAGAAAACGTTTAAGTGGCATGATGAGCTTAAGGATTACTCCTTATCCATCGCAACAGAATGCTTCTTAAGTATTGATATTGTTAACTCAGATAGCGAATTCAGCAAGCTATATACAACATGGGGAAAAGGTCTTCTATCAGTTCCAATAGCTCTACCTTTTACAAATTTTGGTAAAGCATTAAAGTGTCGAGAATTATTACTTGAGAGAATAGGAAGAATAGTATCTTCGAGAACTAGCGAAAATCCAGGAAATGATTTGCTGGGGAATTTATTATTACTCTGCAAAGAAAGAGACATAACCTTAAGTTCTAGGGAAATACAAGAACAATTATTAACCCTTTTATTTGCAGGACATGATACTTTATCATCAGCACTTACATCCTTTTGTCAGCTAATATCAAAAAATCCTAAGTTAAAAGAGAAATTATATGAAGAACAAAAATGGATAGGAAATATCGATACTTTAAGTATCGTTACAATAAAAGAAATGACTTATCTAGATCAAGTCATAAAAGAGGTACTTCGATTCGCCCCACCAACTAATGGCCCACCACGAAAAGTATTAAAAGATTGTAATTACAAAGGATATATAATTCCAAAAGATTGGAATATTCTCTATAGTATTGGTCAAACTCAAAGAGACGAAACCGTATATCGATGTCCATATGAATTTAATCCCGACAATTTTGAGCAACAGACTAAAAAGCCAGCTATGAGCTACTTACCTTTTGGTAGTGGATCAAGAGAATGTGTCGGAAAAGAATTTGCTATTCTTGAACTTAAGATACTTGCAATTCATCTAATTCGTAAATATGAATGGAAAGTCAAACCAAAGCAATCATTCAAAAAAATTCTTTTACCCGCAGTACATCCGAGAGATGGTTTGATAGTTGAATTTTGGGAGAAATAATATAAATGAATAGAATGATCAAAAGAAAGACAATGAGACGAATAAATTTAGGATTATCAATATTTTCAAGTTTTCTTGTTTTAGGTAATTATAGTCGTGTCTTAGCAGATATAGTTCCTGACAATACATTAGGTTCAGAAAACTCTACTGTTACTCAAACAAATGTAAACAATATGCCCTCGGAAATAGTGAATGGTGGTGCAACAAGAGGAACTGCATTATTCCATTCACTTTTAAAATTTGACATTAAGACTGGCGAAAGTGCTTATTTTTCAAATCCATTCGGGATCAAAGATATATTTGCGAGAGTTACAGGAGGTAGTATATCAAACATAGACGGTACGTTAGGAGTAAATGGTTCTGCAAATTTATTTTTAATCAATACAAGTGGTTTTATCTTTGGAAAAAATTCTGCATTAGATCTAAATGGAGCTTTAACAATAACTACTGCTGACAGCATAATTTTCCCTGAATATGAATTTAGATCAACAGGCTATACTCAGATACCAAATTTAAGCGTCAATATTCCAATAGGTCTCAGTTTTAGAGATAATTCTGGCAATATAGAAGTCAACAATGACGGTTTTTCAATTTATCAACTAGCAAATTCTTTATCTCCAGCAATACCTTTAACACAACCACCACTCGGTTTACGCACGAACCCTGGTAACAGTATTTCTTTTCTTGCAAGTAATGTATTGTTTAATGGTGCTGTTTTCAATCTTCAAGAGGCCAAAATCAATATTGGCGCTGTTTCAAACGGTATTGTTCTGTTCGCAAATAATGAAGCAGGCTTTGATTATAGTAATGTAAATGCATTTGGAGATATAAAGTTTGACAATCAATCTTTTATATCAGACACTTCCTTCTTTAGTGGGAGTATAAATATAAGAGGAAACAATATAGATATCATAAATGGTTCTAGTGTAGTATTTACAAATTTCGGTTCAAATTTTGTTGAAGGAATAAACATCTCTGCAAATAATCAAGTCACTATAAGCGGATCACCTACAGCTATTATTCCAAATGGCTTTGCTCGACAAATATCAGGAGTTATAAGTTCAGCATTCGGAAATGGTTCTGGTGCAAATATAAACATAAAAGCCAGAAAATTGATTGTTGACAAAACCGGAATAATTTTCACCAATTCATATGGTTTAGGAAAAGGCGGAGATATTAACTTAAACATTCTTGAAACCTTAGATGTGATTGAGTCTCTAAATTTTCCTTCAGCAGGAAGTCTGATTGCTGGGGTTTCTTTTGGTTTTGGAAAGAGTGGGAATATTAATATAACGACAGGTACATTGACAGTTCAAGATGGTGCAACAATTGCTACTGATGGGCTATCATCAGGAGATACCGGAGATGTTAATATCTTTGCAAGATCTATCTCACTAAAAGGTTACAATCCAAAAACCCTATCACCGTCTAAGATTTTGTCTCTAACTTCAGGAACTGGACAAGGTGGTAATTTAACAATTAACGCAACAAACATATTAGTTAAAGATGGTGGAAAGATTGAGTCATCAAGTCTTGGTGAAGGAGATGCTGGTTCACTAAATATCACTTCAGATGTTATTCGTGTTGAAGGAACCTTTCCTGCACCTATTAACAATAGGAGTACGATTGGATCATCTGCCACTTTAATTAATCCTGAAACCAGAGCTGTTTATGATGTCTCTAATGGGAGACTTAATGGGAAATCTGGCAACGTAAATATTAAATCAAATTTTATATTTCTTAATGACGGCGGACTAATATCTGTAAAAAATGATGGTTCTGGAGATGCAGGAATAATAAAGATTTCTGCAAATCAGATTATTCTTAAAGGTGGAGATATTCTTGCATCAACGCAAGGAGGAAGTGGTGGTGAAATAGAGTTATTTACTAAGTCTCTTGTATTACAAAATGGCAAGATTATTGCTTCTGCTAGAGGGGATGGAAAAGGTGGGGATATAAATATTGATTCTACTCTAATTGCGGGTGACACTACTTCCTTTATCTCTGCAAATGCCGTGCAGGGCTTGGGTGGAAAAATTGATATTAATACTCAAGGATTAATTTTTGATCCCAAAAATATTACTGCTACCTCTGACAGAGGCGCACAGTATGGAGGGAATATAGATATAAACTTTTCCACTTCAAATTTTTCTGCTAAATCTGAACTTACGCAAAATCTGATTTTCAAAAGTTCTCAAATATCGTGTACCAAGCCTTTGAGTACATTACGAAACATTACAGCAGATGCATTAAATATGCCTGATGATCGGCTCGAAGCCTTTGCACGAGCTAATGGAATTCCTATGAGCGTTGATGCTAATGGTAAAAAAACTCCGTGGGTTAAGCTTCAAGGCTGGATTCCTTCTGGTAATGGAGATTTTAATACAGTTGCGGTGATTAAAACCTCTCCAACTTATTCAAAAATCGCTTCAGGTTGTAGAGCAATCACAGCGAAAGATTGAGTAGAACATCAAAATTGACGATTTGAAGGAATAAATTTATCTTGTTCAAAAGAGTTTTATTAGTCAGTCTTACATTTCTTGGTCTTGGCGCGTTATCAGCTCATGCTCAGCTTCTACCCCCTGTAAGACTCCCAGAGCCAACGCCCACACCGCAGCCTCTTGAGCCTAAATCACCCCCCCTTGAGCTACCCCCTTCTAATCAAAGTCCTGGGGGCGTTGATGTTCCGCCTTTAACGCTCAGATCTTTGAAGGTTATAGGCAATACGGTATTTAGTAGTCAAGAACTTTTGAAGCTTGTCGATCAATATCTGAATAGATATCTGACTGTTGCAGATTTAAATGAGCTACAAGACAAAATTACAGATTACTACGTTAAACGAGGATACATCAATTCTGGAGCCGCAATCTTAATTGTTGATAACCCAAAGCTGAATCTAGAGGCTGCGGATCTCATAATAAGGATCAGCGAAGGTAGGTTAAGCGAACTAACTATTAATGGTTCAAGGCGACTGAGTAAGTATGTTCGAGACAGACTCAACCAACCAAGAGCCTTTAATATAAATCGTTTAAACAAAGACCTTTTACTGCTTCAAGACAATGAGCTTATTGGTCAAATTAGCGGAAACCTTGAACAAGCAGACCCTGTACTGATTAACCTTGCAAAGCTAACAATAGACGTAAAGCCATCAAAACCCTATAAAGCTAGCGTTGTAATAGATAACTATCGCAATCCTGGTGTGGGTTCTTTCGAGCGTGGCATAGATTTTACAGCTCTTAATCCCCTCGCATTGGGTGATAAGCTTTCCGTGGGCTATCGAAATACGAACGGTAGCAACATTTTTAATGCGTCCTATACAGCGCCAATTAATAGACAGGGAACATCGCTTCGATTTTCTTACCTGAATGGAACTAACTCTACTATTGAGAAGCCTTTTGAAAACTTTGGCTTGCAAAATACTGCTCAAGTTTATTCGTTCGGTATACGGCAACCTTTGTTAAAAGAAGCTACGACTAAATATAGATCTGAATTTGGCTTAAGTCTTTCATTAGACCATCTCGAAAGCCAAGATCAGCTTTTGGGATTTAATTTTCCAATTTCACGCGGCGCTGACGATTCTGGTCAGACCAAAATAACGACTCTAAGGTTCGGGCAAGATTGGCAGTATAGAGACTCGAAGCAATCTATCTTCCTAAAATCGCTGCTCAGTCTCGGAATAGATATAGGTTCTACCACCGCACCCAATTTTAACAATGGTCAGTTTTTCTCATGGCGAGGCGACGCATACTGGGCACGTCGATTACCGTGGCGTTTGACCTTCATTTCAAAAGCCGGACTTCAGTTTGCAGATCGGCCTCTTGTGAGTTCTGAGCAGTTAAGCTTAGGCGGATTTGACTCCATCAGAGGTTACAGACAAGATGGCGTGTTAGGCGATAACGGATTTTTCGGGTCGTTGGAGCTAAGGATCCCTATTTTAGAAGGAAAATATGGGCGCTTGAGCATATCACCTTTCTTCGATATTGGTCTTCCGTGGGATAACGCAGTTAATTCTGAATCTAAGCTCCTAGCATCAACAGGGCTATCATTTCAGTACAACTTTAGCGATCGCGTAAGCGCAAACTTTACGTGGAGCCTCCCATTGTTGAATGTCGCCGGAGAGCGAAAATCTCTTCAAGAGCAAGGCTTTCTCTTTTCGCTGAAGTGGAGTGTATTTTAATGCTATTCGTAACCCCAAAAGTAACGTTCACAGCCATTTTTGTGACAATCACGGTCGTATTGGGGAGCATGACAGCGATTGCCGGAAATCCCTTAAGCGACTGCTTGAGCCTGAGTAGAGAGTTAAATCTGAGTGAGGGCATCTGCGAAGGGAAAACGCCCAGTACCTTCAACGCAGAGGTTGAAGCTATAAATGTCGAGAAAGTCAGTCTATTGCAGCAGATTGGAGTAGCCTTACGACGGCTGGGGTATTTAGAGGAGTCAGAAACTGCTTTACAGCACGCCCTTATAAAAAGGCCGGAAGATGAAGCCATCGCATTAAGCTTGGGCAACCTCCAGCAGCAGATGTATCGACGAGCGATATCGCTGTACAAATCAACTGATGATCCAGCAACTCATTCTGCACAAACTAGAGAAGCGATCGCAAAGGCAAAAGCAGGATTGACACAATATCAATCCATTACAAAAAATAGAGGCACAAACAGTCAGGTTCTTGCGGATCTCAACTGGATGGACTTGTGGAGCAGTTTAGAGCAAGATATCCCAGAGTTGAGGGAACTGCAGCAACAGAACTTGCCAAAGGCTATCCGAATCGCTCAAAGCACTCAATTTGAGCAATCAGAACTAGACTTAAACAGAAAAACAGAGGCACGGGTCGGTTTTGCGGAGTCTCTTTTGAGAGCCGCTGCTCTAAACTCATCCTTTGCAAATCTGTCGAAAACCAACGCAGACAAAGTGCTTAAGAATGCTGGGGCAGAGGGTGACATGCGATCAGCCTCACGAGCCTATGGCGTTAAAGGACTCTTGCTCAAGAGAGTCGGACAAGATAGAGACGCGATCGCCGAGCTGGGCAAAGCGGCAAGTGCAGCACAATCCGTCAGCGCAGACGACTTAGCTTATAAGTGGAACGCAGAATTAGCGAAACTCAATGAAATAGAAGGAAGCAGGGGCAAAGCACTCGAATACTACAAAGCTTCTATAGATAATCTGCAACAAATTCGCTCAGGAATATTGCAACTAAACCCTCAGGTGCAATATGAATTTCGAGATCGGGCAGAGTCTATCTATCGAGAGTATATGGGCTTACTTTTGGATAAGCCTTCACCAGACTTAAGAGAGGTCATTCGCGTCAATGACAAGCTCAGAGTGGGCGAACTTGAGAATTACCTGCAATGCGATCTGACCCGTCTGACTAGCCTATTAGACTTGCCTGTTGAAACATCAGCAGATGCAACGATATACATCATCAGACTGTCGAATCGGTATGCAGTGATTGTGAGAACTAAAGACGGCAACCTGAAACACCGTGTCATTGATGCAAAAAATGTCAATGAAAGCTTAAAGATTTTAAAGCAAAACCTTCAAAGCGATAGCACTGAAGGACTAGATAAACGCTTATATCAAAAGCTATTTGGTAGACTTTATCAAGTTCTGTTTGTACCAGTAGAGCCACTTTTGCCTCAATCTGGCACCTTAGTCATGACTGTTGATAGTCAGCTCCAAAGCATTCCCTGGTCAATGCTTTTCGACGGACAGAAATACCTAACGCAAAAATATAGCATCGCTTATAGCCTTGGATCTGAGGCGTTGCCGCCCAAGAGGCTGAAACCTTCTCAATTAAAGGCACTTGTAGCAGGTCTTTCAGAACAAACAAATCAAACCGAGTTTTCGGCATTACCGTCTGTAGCAAAAGAAGTCCAGGAAATACAGACCCAAATTAGTAGCACGACCTTGCTCAATAAAGATTTCACGGGAGCGGCTTTACTTAAAAAAGGACAGAAAAACCCTATCATTCATATCGCTAGCCATGCTGAAGCTTCTTCAAATCCTAACAAAACGTTTATTTTGGGCTGGAATGAAAGGATTACGCTAAGCAGCCTATCAGGCTTAATCAACACCCGTGAAACCAACTTCTTAGAACTGTTGGTTTTGAGCGCTTGTCAAACTGCAAAAGGCGACGACCATGCAATATTGGGACTTGCAGGGACACTCGTTCAATCGGGTGCGCGATCAACTGTCGCTACTCTATGGGTTGTAGATGACGACTCGCAGGCGATGTTAATGCAAGAGTTTTACAAGGCTCTCAAGCAAGGCAAGAGCAAAGCTGAAGCCTTACGCTCAGCACAACTTGCGCTTTTAGACAGCGAATCCTACAGTAACCCTTACTATTGGGGCAGCGCGATCCTTTTAGGCTCCCCGCTCTAGATCTTTTTGTAGAGATATAACAAATCTAAGTCCCTCTTCAGCTTTCTGCACTTCGTCTTGATTTTTGACAGTCAGCGCGATCGCCTTGGCTTTTCCATAGGTTGTGAAAGATTCTTCATATAGCCCTGCATCTAAGTAAATATCGGCAAGAGTCCGAACGCTGGAAGGGTTTGCAGGCTCTTTCAACATTTGTTGTTGTACAAGCGCTACGCTGCTGTCGATAAGGCCAGCATCGGCATAAATAGACAGGCGTAAGCTGTCTTTTTGCAGCGATGTTAGCGAAAGCTTTTGAACTAAAGCCAAGTCATCATTCACTTGCCGCTGTTCCTGACCATCAAGGAAATTAAAAGTTTTAACAGCAGAGGAGAGAAATTGTCCTTTCGCAAAAGCCTCGATGACAAACTGTATTGAGCCTTGACGCGAAATACTAGGCAGGTTCAGAATTGGCTGGGATGTTGAGAATTTCCAAGTTTTATTGCCCAAAACAGTTACAGAGTAGGAATCAGCCCCAAGAACAGACATCCAACGAATTTGTCTAGGAGGCTGAGTCAAGATTTCCCCATACGGCTGAAATAACCTCGGTTTATCTTGAGACGGTGAACTCCTTTTACGCGCACAAGATTTTTGAGCAATTGACGAACAAGGCCGATCCGCCCGTCGAGACGATTCACATTGCTCAAGATCCTCTGAAGTTTTAATCCATACAACCCCTCGTACCTGAGTACAGGCTGCTCGGACAGGCGTAGTAAAAGATATGGATTGATTTTTACATAACCCTTTACCCGTCTCTTTGCCACCCTGCATCACTCGTGCCACAACCTCACAAGAATTCGCTTGCACTGCTGGAATTTCAAGCAGGTTGCCGAGAAAAATGATTAAGGCTAAAGGCAATGAAAATTTATGCATGATTGCTTAGTTTAAGGGAAAACCACGGTCAAGAGCTGTTCTACGCCATAGGGAATATTCAGAGTTTGCGGTATCTTCAGACTGAATCGATAAGCAAGAGCGCCACTCTGCATTAGCAGGTTGCTTGCGAGCCTCTAGCACCTGAGCCAACAAACAATGACTGCTTGCGACTTGCGATTCCAGGGCGATCGCCTGATTCAATGTTTTTTGAGCTGCGTCATAGTCTTTCTGCTCAAAAAGAACCCAACCCAAGTTTTTGATCGAGATTGCGCGAGAGAAGTCGCTTTCATTAACCTTCAGACTTAAGGCTTGCTCAAGTAGCTTTTTTGCCTCAGCATATCGACCCGTGAGAATTAATAATCTCGCTAAGTTGTTTAGGGGTTCCGTCGCACTTCTGCCACTGACCTCAGCGGCCTTTCGATAGGTTAAAATTGCCTTCGCATCATCTCCTCGATCTTCATAGTGCGAACCTAAGTTTAGGTATGGGGGATAGGTGCTCGGATTTAATTGAACGGCTTGCTGAAAATGCTTTAGCGCACAGTCGGCATCGTTCAGGCGATCGCACAGAAAGGCCAAGTTTGTATGAATATCCTCCGTTGAATGAAGAGAAAGCGACTGCTCAAAGCTCTTGCGCCCCAGAACGAGCTGATTCAGTCTGACCTGCTCTAACCCAGTTTGATAAGACTGCTTTGCGAGGAATAGACGACCGAAGTGAAATCCCATAACGAGGGCCAGGATGATCACGAATAGGCCACCGAACCTGAAAAGTTTCGATCTAAAAACCCGCGACCACTTTAACTGTTTCGGCAACGTCTCATTTAGAAAGCTTAGGATTTCCTGAGTGTCTTTAGGACGACGGGCGATCGCCTCGCTCGTCAAATCCTCAATAAAGCGGCGAAGAGGCTTATCGATGTGCTTTGCGTTCTGCTGCCATAAAAGCTTGCCCGTATTTATATCCCGTGGAATATCGCTAAACTCTTTGCCAGTTAACGCTCGGATGAAAGTTTTGCCAAGAGAATAAAAGTCTGACTGTGGAATGGCCTTACCATCAACCTGTTCTGGAGCTGTATAGCCCAATGAATGAATCTGGGTCACTAGCTCCCTAGAGCGACCAGCGACCTTTGCATAGTACGTATTTGTTGTTTGCCTTGCCCCACCAAAGTCAATCAGAGCAAGGGTATTATCCGGTTGAACGATGATGTTTGAGGGTTTGATATCCCGATGAATGAATCCCCCAGCACGTTCGCTAACACCCTTATGAACAACATCCAGAATTTCAGCAATTTGTCTAAGCCAATTCAGCGCTAGGGACTGTTCAATACGACCATGCTGCTGAATCCAGTCCTCAAGCGTAACGCCTTCAAATTTCGACATCGCCAGACAGTATATTTCTTCTGGGCCACGCTCTAAGTTGATTGAGAAAAAGTCGTCTAAGTCACTTTTAGGGATGCCAGGATGATTCAAGAGCTGAAGCGTTTCGGCTTCTTTCTCCATCATGGAGACATACTTGTTCTGTTCGTCATATCCCTTCAGCACTTTAAGGATCATGACGGTATTAGCTGGATTTATCCAAGACCCTTGCGTGTCAATCGCCTCAAAGACATCACAAAAATGATGTCGTTTCAAGTCGAACAGAGGCCGGATCAAGATAAAACGATTATTAATGAGCAACGGTGTCCCGCAGGTTGAACAATGTTCAGCCGTATCTTCGTTCTCTCTGGATGTACACCAAGGGTTAATGCAATACCGCATTTGCATTAGGGTGAGTGGGCAGACTGGGAAATAGTTGGGGATTTAATTGAATATATTTCCTGATCACGTTATCAATCATGATTTGAGGGGAAGCGGCTAGATCCCCAATCAGGCCAAAGGCTTCCAAGGTTATTATGGCTTTACTAATTTGGGGTATCGAAAACCCAAGATTTTCATGAATGCTCTTGATAGCATCCTGTACAGAGACGCTTTCCTGTAGAGCGGTTAAGTATTGCAGAGTATGACGCTCTGTATCGTCCAATTCTTGAATCCTTTCAAAGCTAAAGCTGAGACTTTTGCTCAGTATGTTCGAGATAATAGAAGTCCTACCATTCATGAATGGATCAACGTTTCTTTCATAAATTCGCTCAACAATTTTGGCGGAATCGTGCAGGCTCTGAGGATTCCCTCTACGAGAGGATACGAAATCATCAAGCTTTTCTCCATACAGGTTGTAAGGACTCAAGAGAAGGCGAGACTGTTCTTCACTCAATCCTTTGAGATGAAATGCTTTAACGGGACGACCCATCTGACTAAGTGAATCAATCAGGGGAATATCCTGTCTTGTTGAAAAGATGAAGCAGCTATTGTGTTCAGTTTCAGCTAGCCTTCGTAATAGTAAATTTGCGTCCTTTCGACTTTTATCAGTTGTAAACCAATCATCTATCCCATCAATGGAAATTAAGACTCTACGGGTTCTGATATAGTCGTAGACCGTTGAGCGGCTTGGACTATTGATCAGATACAGTAAATCCTGAATGTCGTCAGAAGGACTATCACTGATTGAATATTTCCAAATGAGTGATTGAAAAGTTGGCAACCATTTAGCCTGATGAAATAGTTCGGCAATGAGACTGGTTTTACCGATACCAGCAGAACCCGTAACGAGAACAACCCGATTATGCTCAATCAGCTTAGTGAGATTATCGTATTCTTCTGGACGAGAGATGAGCTGGGCATACGAAGGGGGGGTGCCAATAATCCTTCGCAGGGTCATAGGAACGGCGCTGGAAGGATCTCCTTCAGCAGAAGTGCTAGTGAGTAACAGTCCTATTGTTTTACGAAAGTTTTTCTTCTGAATATCAAGACTCAGCGCAACTGATAGTAGCTTCCATAAGTCTGGTGCCACCGTCCGCTGAAGATGACCAGCCGTATATGGCGAGTCTTGGGCCATTTCACCATAGTCCTGACCCTGCCAGGTGCCCTTAATGATGAGTATTTGCTCATCATTAAGGGGCACCCCACCTCTACGCTCAATAGCTTCGCAAATAAAAGGCTTAATGTCGTAATCGAAGTCCAGCGCCTCAGGGGCTAGAGCAGTCATAGGTATGGCCTATTGTGTGGATGGCTCCACAATAACAGATCAAGGATACGAGTTGAGATTTTTTTACTTGTAAAGTGGTAAGTTATCTGATATTGATTAGTAGAAGGTTCCAGCCTTAACGAAAAATCTAGTAAAAATGCCATCTGCATTTTCATTGGATGCAAATAAGTAGATAGGTTCAACATGGCTAAACATATTGTTGGCAAAGCCTTCTAGAGGTTTAGAGGAGTGCTACATGAGTTCAATTGATACGAATGAAAATCATGAAGACAAGACAGAACCTATGTTTTCGGAGTGGGAAACCTGCATCAAAAAATTGGCCTATTTTAAACTTGCCTATCTTGTAGAAAGTGCGTTAGAAATCCAGCGGCACCATTCATCTGAAGCAGATCTATCTTATTTGAGACAAATAGCTGCCTCTGAACTTTGGGATTTAATTGAAAAGAGTCTTAATTTTCCATCTGATTTTGAACTTAAGGCTAGAAGGGCAATTGAGTCTCGGATCAAAGGTTTCAAAAGGGCTTCTCAAAAAGAATTGAAGTTAATAGAAACGCTTAAGGTCATACAGGATGGAGTGCAATTACCTAGTGATGAGCTTGAAAACCAGGAAATGCAGGAAATTCTCGACATTGCACTTCAAGGTTTAAGCTATGAGCAAATGAAAACCTTAGCCTTATTACATGGCTTGGGTGACTGTGATAGTAAGAAGATTGCTGAAGTCGCTGCTTTAGAAAAGGTAAGCCCACAAACAATTCGATACCGAGAACGAAAAGCATATTGGGTACTAAGGCAAAACAAAGAAATTAGATCTCTTGTGTCATAGATGCCTGAAAAACCTAATAGAGCGACTCCCCATGCTCTTTTATGAACCGATCGCCCTCCTCACGACTTATGAACCACCTGTCCCCTCGTTTCTCCCCCGCTAGTCTTGGCTCTTTGCGACCGCCATAGCCCGTCAGTGCGTCTTTCACATACTTGTGTGATTTTCCGATGGCCTTAGCAATGGTGTTGATGTAGTACCACTCTGATTGCGGATCACGAAAACGCTCAATGAAAGATTTTGCATCCGAGTCATTCACTAACCATGACCTTCCAATTTTTCTGGCATGGAGAATATATTTTTTGTTCTTCTCAAGAACGATATCTATAACGAATTGCCTGGGCTTACCTATCTCATCGGCTATCTCTTGAAGAGTCCAAAGGTCGGGTTCAGGCATGTAAAGTTAATTTAGTCTTACCAAAAAGAGAATGTTATACTACGTGCCATAGCGCGATCGCAGACTAAACCATAATACGGTGTCCGGTAATGATCAACCCAGTCGAGATCCCCAAAAGCAAGTGGACTAGAGCAGAAGTACGTGAAGAGATGGGTGTCCGCAGCAGGTCAACCCTGAATGCTTACTGCAATTATCTGAAAATTCCTGCCAGAATTCGATTTTTCACAGAAGAACAGCACCAGCAGCTCATAGAACTCAGACACTGGGTATTGCAAGGCTATTCTATCTGTGATTTCCTTTTAAAGACCAAAGGCCACAGAAACTGTGCTTAGATCTTCACAAGTCGCTGTGGTCATTAAGGTAAAGGAGGTGGTGCTATTGACCTATTCAGTTAAATAAAGCCTTTTGGGGTTTGAAACCCACTCTTCAATCTCAGTAGTAAGTTTGGCCGCTTGCCTGAGTTTTAGAGTTAGCCCCAAGGTTTTCCGAGTCTCTGTACGAGTTGTACAAGAGGCCACGGTTTTTTGCGATTAACTTCCCAATCGTAGCTTGACTTTAAACCTAGAGTCAAGTCCTGTTTGCTGTGGCTTCTTGACGGAATTGCTATATCTAACCGTCACGAGGTATTGTTTTGTCATATTTTCCCCAACTAAATACGTCCGGTAGAATCTTGCTTTACCGGACATCGGGTCGTTTTGCCCTTGCAGCCGATCTAATAAGCTCCTGCACCACAACAGCAGGAGTCAGAGCATGAGCGCACCCTTACTAAAACTGGTTCCAACAAAAGCCAAAACGTTTCAGCGTCCTACACAGCCCCCTGACCTTATAACCTTTCAAAACAAAATTCAGCATGAGTTTGTGATCGATTCGGCGATCGCTCCTGAACTCTTCCAGGACACCATTGATTTCCTTGAAGACTTAGAAATTGGGGATGCTGGCGACATTTTGAGCGCACCCATCTGCGAAGCGCTGAACTGGAAATTTACTCGATTTGGTTATCAAGCTAAACCCAATCTCTTTGCCGCCATTTTTCGTAATGAAGACGGTTCAGTTTGGCAAGCCGTACTCAGCGACCCCCGGCGCGACAAAAAGGGGGAGATTCAAAAGTATGAAAACCCTGTCGGTAATGGATCGAGAGCTTATTTACCACCCATTAACGAGTTCACAAGAAGGGCGATCGCCCAACGCTACGGCATCGAGGTGCCTTTAAACGGATCTTTTTGGGATTGGCTGGAGACACACCCTGAACTTGAGATCATCTTCACCGAAGGGGGAAAAAAAGCGCTTGCACTATTGAGCCAAGGGTTTATCGCCATCTCGCTCTATGGGGTAAACGGCGGATACCGCTCTAAAGATGACCAGGGCAATCTTGTTCCGGCTTATCTCATTCCCGATCTACTCCGCTTTGCAGTCCCAGGACGACGGGTTGTTCTGGCTTTTGACCAAGATGTCAAACAAAAGACTCGGATCAAAGTTGGCAAAGCCCTGTTCAAGTTCTCAAGATTGCTTGAACTGACTGGATGTTTGGTTCGCGTCGCAATCTGGGCTGTTCATCAAGGTAAAGGGGTTGACGATCTGATCGTTCTCTCAGGCATTGAAGCATGGGAGATAGCCTACACTAACGCCGTCACGCTCAAAGAAAAGCAACTTTGGGATCGACTTGACCGACGCTTGACGCTTTCGCCAAGCATTAGGCTGTCCACTCAGGATTTAGCCACCCTCCATATTGCCGATCTGCCGGACGAGGGCATTATTGCCATCGCAAGTCCGAAAGGAACGGGTAAGACAAAGTTCATCGCGGCCCAGGTCAAAGATTCTGAAAAAGCGATCCTTGCAACACATCGCATCGCCTTAGCTCGTCACCTATGCCACAGACTAGACCTGGACTATCGGGGCGACATCGATAAGGTAAAGGGGGGCGATTTCATTGCTGGCGGCTCCTACACCTTCAGAATCGGAACCTGCGTAGACTCCATTCTTGCCATTGACCCTGAGAAGTTCGCAGGGTGCGACCTAATCGTCGATGAGGTGTGTCAAGTTCTGCGTCACTTACTGACCAGCTCCACTTGCAACAAAGAGGGCAAACGACCCGCCATCCTTGCGCGGTTTCGTGCCCTAGTGACGAGTGCCCGTCGCATTATTGTGGCGGATGCAGATTTAGACAATCCCACCTTGAATTACCTCCAGGCGCTGCGGGACGAAGGCCAAATTTTCTTAATCCGTAATGACCATCCCACAGACGGGTATCCAGTCCAATTTATTGAAGCACCGGATCGGACTACCATCTGCGAATCGTTACTTAGGGATATCCAGTCTCAACCTCTGGGCCAGGTTTTGTATGTGACAACAGATTCTAAAACCCTCAGCAAGACACTATTTGAGCTTTTCGGTAAAATCGCCCCAGACAAACGGGTTTTACTCATCAACTCTGACACCAGCGGGGGCGAGGACGAACGGGAATTTATCGCCAACCCTGACGCTGTGCTAAGTCGGAGTGAGTACGACATCATTCTCGCATCTCCATCGGTGGCAACCGGAACATCGATCGAGTGTCAGGACATTATTTGGAAGGTCTACGGCATCTTCGCGGGAGTTTCCGGTACTGATGCCGATATAGCCCAATCTATGGCGAGGGTTCGCCAACCCGTCGAGCGCATCGTCTGGTGCGCCCCAACAGGCCGTAATTTCTGCAAAGTGTCTCGGTCGGCTAACCCCTTAGAACTCAAGGGTCATTTATTCGAGAGAACCAGCGTATCGGTGAGCCTCATTCGTTCTTCACTCAAAACTGATTCCCTCATTGCAGTGGAGACCATTGACTGGGCCAGCGACCCAAATATCCAGTTATTTGCCAAAATCAGCGCCGACCAAAATTTCTCCATGCACAACCTCAGGGATGCCCTGTTTGTGAGGCTAAAACAAGAGGGTAATCATGTGACCTTAGTGCGATCGCACAGCTCACCCGTACTCAAAATTCTGCTTCAGGAATCCAGGGAGGCGATCAAAATGGCAGATGCACACACGATTTTTACCGCAAATGACCTTACCTTTGCGGAGGTCTTTGCCCTGGAACAGAGGGAGACGATCTCGCCAGATGAGCAAAGGGCGATCGCTAAATTTTACCTCAAGGATTTCTACTGCTTGGAAGAACTGACTTTACAGGATATTCTCAATGATCGTGAGGGCCGCACCAGGGGGGAGCTGCTCAACCTTGAAGCACAACTTTTCAATGGCTTAGCAGTAGAACGCACCAGTAAAGCTCTTGAACGGCAGGCATCTTGGCGACAGCATCTTTGCCCTTGGGACATTCCTGGTACTGAGCTGCGACGGGAAATCCGCGATCGTCTAGGGCTAACCGAGTTTATCCGTCGGGCGGAAGAGGGGGCGGAATGGGTTAAAGCAGATTTGGAGAAGCTGGCCACCAATGCCAGACGGTTTGCCAATGCGATCAAGACTCACCTAAATTTCTCAATTACAGATGAAATGAGTGATGTCCAAATTGTTCATCAATTCTTGGCTCAGATGGGGGTTAAGGTTGATTTCCGCTGGTCAAAGTTTCATCCCGAACATTTTGGGACAAAGATTCGTATTTACAGCCTGAATCGGCTTCATTGGGAAACGTGTCAAGGGATTCTGGTTCGGCGCGAACAAAAGAGGTTAACACTTGAATTGAGTGGTGTAGAGGGATCACCCCTCCCTGTAATAGATATTGAGCGCAGGGGTGATCTTGCCACGATCTTAGAGGATGATGGGATTTCTGCCATCGTGGTGGAAATAAATGATGTTCCTCAGGTAAAGCAGGGAAATATTTTGGAACGGGAGTTCTGGCGATCAGATCAAAACTTGGAGGCAGGTTAAATTTTTTAAGTCTCCAGTTCCCGAAAAGTAGCTTAAACGCGGTTGGATGGACGACAGCGTGGTCTTGCAGCGTTTTGTATTGGAGTCGCAGGGCATACAGTGCAATGACTTTGAGCTATGACCCCATCTAAAAAAGCATTGCGGTCTCTCGTCCATTCGGAGAGCCGGTGATCTTGCTCCAACATGTGAGGCAGGCGATCGCCACGCTACTCCACAGCGTGGAGTGATATTCCTATTGTAAAAATATGATGGCTGCTTTGTAAGGTATCAGGCTCGTTCACTAGAAACGCCCTCGTATCATACGCTTGAGAAATACATTAAGTTGAATATACGATTAGCTAAAGACATCTTTAGCTAATAACGTAATAAGCTAGTTAATTTCTTGACTATTGAGCTTTTGTGCTTTATGTTGTTCAATAAGCTAATTACGTAATGAAGTAACTAGCTTATTAATTGATAAATTGTTGAGCTAATAAGTGTATGATTTAATGAACTAAAAAGCTGTTGAAACTAACCCATGAATATAAAAAAGGCGGCAAAGTGGAAAAAAGCAAAGCGAATTCTGACTTAAAAGCCCCAGTGACAATCGCATTTGCTGCGGCAAGCGGAGGCATGGGCAAAACCTCGGACGTGTACCTGTTGTGTAAATATTTGGCAGATAAAGGCTTCAACGTCATCGGCATTGATGGAGATCCACAGGCTAATCTCACTCTTTATGCAGGCGTTGAGCTAAATGATCAGGATCCCTCAATGCTGGAGTTTTTAAAGGGAGAACTTGCCCCAGGTATTCCGCTCAATCCCCTTGATGCTGTTTACGAAACAGATCATGACCGATTCTCTTTGATTGCAACGGATAAGGGTTTGTTATCCGCACAGTCATATCTTGCAAATCTGATCAACCCTGCAATTGTCTTGAAGAAGCGCTTACAGCATCTCTGGACAAAAGCTCAAGAAGAAGACATCCGCTATGACTTTTGTGTGATTGATACGCCTCCAGAGGGCTATAAGTTATCCGCTACAGAGATTGGAGCTGCTGACTATGTGGTGATTCCCGCGCTTGCGAAAAGCAAAGGGCTACGAGCTATTGACATAACGCTTGGCATCCTTGATGAACTGATAGATCAAGAAGCTTTCCACGGAGAGATTCTAGGTATAGCTCCTTTTCAAGATCGTTGGGTTGGCAAGAATCAGGTTAAAACAAGTCAAGCCTTCTTCCAAAAGCTTCCTCAAGTTGCCAACGATTTACATATTTTCCCTTCCGTTCGTTTTGATGAGGTCTTACCAAGGCTCATTGACGAGGGTGGTTCACTCTCCGATTTACAGCCACCAGATCTGACCGACGAAGGTAAGTATCATCCCACTTTTTTCTTTGATGCCCTATTTGAAGAGATTCAGAAAAAATGTCCAACCCATCCACATCTAATGCAGCTGATCGCATAGTTGCTCAAAGCAGCCGTCGCCAGCGAGAACGTGCTCAAGTGCCAACACCTCGATCTGCTTCTATCATCGAAACCTCTATAGCAATATTGACTGAACACGAAACTATAGAAGCAAGCACTACTGAAGAAATAAGGGTCAGCCCTGAACTAGATTTAGAGAAAGGCACTACAATTCGTCTTCAGCGCACCATCTTTCGTGAAACAAAACTGGATGGAGCTGCTAATGACTACAATCGTGATACCTATTTTGAGGCAGCATGGCTCATTCTAAAAGCCCATCCCGAAATACAGGCACAAGTTATTGAAGAAGCTAAGCGACGAAGCATCTTGCGCCGCAAGACGGGTAGGAATCGCGCAGCTCAAACGATGGGGCAAAACTTTTCCAAAAGTAATCAATTAGCTAATGACGTAATAAGCTAATTAATGAATGAACTAATTAGCTGAATGTTTAGTAATCTAATTATTGAATTAACTTCTCACCTAGTAGCTTTAGACAGTCGCTGATTTAGGTATGGTGAAAGCTAGACTGCTTGGGGATAAAGCAAAGTTCAATTACTTAAAGAAAATGCCTTGTTCGCTAGAGGTTCACTAGAGTCAAGATATTAGTCAACAAATATCAACGCCCTCGCCCCCGCCCTTGCACTCCACTAGTGCTTACAGCGTTAACTAGATCTGCGATCGCCTGTTTCTGGATGATTGCGGATCTTTCCCTTTTAATTGTGTCTACTTGTCGCTGTAATAGCTCCAGAGAGCTATCAACCTCCAGTGCGTTGGATGCATGGCTTGAGTAAAGTATCCAGCGGTGAAGCTCTGTAGGGTTCTCACAAAAGACTTGTAAATTCAGGCTTTGCTGGGATATCCCTACAGTGATCGCCTGAAGTAATGAGGCACCGTCTGATGGTAAAGCTAGAATCGCGTTTTTAGCAGGTTTGCTCTGGTGTTTATAGGACGTGCCTACCCAATCACGATTCACACTCACTGGAAAATTTGCATCAATGCGATGCACCCTATCATGGTTATCCACCGCGCTAATCCAGCCCTCTCCTACCTCGAAAACCTCAAGCTGTTGGCCTTTATAGCGATTTTGCTTCTTGTCAGTTGCCGTAAACCGAAGGCGATCGCCCACAGCAACATCTAACGTCTGTTGCTCAACGGATCCACTCTCCAATGTCTGAATCTGAATTGAATCTCCAAGTACACCCGTATCCTTAAGCTTTTGGCGAAGGACTGCTTCGATCTCCTTCCCCTCTGCGCTGTTTCCACAAACGACAACGGTTTTGTCCTGATCGTCATCGGTCAACGCAGCGAATTGGTTGGCGATCGCCTCAGCTCTAGTTAAGCGATCGCCGATCTCATAAACCCGACCTGAATCATTTAGAAGGATGATTGCCTCAGCTCCTTTGCCCTCTAAAATCAACTCAACTGGGTGTTTTGGGCGCGCATTCTGTTGGCGGATGATTTTGCTCAGAAGCTGACAAGTCTCAGGGTGCTGACGCATTATCGATACGAAGGGTGATGCAGCATCTATGCCAGTTTTCTTAGATGCGCCGCCCAACAGAATCACCCTTGCGCCTTGATCTTGGGCACACTGTAAAATCTTCACCCATTGAGATGTAGAACTCATTCCGGCTTCGTCAATCACCCACACCTTTGCTTTAGCCTTTCCGCTTCCTAGGCTTTCCGTAGACTGGCTGAGCAATCTCAGAGATTTTTCCAGCTCAGATTTTGCCTCATGGGTTGGTGAGAACCCAAACAGTTCCGCTTCTACATCAGCTAATTTCATTTGGAGCAGCAGTTGAGCGATTGCCCCTGGTCGTCCAGTCTTAGATAAACCTCTTAAGGCTTGAAACTGGTGCTGGCTTTCCAAGATGGCCTTAACTGCAATCGCGTGGGATTCATTAAGCTGGATTTTGTTATCGCCGCTTACATATTCGCGTTGTAATGCCTCTAAGGAAATTTTGGGGACGATGGGGGCTTGAGCGTTTTTACCCTTTTCCCACACCTCTAAGATTTTCAGCTCGTTTATAGATGCAGAATCTGTCGTGTACCGATCCTCAATGTTCCCAACCTTTACTAAAGACGAATGCGCGGTGATCGCCTGTTCCAGTTCCTCCGGTGAAAAGCCCTGTACAAGCCTAAAAACATACTGCTGGATGTCAGCCCGACTAAACTCAACCGAACGCCCTGAAAAGTGGGTGATCGCCTTTTCTAACTCTTGCTCAGCAGTTCCCCGCGCCAGAGGGATAAAGATTTCCTTTTTGACCTCAATTTTCTCAGTTTCACTGATCCAGCCGTCTCTCAGTTGCGCTAGGGTACGATCCGCCTTTTTCCCTTTACGAAGCTCCAGCGCTGCCTCATGGACTGATTGACCCGTAGCTTTCGCATGGGCTTCAGCTTCGATTGTCCGTTTTGAGAAAATCTCGATCTGCTCATCGGTAAAGCAGGCTAATTCAAATCCATCCTCAACCTGCCGGATTGGATAGCCCAGTTCTTGCACATTCTGGGCTAATACCTGGTTATACAGAAAGCCTAGGCTTTTATCCTTACTCATGAATTCACTTTGTAGCGCCCTCCACACAACGCCCGTGAAAGTCGTGTTCATCACTAGCAAATGGGTATGTAACTGTGGGTCTATCCACAGTTGTCCACTAGCTCTAACAGGACGGCAGGTATAGTGATTTAGCGCTGCAAACAGACATTTTCCAGTATGCACGTTGCGCTGAATCCTGCTCTCCTGCAAACGGCAGTACCCATATTTACGCTCTACATGCTCCGCCATCCATGCGATCGTTTCATTATGAGCCTCAATAAATTCATCCATCCCAAAGACTAAAGCCGCAATCGAGATGCTCTTATTAGGGCTACAACAGAAATCATGGAACAGGCGTTCGCTTGTGTCTCCTTCAGGTTTTACTCCACGAATGCGATCGTCTGTGTGCGGGTTGCGACCGTAGGCAATAGAGTTAAAATTATCTCGGTTGATTTCTTTCTCTAACCCAAGTTCCTGTTTGAGTGAACCCAGCCATCGAGCATTTCCACCCGATGATGCTCCATCGTCACTAGATTTTTTAATCGATTCATCCTTCGCGTAGTAATCCACCAATGCGCCACTCTTCGACCCGACCGTCTTTCGTTTCAAGACCATGTAGCGAAGCCCCAAATTAACCGTTTTGCTATCAATGCAGATTGCTGCGAGTGGTCTATACCATTTTGGTTACAGTTTTAAAAATAAGTTGCTCCGATTCTTTCCTCTTCAAGAGTAACAAATTTATCCTGAAACCGTTGATGTACTTGCAGTACAGGTCTAAGTAAAATTTTTTAGGTGTCATTTTCCTGAGATGAGCTATTAATAAGAAATTATAGCGACTCCCTTGGTTAATTATATGTAATTTACCAGTAAAATAATTTATTTTAGTGGTAAATTACAGGTAGAATGTAGGCAAATTGATGAATCCACCAAATAAGCTTTTACTTGACGCTGGAGTAAGCGGTACCAAAGGTCTTGCTTTGGTTGATGGGCACACGCAAAAATTTTTGATTCAACCAGGAGTGACTCCTTTACCTCCGAGCTTGGGAAGTGGGCTAAGGGTTGTTAAGCCATCGCCTGAACTCTCTGAGATTGGGGCAGGACAAGTTGAGGTTAACGGAAAAACTTGGTTAGTTGGTGCAAAACCAATTTCTGCCTTGAGCGGGTTAGCCAAACGTGAAAGCCTGATTCCCAAGGTTTTAGCGATCGCTGCCAGTTTGATTAAAAAATCTCAAGACTTTGACCTTGTGTTGCTGCTGCCGCTCAATCAAATGGCAACTCGGAAAATACTGGCCCAGGAACTGAGATCCGCTTTTGCTGACTCAAAGTACGAAGGTGAGCCTGTTAGGGCGAGACTTCGTGAGGGGGGGCTACGGGTTATTCCTGAAGGATCGGGGTTGGCTCTAGGGCTTCCGAAAAACGGGGTTGCAGTGATGGCAGGTCACAACGATTTATCCTTAGTAGTGCTTCAAAACGGTGCGGTCAACCTCCAGGAGAGTGTTACATTTTCAGGGCTTGGAGCTGGTGTGATTGCGCGTAATGCAGGGATTCAATCAGCTAGTGATCTAGATATTGCTGAAGCGATCGCCAACAATCGATACAGTCAATTCAAGGCTGACGCTCCAGGCGTGAAGGAGGCGGTCAAGGAGGCGATCTGTTACCACACAGAGGCAAAACTTAAGCCAGCTCTCAGTTCTTTTGATTGGAGTCGTTACCCCTGCTTCACCCTTGGGGGTGGCGGTGTAGATATCTTGGGGCCATCGCTAAGGAAATTAATTCCTGTACCGGAACACACGCGATCGTTTCCGGCTAAATTTAGCCGCTTCGAGGATCTGGCCTTGGTAGCTGAAAATTTAGGTTTTGGGGATGAAGCTCGCGGTTTATTTGATCCTGCCATTATCCCCGATGAAGTGGATGACGGGAGGTGGTAGTGGGGCGGCGAAAAAAAGATGATAAAGAACGGTTTACAATCCCTGTCACGGTCTACCTTAACGATCCGCTTAACGACAAATTATTTCGCTTGGCGGCTGAGCGAGGCTGTTCAATGGCAGCATTAGTTCGATATTGGATTGTACAGGCTCCAGAGCTAGATCACCCATCCGCTCCTTTGGAGTCTCCCTCAATCCCTCCTTCAAGAAAGTCTGAAGAGTTTTTAGACCTAGATGAGACTTTATGAGGATGTCAAAAGCCACCCCCAATCGTCCTAACTATTACACCTATATTAAGTCTGCTGAATGGCGATCTCAACACCCTCGTTGGCTCAAATCCGTGCGCTACCGCTGCACACTTTTGCCTTGGCTGAAGCTTGGTGATGGCAAGCCCTACGCAATTCACCATTTGCACTATCGAAATCTCGGTAATGAGCGGCTGGGGCGTGATGTGTTGCCTGTTTCCAAGTTTGCCCATGAGTGGATTATCCACGGGCTGCTCAGCGGCGGGAAATCGGCAGGTCAGCAACGGCGTTACCCAAATATGGCTCAGAAGCTAGTTCATGAGTGGATGCGCTTGGGGTTGTGGTTAAAGGGGGCGCTAGTGCTTGGACTATTTGCGTGGTGCTTGCTGAGGCTTGCAGGATGATGAAACCCCAAAAACTTATTTTTGTGCCCCATCCGTTCTATGCGATAAATAGTCCCACATCGACATGAAAAAGCTGAGCGAGGGCTGAGGCTTGAGCCTTGCTAATGTCTCGTTTACCGTTCACGACCTCAGAGACAACACCGCGAGAACCAATGACCCCCACAAGGTCAGCCTGCTTCATTTCATGCTCCTCCATGAGATGAAGCAGAATAGAGCGCGGGGTTGCTAAATCGCCCTGAGAAGCCCGTGTTTCAAAAGAATAGTGTTCATCCTCAAAGCGTTCAATGAGCTGAACTAGCAGCCCAAGGAGGGAATCCTCTTCAGGCGATCGGTTCTTAATCGCCATGAGGTTCTGAACCACCTCCAAAGCCCGTTCATTATCGTCCTCAGACGTAATAGGCACAGGTAGATACTTGCTCAGTAAAGCCCCATAGGATTCGGGGTTAATAGAAAGGGTTGCGCTTCCAGTCATCTTTGTCATACTCCGCATGAGTCAGAACGTACTTCACATAAATAATTTGAGCTTCATAGTCGATGCTGACAATGAGACGGTAAGAATTGCCCTTGATATTGAAGACCGTAAAATTGCCAACCGCCTCAGCCTTTGGGAAAGACTGCTTAACCTGCTCCAGATGCATCCATTTAGCCGCCTTCGCAATGCGATACCAGTTATCTAAAGGCGTGAAAGAATCAGGATACTTTTGGGAGAACGGGAGCAGTCTTTTACGACTAATGATGTGCATAGCTTAATGCTCTCATTTTGAGAACGAATTGTCTAGGGGAGAGAAAGGATAGATCCGTAACACCAGGGGCAAGGTCATGGGGTCAAAAAATCAGGTCATGGGGTTGAAGTCCGAAAAGTGGAGCGCCCCCGCCATTCTCAGCAAGGGCACCCGCCGAGCTGCTACCGAGCTGTCGCCGTTGTTGTCCTTGACGATCGCTTGCGAGGGGTTTTGTCTTGTGTCGTTTCCTCCGTGGTCTTGGGCTTACGAGACTTTTTCACCACCGGAGCGGCCTCAGTGACCGATTGCACCACCGGAGCGACTACCGGAACAGCCTGAGCCTCAGTGACCCAAGGAGCGATCGCCAGGGGAAGCGCAGATGTCAGCCAGCTACGAACCGAATGATCGGGCTGAAGAAACTGGCTGAAGGCCATCGGCAGTACCGCAGGGCAGAGCGCCAGCACCGGAGCCACATCGTCTAGGGCTTCAGGAGTGGGAGCCATCGGTAACACCATCGAGGGCAGCGCCAGCGGTACAGCAGCGGGAGAGAGCGCCGGAAATTCCGGTAACGGTGCATGGGCTTGAGCGAAAGCATTGAGGGCGATTGCATGGGCATCCCTATCCATAAATTGACGGTTTGTGTTGATCAGCCAAAGCGAGACATCAATGAGAGTGACGAGCGCCCAATAGAGGCCACTGATAGCCACGTCACGAAGGCGCGGCGCAGCCCAGGAGTAAAAGGGCTGAACATAGTTGTCATCCAGCCAGTAGAGGCGATCTGCAACGGTGTAGGCGAAGTCGAGAACAGAAGCGGTCTTGTCAAAAGCAGATTGAAGGGTAGCGACATGATGAGACATAATGGACTCCTAATGTAGAGAGGGAGTAGGCAACCAAATTTGTAGCGGCTTGATTGCTATGTATAAATAATATCCGATAATTTTATACAAGTCAAGGGCAAAATTGAAGCTTTAGGCACAAAAGACAAAGTAGTTAAAGCGCTAAAAGCCATTAATTCAAACGCTTTTCAAAGATTTTAGAGCAATGATAAGAAAATATTATACAGGCAAAATAGCAAGAATCTTTATATACGAATATTAAATACAAAGAAGCGATTTTGTGAGAATATCTTATACATTGTGATGTTTTAGATGGTAAACAATAGCCTAAAAGTGTTGATATATGGTACTTTTACAAAAAGTTGAAGGTTTGTATTGTTTAGAGCAAGTCTGAAGGATTATATACGAAGTGCAAAGAGTGCGCTGCGGCTGGTGAGGGTGCAAAATGGAAGGCGATTGCTAAGGCGCAAAGCGCTGAAAGCATTGGTATATATGGGCTTGTTCAAAAGTTGAAGGTTTACGCCATGTTGAGTAAGTTTGAAGGTTTGTATGAAAAAGAGCGATCCCATAATATATTGTATAGTGTTTTGCACATAATATAAGATATATTGAATGTATAAGTATATATTATGCAAGGTGTTTTGTGTACAGGTCAGCATTTTTCTGTAACAGAAAAATGTTAACCTGTACACAAAGCATCTCACATAATATATACTTATACATTCAATATATATTGTATTACGTGCAAAACACTATACAATATATTATGGGATCGCCCTTTTGTATACGATCCTTCAAGCTTACTCAACATGGCGTAAACCTTCAACTTTTGAATAAACCTATATACATCAATGCTTTCAGCGCTTTGCGCCTTAGCGATCGCCCTCCATTTTGCACCCTCACCAGCAGCAGCGCACTCTTTGCACTTCGTATATAATCTTTCAGACTTGCTCAAAACGATGTAAACCTTCAACTTTTAGTAAACTCGCTTTATGTCAACGCTTTCCGGCTATCGCTCATCCTTAAAAACGCCATAATGTATAAGATATTCTCAAAAAATCGCTTCTTTGTATTAAATATTCGCATATAAAAAATCTTGCCGTCTTTCCTGTATAATATTTTCTTATCATTGCTCTAAAATCTCTGAAAAGCTTTCTTTTATTGGCTTCTAGAACTTTAGCCCCTTTGCCTTTCGTGTCTAAAGCTTCAATTATGTACTTGACTTGCATGAAATTATCGGCTACTATGTATACATAGCAATCAAGCCGCTACAAATTTGTTGCTTTAACTCCCTCTCTACATTAGGAGTCCACTATCCACTATGTCTCATCACGTCGCTACACTTCAATCCGCTTTTGACAAGACCGCTTCAGTTCTCGACTTCGCCTACACCGTGGCGGATCGCCTCTATTGGCTAGACGACCTATGTTCAGCCGTTCTACTCATGGGCTGCGCCACGGCTCCGTGAGGTGGCTATCAGTGGAATCTACTGGGCGCTCGTCACCCTCATTGATGTCTCGCTTTGGCTGATCAACACAAACCGTCAATTTATGGATAGGGATGCCCATGCGATCGCACTCTCTGCTTTTGCTCAGGCTCATGAACCGCTGCCCGACTTTCCGGCGCTCTGTCCTGCTGCTGTACCTCTGGCGCTGCCCTCGATGGTGCTACCGATGGCTCCCGCTCCTGAAGCCCTGGACAATGAGACTCCGGTGCTGGCACTCTGCCCTGCGGTGGTGCCGATAACCTTTAGCCATTTTCTTCAGCCCGATCACTCTGTTCGCCGTTGGCTGACCGCTGGCGATCGCTCCATTCCTCGCTAAGGCTGAAGCTGTTCCGGTAAGTCCGGCAGTCGCTCCGGTGGTGCCCTCGGTCACTGAGGCCGCTCCAGTGGTGAAAAAATCTCGTAAGCCCAAGACCACGGAGGAAACGACACAAGACAAAACCCCTCACAAGCGATCGCCACGGACGACGGCGGCAGCTCGGTAGCAGAGCAGCGGGTGCCCTTGCTGAGAATGGCGGGGGCACTCCAGTTGGAGGAAATACGACACTTATCGTGGTATTTTTCTCTTTATTTTTAAAAGCAGAAATTCATATAAAGTAAGCATTACAGACACAATATCAATCAAGTCATGCTTCATGAACGCGACATAAAGCGTGGTACACACGCCTAAAAAATTACGACATAGAGCATGGTACGGCACATTTTTGCCATACTACATTACTCAAACCCTTATCAATCAATACTTCTATCGCTTTTGCTCTGCGACATAGAGCGTGGTACCGACGACAAAGAGCGTGGTACTCGACACCATGAACCACTGGAATTTCCGGCACTCTGCCCTGCTGATGCACCGCTGATGCTGCCCTCGATGGCACACGCTCCTGAAGTTCTGGACGATGTGGCTCCGGTGCTAGCACTCTGCCCTTCTGTAGTGCCCTTGGAATTCAGCCTATTCCTCAACACCGATCACTCGGTTCGTAGCTGGCTGATCTCGGCGCTACCCTTAGCACTAGCTCCATTTTTTGCTCAGGCTCTGGCTGTTCCGGTAAGTCCGGTACTCGCTCCGGTGGTACCCTCGGTCACTGAGGCCGCTCCAGTTGTGAAAAAGACTCGTAAGCCCAAGTCCACAAAGGAAAAGGCACAAGACGAAACCCCTCGCAAGCGATCGCCCAAAACAGCAGCGGCGGCTCAATAAAGGTGCGGCGGGTGCCCTCGTTCGTCTGGCGGGGGCAATCGCGGGGGCGGGATGACAAAAAGGGGTATAGCTTAAAGATCTACTTTCCGCAGAATGTTTCACTGCCGACTAACCGCACTGCTTCAGTATTAGGCAACTTGACGGTTAGTTCCCATTCTCCGCCTAGCGCCGTAACAACCTCTGATAGCGTTTCTAACGTTAGACGGCGATCACCATTTTCAAGCTTAGATATGGAAGGTTGTTTCACGCCAATCCGCTGTGCCATTTCTGCTTGGGTTATGTTTAGCCGCTCTCTTAGGGTTCGCAGCGTTACATACTCGCGGTGTAGCTCTTCAATTCTTGCCTCTATTTTTGCCTTTCTTTCCGGTGCCAGTTGACCCATCCTTTCCTCGAACGTCACCATCTTTTCTCTCCTTTTCGGACTCTTCTAATCTCTTGAGGTGTTCTGTAAATCGGCGGTCTGCTATCGGGATGTTTTCCTTATACCATCGCGCTTTACCCGTTTTATTACCTCCAATCAGCAAAATTGCGCTCCTGACGGGATCAAAGGCAAACAGGATCCGCCAAGGCTCTCCACGGTACTGCACTCGTAGCTCTTTCATATTCGAGTGTTTACTGCCCTCAACCGTGTCTGCATAGGGACGGGACAGCAACGGCCCTTCCCTATGGAGCAAGCCCACCACGGCTAAAATTTCGTTCTGTAGCTCTTCTTCCAGCGTGTCAAACCATTCTGTATATTTGTCATGCTCTTTGATTTGCCATTCCATTCTTTTATTATATTCCTTTTTGGAATATTGGCTTCCCAACAGAAGAGCGGCGATCGCTCTTGCTACGCACAGGTACAAAACCAAAAAAACGGCGGCTCTGTAGCTCTATGAGGGCAATGCTGGCGCTAGGCTTCAGCTCTATCTCGCGCTCTAACCCTAAGCCTTCAAATCAATCAGGCGGCTTTCTCCATCCAATCAAAGATCTTTCCCACTTTCTCAAGGTCTATCAGTCCATAATTCCATAGCAATATCGGCAGCTCCGTCATGCTCGGCTGCTGTTCCCGATTCGCTAGGGCTATCTCCGTCTCGCTGATGCCTAGCTCTTGCTGTAAATATTCGATGAAGTGCGGATCATTCACTACTTTTCGCTGATTTTGACTTGCTTTAGAGTGCCCATACTCTACACCATCTCGTTGACTTCGACTCGGCTTGTTTCGTTGTTTTAAGCGCGGTGGCGATCGCCTGTTCTATTACTGTAAGGCTTCGGCTATTCTGACTGGCGCGGGTGCCTTATGGGGGCGGGGCTGACGCATTTTACGGGCTGACTCGAAGGCTTCCATGCACTGCGATCCACACGCACGGCGGGGACTTACTCGTGTACTCTACTCGATGACGACAATGAGCCGGAATCAGCAGGTGGTCGCCTGCTTTAAGGCGATAGGCTTCTCCTTCTGCAAACCTCAATTCTGCTTCTCCCTGAAGTAATGTCACCCATTCATCTTCTTCCTGGTCATACCATTCACCCATTGGCGTTATTTGACCTGTCGATAGGATTCGCTCGATCCGAACGCTTTCGCCTGCGGCAAGAACCGCAGTTTCCTCAACTGTGGGCAATGGTGAGGGCAGCTCAAACAGGTTTGTAACGGTGGGATTCATGACTCTATTCTCTCTCTGGAAGTTCGGTTTGAGCGATCTCCTTCCTCGTCATCACCCGCACCAAGCAACCGCTCTCATCCATCTCATAGGTGCTGAAGCGCCTACATTCTGGGTTACGACACTGGTAGTACAACCGCTCTCCACGCGCTGACCGCTTATGTAGGATGCCTGTTTCACAATAGGGGCATGACGGCGCTGTACCCTTCGGCGGCGCTCCTACAGGCTGTGGGGCTTCTACAAACTGGTGTCCACACTGCTTACACTTGTACCGCTGCTTTCCCCTGACATGACCGCTCTTGATACTCTTTGGATGGGTGCATTGTGGGCACTGCATGGCGCTAGTGGTGAGAAGACTTTTTTCTATTCTAATAGAATGCAAAAAATTTCTACTCTAATAGAACGCTAAAATCAAAACCCAATTTCGGCGGCTTCATTCGCGCGATCGCCTATTCTTTGTATACAATTACCCGATTTTTTGACCCGTTGTGACAAATA
>JANNDV010000044.1:0-4855 GCA_031387975.1 Acaryochloridaceae cyanobacterium OTE_75_metabat_521 | reverse complement strand
AGGGGAACCCATTATTGATAAGCCTGGGAAAGGCTCTTTTTACGCCACAGATTTAGACCTGCTGCTGCGGCGAAAGGGGATCCAAAATATTGTTTTGACGGGCATTACCACCGATGTCTGTGTTCACACCACCATGAGAGACGCGAACGATCGCGGCTATGAATGCCTGATGCTACCGGACTGCACAGGCGCAACGGATCATGGCAACCATCTCGCCGCCCTCAGCATGATTCAAATGCAGGGTGGTGTCTTTGGCGCGGTCGCTGATTCTGCTGCATTGCTGGCGGCTATTCAAGATCTGCCGTCTCTATCAAAAATTCCGCAACCCGTTTTGTGAACTGCAATTTGTACGGAACCCATTGCCTCGAACCTATTGAATTGAATCCATTAGATTAAACCCATTGGATTGAACCCATGACCACCACCGCCACGCTTAATTCCCAAATGGAAATCACGCAACCGCCAGACCTTGAGATTGTGAACATGACCAAACGGTTTGGCAGCCTCACCGCCCTAGATAACGTCTCCATGCACCTCAAGCCTGGAACCTTCCATGCCCTGCTCGGCGAAAATGGCGCAGGTAAAAGCACCCTCGTTAAATGCATCATGGGGTTCTACACCCCCGACCATGGGGATGTGCTGATTGACCAACATTCGCGCACCATCGCCAGCCCAAAAGACGCCCACCACTACGGGATTGGCATGGTGTACCAGCACTTTACCTCCGTACCTGCCATGACCGTAGCCGAAAATCTGGTGCTATCTCGGTTTGAAAATACAAACCTGATTAACTGGAAGCAAGAGTATGAAGCCCTTAATGCCTTTATGGAGCAGGCACCGTTCAAAGTGCCCTTAGACATGCCCATTGCCCAGCTTGCGGCAGGGCAAAAGCAAAAGCTAGAAATCCTCAAGCAGATTTACCTTAAGGTGCGGATTTTAATTTTGGATGAACCCACCTCTGTCCTCACACCCCAAGAGGCCGATGAAGTGCTGGGGCTGCTGCGAGAGGCTGTGACTGCCAACCGCTTGAGCGTACTGATTATCAGCCACAAATTCCGAGAAGTGACGGCCTTTTGCGACGAGATTACCGTGTTGCGGAAGGGTACCTTTGCAGGGCGCGGAGTCGTCAAAGACATGTCCATTGCCGATATGGCTGAAATGATGATGGGCGAACGCCGAGAACCTCAGCAGGTTGAGAAGGTCGTACATCCTGAACCCAAGGTGGTTTTAGAGGTCAAAGATCTGCGTGCCGAGAAAGACAATGGCGTAGAGGCGCTGTGCGGCATCAACCTTCAGGTGCCCAGTGGTTCCATTATCGGCATTGCGGGGATTTCGGGCAACGGGCAGCGGGAACTGGTGGAAGTGTTGGCAGGGCAGCGCCCCTCGACGGGAGGGCAGGTGCTGGTCAATGGGGAACCCTACAATGCCACCCGTGCCGAAATGTATCGCCATAAGGTCTTTACCCTGCCAGAGGAGCCGCTTCGCAACGCCTGTGTCGCCCACATGAGCGTCGCGGAAAATCTGGCGCTTCGTACCTTTGATCGTCCCCCCCAAGCGAAGGGCGGTATTTTCTTGATTCTCAAGGCTATTCGAGACATGGCGACGGGACTCATTACTACGTTCAAGATCAAAACGCCTTCCCCAGAAACCCCAGTGGGCAATCTATCGGGGGGGAATGTCCAACGCACGGTACTAGCGCGGGAACTCTCTTCGAGTCACATTCAGCTTTTAATTGCGGCAAACCCCTGTTTTGGCCTCGATTTTGCGGCGGTGGAGTACATCCATGGTCAGATTGTAGAAGCCCGTAACCGAGGCGTAGCAGTATTACTAGTGAGTGAAGACTTAGACGAATTACTCAAGCTCTCAGACCGGATTTTGGTGATCAGCGAAGGGAAGTTTTCTTACGAAAGTGCGATCGCCGATGCTGATTTTGCCACCATTGGTCGCAGTATGGCGGGTCACTAATGGAAAGCGCCCTAATTCTCGAAAATTTGCTCAAGCTGGGCGATCGCCTCGATCATTTTCCCTGGCAACCGTTCCGCGAGGGAGTCGAAATCTATCGCCTGTACGAAGACGGCACACAGGGATCATCGGCTGCGCTGCTGCGCTACCAACCTGGAGCCAGTGTGCCCACCCACGGTCATCCTGGGTTTGAGCATATTTTTGTGCTGTCTGGTTCCCAAACGGACACTAACGGCACCCACGAAGCCGGAACCCTCGTGATTAATCCGCCCCAAACCAGCCACAGCGTCGCCAGCGCCACGGGCTGTATTGTCCTTGCCATTTGGGAGAAACCTGTTGAGCTATGGTCTTAGTCTCTGCCCAACCCTACGATTACGAACTGCCTGCCCCTGGCTGCTTGGCGCTCATTATTATCGACATGCAGCGCGACTTTATGGAGCCAGGGGGCTTTGGCGATGCTCTGGGTAACAATGTTGCGCTACTTCAGGAGATCGTGCCCACCCTAAAACAGCTCCTCGATGCCTTTCGCGCCAATGGATTGCCTGTGTTCCATACCATCGAGTGCCATCGCCCCGATCTCTCAGACTGTCCACCCTCTAAGCTGAATCGCGGTGGTGAGGGTCTGAAGATTGGCGATCGCGGCCCTATGGGTCGAATTCTCGTCGTCGGGGAACAAGGGAACGCCATTATTCCAGAATTAGCGCCTATCCCAGGAGAGACGGTCATTGAAAAACCAGGCAAAGGTGCCTTTTGCCGCACAAATTTAGAGGCACTGCTCCACCAGAAGGGCATCACCCATTTGCTCATTACGGGTGTCACCACCGAAGTCTGTGTACAGACCACCATGCGCGAAGCCAACGATCGCGGGTTTGAGTGCCTCATGGTAGAAGACGCAACCGAGAGCTACTTTCCTGAATTTAAGCAGGCCACGCTTGAGATGGTGCGGGCGCAGGGCGGCATTGTAGGCTGGACAGCAACTGCTGCCAATGTTTTGGGCAAGCTTTCAAAGATTAAATAATGTAGAGCAAGTCACGTATTAATCGGGATGACAGGATTCGAACCTGCGACATCCTGCTCCCAAAGCAGGCGCGCTACCAAGCTGCGCTACATCCCGTTGCATGTGTAAAACTTACACTCTCCTAATCATATCACGGACAACATCTGAGTAATCATATTTAGTCAAATCCGGTTGCCCCGTATTGCTCTAGCAAGGCAATGACCTCATCAAAAGGCTTGCCAATATTAAACTTATGGCCGTCACATTTGCCAAGGTGTGCATATTCCAGCGGATTTAAGTAATCTTTAACCCTCACATGCACATCAGCTCCTGCTTCTAGTAAAACCTGCACCACCTCTAAATGCCCAGCATAGGCAGCATAGAGCAAGGGATTGAAAAGTCCCTCAGCTTCTCTTTTATTAACGTCTGCACCTGCTGAAATTAATTGTCTGGCAATTTCATAATGTCCTTCATCCGCTGCTTGGCATAGAGCCGTCGTTCTATCAACCCGCAAGTCTAGATCTAGCTTGTCTTGCAATAAAGTATTCACCCCTGCAAGATCACCTTGCTTCACTGTCTTAATCAATTCAACTTCTTTAAGCCCTTGCTCAGAAGCGCCTGCTTGCTTCAGCCGACTTGCAGGTTTAGATAACTCACGATATGCAGCCAGCATCAGTGCTGTACTACCCCCGTAATCTTGAATATTTAAGTCTGCTCCCGCCTTAATTAAGGTTTCCATGACATCCATATCTGAATGGTCAAGGGTACGCATCAAAGCAGTACGACCTTCCGCATCCTGCTGATCGATATTGGCACCCCGTTTAAGGAGAAAACGCACCATTTCACAACGATTGTCCAGAAAAAAGTTACTTGCAGCTACCATTAATGGCGAATTTGCTGCTAACCCATACTCAGTTTCATCCGATAGATTTGGATCTGCGCCAGCATTGAGCAAGGCTTGAACAACCGGAATGTAACCGCCTTGGATTGCTAAGGACAATGCGGTGCGATTACAGGAACCAATCGCATTCACATCGGCTCCATTAGAAATTAAGGTTCTAACTTGGCTAAGTCTGCCATAGGTGGCCTCATTAATTAGCTTTTCAGCCGCTCTATTCTGTTTTCTGGCTCGTTCACGGATCGTTTTTGCCATTTCTTTCTCAGCGTCGCGATCGCCAATGACCCGAATTTCCTCAGACACCAACGGATGTAGAAATTGATACACTTCATGCTGCAAATTTTTTGCCGCCAACATGAGGGGTGTTTCCCCTTGAACGCAAACATTCACATCCGCATCGCGTGCTACCAGCAGTTGAACAATCAGCAAATTTCCTGCGAAGGAAGCCTCCATCAATGCTGTCCAACAATCTGATTCATAGCCATAGCCTTCCGCATCAGCACCTGCATCTAGCAATAGGCGCACTACCTCTAAATGACCTTTTTCCGCTGCGGGATTGAAGGCCATTTTCCAATTGCACGAATAGTATTTTCGCCCCAGCGCCATATCTGAGGAAATTAATTGTTTTACGTCTTCAATATCGGAGCATTGAAGGTCTACAAGCAACGCTTGAACTGGATCGCTTGGCTCTTTCATAAAGCCTCTCTCGCCTCTCAAAGACCTCGTTTAGTTTTTATATCTCCAAAGAAAATGCTCAAGAAAACCACTGATTCAACTTCTAATAGCGGGAATTGGGATACCAAAACATCCCTTTTATTCCCTCTGGATCGGGCTTAAAGCCTAAGCCTTGGTAGAATTTCACCACCTGGGGGTCAGCAAAGAGGGTGATGTTGCTAATGTCTTCGCGGCGTAGCTCTCGCACAATATTTTGCATCAACGCTTTGCCCAAGCCTCGACTCTGGAAATCGGGATGAATCACTACATCCCAAATGGTGGCG
>JANNDV010000030.1:0-19918 GCA_031387975.1 Acaryochloridaceae cyanobacterium OTE_75_metabat_521 | reverse complement strand
CCGCCGAAGGTGAAAGGCTTAGTGCTGTGGATGTACGACGGGCAGCGACTGTCTCAAGAAGAATTAGGGTACTTGACTAGCCTTGCTCAATCAGAACCTCGCCTCAAGATCGTAATTGAGTTAGGGGGTGCCAGAGACTTTATGTGGAAGCCGCTCACCTCAGTTTTAGCCGCAGCTTAGTTTTAGCATTTCCAATATTTGTGTCTTCTCTCTGTTCTCCTTTAGACGCACTCCAAAATGGGCATTGGTTTAAGCTCATTTGTGGGGCTAGCTTTCAGCATTTACCCGCTATTCGGACGCTGGCGCTGGTGTATACCCTTGCTGGGGCTGACTGTATTGATGTGGCAGCAGACCCCGCCGTGGTTTATGCCGCTCGTTCTGGCATTGAGGCTGCACAAAATTTGCTTAAGGCCAACGGGTCAGAGTCTGCTCCTCAGGTTTGGCTCATGGTGAGCCTTAATGACGGGGAAGATCCGCATTTTCGCAAAGCCGTCTTTGACCCGCAACAGTGCCCAAGCGATTGCTCTGCACCCTGCGTTTCTATTTGTCCGGCTGAGGCGATCGCCTTTTCCTCCGCTCACTCTGGCGTTCTCGAAGACCGATGCTACGGCTGCGGACGGTGCTTGCCTATTTGTCCGGTGGGGCACATTGAAACGCGATCGCAGCCTGCAACAACCGCCGCCATCCAGCCACTTGTTAGCGCAGGATTAGTACAGGCACTAGAGCTACATACCCAGGTGGGTCACGAAGCTGAATTTCAGCATCTGTGGCAGCAGATTCAGCCGATGCTTCCGCAAATAAAGGTGCTTTCGGTAAGCTGCCCTGACGAGGAAGGAGTGTTGGAGTATCTGAGTGTTTTATATAGACTCATGCAACCGCTCCCCTGTCCACTGATTTGGCAAACCGATGGTCGCCCGATGAGTGGCGATATTGGGGATGGTGCAACACGAGCAACGATTAAGTATGGAGAACGGGTACTGCGATCTCAGCTTCCTGGCTTTATTCAGTTAGCAGGCGGCACCAATCGCCATACGGTGCCAAAACTTAAAGCGTGTGGGTTGCTGCGCAATGGTGCCGCCGCCCAAGACGCTTCACTGGAATACATTTCAGGCATTGCCTATGGCAGCTATGCTCGTAGCCTGACAATGGAGATTCAAGCCCAGCTTGAAGCGCAGACCCAGTCTACTTATAAGGTCGAGGATTACCCAATGCTGCTTTATGCTGGGGTAGATCTGGTGGCTCAGTTGATTTCACCCCTAAAGTGCTAAACTTATAGGCAACCGAGCTTTCAAGTTGGGTTATAGCAGTGCGGGTGTTGTGTAGTGGTAAGACCTTAGCCTTCCAAGCTAATGATAGGGGTTCGATTCCCCTCACCCGCTTTCGGTTGATGATACAGATTGAATTGCTAAACACACCTGTTCAGTTCCTACTCAACAGGTGTGTTTAGCTTTAAAGACCTAGATCGGCCAGAATATCCGTGGCGTGGGTTTCGGTGTTGATGCTGGCGTAGACGTGGGCGATCGCCCCTTGGGGGTTAATCACGTAAGTTACGCGCTTCGCATAGCCGCCGCCATCCACATCATAGGATTTTATGATGGAGTGGTCGGTATCCGCCAACAGAGGAAACGGTAGGCTAAATTTTTGCGTAAACTGCTGGTGAGAAGCTTCATCATCACCACTCACGCCCAGTACTACAATATCTTTGCCCTGGTAGGCCGTATAGTTATCGCGGAAGCTACAGGCTTCTTTGGTGCATCCTGGCGTATCATCCTTCGGATAGAAATACAAAATTACGGTCTTACCCGAAAAAGTGGAAAGCGATACCGAATTGCCATTCGTATCTGTGGTGGTAAACGCAGGTGCGGGGGTTCCCACTGTTAAAGCCATATTTCACCTCATCCTTGACATAAAGTTTGAGCCGAAGACTAAGGGACAGTCTCTCAAAGCTTTCAACATTGTACGCCTTATCTATATCAGCCCACGGTTAGCAAAATTGTGCTCAATTCTGGGGCATCTGACGCGGCATAACAGGAATCGGCGGTGGGTAGGCAATGCGTTCATGATTAACCTGCTGCCAAACCTGTACAAAGGTTTGGGCGAGGCTTTCTAAATCTTCACGAGAGAGATGAGCGTTGACAAGCTGCTGTTCTTCCCAGCGGGTTTTAAAAATTTGTTTGACGGTTCGCAGCGCTGCCGCTGGCTCTTTTTGCTTCATGGCTCGTAGCGCCGCTTCGCAAGAATCTGCCAGCATGACAATGCCTGTTTCTCGACTTTGGGGCGTGGGGCCTTCGTAGCGAAAGTCCTGCTCTTGAATTGTGATAGGTGGCATAGACTGCTGCGCCAGTTGACAGGCTTGGTGATAAAAATAGGCAATCAGCATGGTGCCCTGATGTTCTGGAATAAATGCCTGCACCGCAGAGGGAAGCCCTGCTTTGCGCGCCATCACCAGCCCTTGCTCAACGTGCTGGCGAATAAGATGGGCGCTTAGCCACGGGTCATTTAGGTCGGTGTGCTTATTGGGGCAGCCAAACTGATTTTCAATAAATGCTTGAGGGTCATGCATTTTACCAATGTCGTGGTAGAGCGTTCCTGTTCTGACTAGCTCTACGTTGCAGTGAAGGGCGCGTGCTCCAGCCTCCGCTAGTGTGGTAACAAACTGTGTGTGCTGAAAGGTGCCAGGAGCCTGCTCTGCAAGCTGCTTGAGCAGGGGGCGGTTGGGGTTCGCTAACTCCGCTAGACGAATGGGCGTAATGAGGTCAAATAGCTTTTCGAGGTAGGGGCTAACACCTAAGGCAATAATGCACCAGCCCACGCCAATCAGTCCCTGTCGTAGAGCAGATGCTGCTAGGCTGAAGATTTCTAGAGTGTTGGTTCCGCCTAAAAGAATGACGTAGGCGATCGCCTGAACAAGCCCCAGCACCAGACCCACGCGCGCTAACTCCTCTCGCGATCTTGCGTAGCTTGCGAGAATGCTGCCGACAAGGCTGCCGAGCACAATTGCGGCAAAGGCAGGCCAGAATGTCGACGGTAGACCGAAGGGGACTAAAACCCCTAAAAGAACCACGAAGATGGCTCCCATAATCGATCCATAAAAGGTGCCCACCAGTAGACCCACCGCAGGCAGCGTTGTGTAGGTAACTTCTGTTAGACCAATCATGAGCGGGACGCTGAGGGCGAGCAACAGCACCAACACCGTATCGCTATGACACCAGCGCTGATGCGACCAACGTTGATAGTATCGTCGTCTCACCCAAGCAAAGACAACCAAGGCCGCAGCAACGGCTAGGCCAGTCATCACCAGCCCTGCAATATTGACCCGTCGCTGACTCAGGTTAAGGCTGTCAAGAAGGGCAAAGTTTGCCGAGGAAATGGGCTGATTTTTCCAAACGATCACCTCCCCTTTGCGAATGGGCACCTGGATGGGCTGAATTTGCGTAGCGGCTTTTTCTTGCTGTCGCAGCGTTTCTCCAGGGTCAATCACGAGGTTAGAGCGTAGCACTACGGGTAAAAGCTGAATGGCGGCTTTTTGGTGAGGAAGGCTCCATTCACTCACTTGAATGGCTACCGCATTTTTGGTTACGTCACCAAGCAGCCCAGGTGCAACCCCTTGAGACAACATCCGCCGCAGAACCACCGTTAGCTTTTGCTCAAAAGGTTCCCAGTCTGAATCGGGAAGGTCAAGAATAGGCTCAATTTTCAGGTTCGCCAACTGTGCCGCGACAGAGCGCTGCGCCAGCGCATAGCGTTCGTGGGAGCCGATGACGGCCTGACGCAGGCTTCCCCATTGAGGGGTTGTACCAACCTTGCGGTAAGCTGCGGTAAGCTGGGCTAAAACTTGTTGGCGTTCGGGTGATGGGTCAGCTGTAACCAAATTTTTGATAGACCCACTGCGGTCTTCGGCATCTTTGAGTAACGCCACTACCTGCGGCAGACTCATGTGCCTTAACGCTATTTGAGCCTCTGTTGAGAGGGCGGTGGTGGGCAAAAATGGAAAAGGCTGAGTTAGCGTGCGTAAAGCCTGCGCCTGGGTCATGAGCGTTGAAAAGTCACGCTCAATGGTTTCTGTGAGGGGCTGACTGAGGGCGAATACATTTAGTGCCGATTGTTTGGCGGCCTTACGGGCGGCGGCAGTTGCAATTTTGTCTTCAACGATGATGGTTTGAGGGGCGTAAATGGTCTGGGGCGATCGCGTATTAACAGTAAGCTGCGGCTCGTTATAAAACCGATACCCAATGGTGCCTGTAAGTGCAAGCAGCGCCAGAAGCGCCAGCAAAATAGACCGACGAGAGACTGAACGCGCCTCGACGGGAAATTTACCAGGCCACATTAGTGCTCCTAAGGGCCTCAGGTTAAAACCCTTCAAGCGGTAAGACCCCTGACATAAAGGGGAAAGTGCCGGACAAGGGGTGCTACTGCGATCAAAACACCTTGAACAGTCGCCATATTAGTCTGTAAATAATTGAGGATATACCGGGTTGTGTAGACTCAGAATATGCAGCGCAGAACGTCCCCACTTCACTATTATACGAAAAGAGAGGGTACACCGCTGCATTAGCGGGGACGGAGCTGACCAGAAGCGGCGATCGCCACGGCTGACCAGTTTTGCCCTGGATCTGCTTTGTAACAGCCCGCCCATTGCGCGGCACAGAGGTTGGCTAAGGTACATAGACCCTCTTCTAGGGGCATTGCCACAGACCAGCGGATGGTTTTGAGCTGACAGCGCCAGTCTAGGGGCAGGTTTGCAAAGCCATTATGGAACCCCGATAAAGCAGCTAAGAGAATCTGTAATTCTGGCTGATTCGCCATTGCAAAGGCAGAACGCTGTACCGTCAGGCGAAAATCTTCTGGGGTGCCCAGCAGCAGATACAAGACTTGGGCCATGGCTTGTTCTGGCGTGGGTTCGTTCTGTGTGGCTAGGAGTAAGAGACCCCTGCGATCGCCCAGGCGCTGATAAACGGTAGTAAGCCCTTCGGCAAGGGTTGTTTTTTGCAGGCTGGGCGTTTGCAGAAGGTAAGACAGTAAATATTGTGGCGGTTCTGCACGCTGGAGCCACTCCAGAGTTTGAATGATTGCCGTGACAGCACTGACAGTCTGGCGTTGAGGAGCATCCGAAGGAGATGTGGAATGAGCGATCTCCCCATTCAAAAAATTCAGCGGTAACACGTTCAGCAGTACATCTTGCCAGCGCTTACAGTTCCAAACATCAGCGTTAATATCACCGCCAGCTTTCAGCCAACGTGCGGCAAGCAGACAAAGGCGATAGGTGTGCGGCAGCGCAATTTGAACTGTTGAGGTCGCTTCATCCATGGGCTGTGCTGGGTTGAGCAACCCCTTTGCATAGAGTTCACCTAGGGCAGCACCCACCCATAATCCCTGTAGCTTTAGGTGCAGCGGTTCTACTTTCATGCCGTCACTTCCATAACAGGCTTTGCATCTAGGCCGGCAAACGCGTTACCTTTCCAGATCCGCTGCCAGTTTAACGTTTTAGCATCAGGCGCTAAATGCCACCGCAGCAGCTTATGGGCTGACTGCCCTACCCCCATGCCTGGTAGACCGATGGCTGTTCGAGGGGTTTCGGTGGCAAGGGCGATCGCCGTCTCTACATCACAGACTTTCCACTTCACTAAGTTTTTAACGCCTTCTAACAGGGGTAAAGTTGTGCCCGATAGGGTTCCGTCTTCTAGCCGCGCAGTCCCTTGAATCACCTCAATCTGCCGACTGTCCCACGGGTACACGCCATCGGGCAAGCCTAGGGGCGCTAGGGCATCGCTGACCAAAAACAGCTCTCCGGCATTGCTGGCGCGGAGCAACCATTGCAGCATCAGCGGCGAGACGTGTTGCCCATCGGCAATAAACCCGCAGAATACCCCTGGCGTAAGGGCAGCGGCTCCCAATAGACCTGGTTCTCGATGGTGCAGCGATGGCATGGCGTTAAAGGCATGTGTGACCATGGTGGCACCTTGAGCAAAGGCGGCAGTGGCTTGGGCCGCAGTGGCGGTGGAGTGACCTAGGCTCACGATAATGTTTTGGGCACAGAGATGGGCGATCGCTTTGCTTTGCACCCAGTGCTTGCCCCCAGAGTCCACCTCCCCACACACCTCCAGTTCTGGCGCTAAGGTCACAACTTTCACCCAAGGCGCATAGGAACCCAGTACCTGCTTTAGGCGTTCTAGCGTGAGCGGCTGAAGGTATTCTTCAGGGTGGGCACCGCGCTTTTGCACGTTTAAGAAAGGGCCTTCTAGGTGTGCGCCCAATAGCTCTGCGATAGGCTGTTTACCCTGGGGCTGAAAGTGGGCAATGCAGTCTAAGGTCTGATGAATTTTTTCGACGGCGGTGGTGACGATGGTGGGCAAAAAGGCATCTACCCCTTGGGTCCACAAAAAGGTGGCAATGTCTTCTAGCTGTGCTGTGTTGCTGGGCAGTAAATCGGGGAATGCCAGCCCTAATGCACCATTGATCTGAAGATCTACCCCACCCAAAGACACCCAATCTCCGGCGACATCCAACCGAGATTTAGGCACTGGCGTTGCCGTAGCCATTGGCACAATGGACAGAATTGTAGCCGATTCATCTAGGTCAATCTGCTGAAGTCCCTGATGTCCAGCAATACGGGCGTTTTCAATTGAGTGACAGGGCGTTGATCTCATAAAGCCAATGCATCACGTTATTGCAACAGCACACAGAGTATACGTTGCGGATGGCGTATGCCAGCATTCAACCTATCAAAACCCGAGGCTTTCTAAGATTCTACAGATTACGCTTGATGAGCGATGGCACCCAAGATAGTCATGGTTTGGCGTTGGGCATCGGTCAGTCCTTTGGTACCCGTAATATTCATCCCTGCATAGGGGCGGGGCACTTCTAGGCGTTGACGGGGTTGCCCTGTTTTTAAGTCCCAGCATCGAATGGTTTCATCCTGACTGCCGCTTAGCAGAATATCATCAGAGGCTAAAGCTAACGACCAAGCCCAATGTTCATGACCGACAAAAATTTGGAGACATTTACCTGTTTGTAAGTCCCATTGTTTGATGGTGCGATCGCCACTGCTGCTGAACAACTGCTGACCATCGGCGCTAAAGCGAAGGCACAGTACAGATTGCGAATGACCGCTGAGGGTTTGGAGGCGATCGCCGGTCTCGACATCCCACAGCATAATATTGCCGTCTTCTCCGGCGGTTGCAAGCCATTGACTATTGGGGCTAAAGGCCAATGCCCAGACGCGATTGGGGTGGGCGTACCAGGTGCGAATACATTCACCAGATTCAAGATTCCAGAGTTTTAGCATCTGTTCGTAACCACCGGAAGCCAGCCATTGCCCATTGGGGCTAAAGGTAACGGAGAGGGCTGACCCGATATGGCCTTCAAGGGTATAGGTGCAGTGGCCTGTTTTGATATCCCACAGTTTGACTGTGCGATCGTAGCTGGCGCTGGCGAGGGTATTGCTATTGGGGTGAAAGGCAATATCCCAGATCCAGCTTTGGTGGCCTTGGAGGGTGAGGCGGCATTGGTGAGTCTCTGGGTTCCAGAGCTTAATGGTGCGGTCGAGGCTCCCGCTGGCAAGGGTGTTACCATCGGGGCTGAAGGCGATCGCCAGTATCCGGTTTTGGTGTCCCCGTAGGGTTTGGAATGGCTCGAGGGTGGTTTGGGCTGTAGCCGTTGACGCTAGGGGGACTTGCCACAAACGAACGGTTTGATCTTCATGGGCGCTAGCCAGAAGGGTACCGTTAGGATGCAGCGTAATCGCATAAATACCGTTGCTGTGTCCCTGAAGCGTATTGGTAGGATCGCCCGTGACAGGGTTCCAAAAGCGGGTGGTGTGGTCATCGCCACCGCTGGCGAGGAGATTGCCGCTGGGATGAAATTTGACGCACCAGATCCGGTTGGTGTGTTTATTTAGGATTTGGGTACAGGTTCCGGTACGGGTATTCCAGAGGCGAACGGTTTGGTCGTAGCTGCCGCTGGCAAGGGTGCGACCGTTGGGGCTAGAGGCGACGCTGAGGGCTGGGGCTTGATGACCAGAGAGCGTATGCAGGCAGTTGACGGTGGCAGTACACCATAGTTTGAGGGTGCCGTCCATGCTGGCACTGGCGAGTTGAAGGCCATCGGGGCTGAGGGCGATCGCCATGATCCATTGGGTGTGCCCTGTGAAGACTTTGAGGCAGGCTCCGGTGTGCAGATCCCAGTAGCGAATGCAGTTATCTTCGCCACCGCTGTAGAAATGCTGACCATCGGGAGCAAAGACGACACCCCAAACGCACTTTTCGTGACCGACAAGGGTTTGCAGACATTTTCCGGTGGCAACATCCCACTGCTTAATGCTGCCATCGTTACTGCTGCTGATGAGGGACGTTCCATCGGGGCTGAAGGCAACGTCTAAGACAATACTGATGTGCCCTTGCAAAATTTTGCAGCAGTGACCCGTGGCGGTGTCCCAGATGCGAATGGTTTGATCCTGCCCGCAACTGGCAAGCAGCGCACTATTGGGGCTAAAGGTGACAGCCCATGTCCAGAAATCATGCCCAATACATTTGGCGGTGGGGTGCATTCCCGTGACCGACCAAAGGGCAACGTTGCCGTTGCTATCGCAGGTGGCAAAGCGGTTGCAATCGGGGCTAAAGGCAAGGTTAGTGATGCCACCAAAGGTGTTGGCAAAACTACACTGCCGGAAGGTGGCTTGGGTAAAGTTAGTCCGGCGCAGCGACATATCGTGCAGAATGGCTTGGCGAAGGGTTAGGCCAGAAAAGTCATAACCTGTGAGATCGGTTTTAAGATGACGCAACAGGTTTAACAGGTTGCCGCCGCCGTAGCCAATCTGATGGGAGGGCAGGGTTTGCAGATGTTGGCGTAGGTTCTGTAGGTGTTGGGACAGGGCGATCGCACTGCCAAAGTGCCCCATCAAGTGATCGGTGATGGGTTGAAGGATAAAGCGCGTTTGGCAATCGCGGAGGTTGTCTTCGGTTTGGGCTTTGATGAGGGCGTGGCTCAGGAAGGCTTGGGGGGCGATCGCCTTGATTTCGCCACAAACCTTTTGAATCAGTTCATCAATAAGACATTCCATGATGACGGGCTGGAGGGTGAAGCGAATGGATTGCCCCTCACCCCCAACCCCTCTCCCAGCGGGAGAGGGGAGTAAGAGGTCATGTTGCTCATTAGCTGCGGTGGATAAGGCATTTTCTTGTTCCCTCTCCCGCTGGGAGAGGGCTAGGGTGAGGGCTGTCTGTGCCGTCTCGATTAAAGATCGCCGTTTCAAAGACTCCAGCGCTTCCAGAAGCTTTGCCTTGGTTGGCTCCGGCACTAAATCCGCTTGGAGCTGTTTGACCAAGACGGGTTCGTAGTTAATTGCTAACCAGTAAAGAATGGCTTGCTCTAGCGTTGACAATCGCTGAAGCTGTTTGGTGAGAAGCTTTTGGAGTCCGTTAAAGACACCGGAACCCTGCTGTAAAAATAGGGCAATATTGCCATCAAACAAATCGCAAATTGAGGTGGAAATAATTTTGAGGGCGAGGGGATGGCCTCGGTAGTAGTCGACGAGTTGCTTAAGGTCTTGCTCTGTCCCGATGAGTCCTTTTTGGCGGAGGATTTGGGTGCTGGCGGTGGGGTCTAGCCCACCCAGGTAAAGGGTACGGACGGGGAGGCGATCGCCTTCCATCCCATCAATGCCTTGCGGTTTCTCACGACTGGTGATGAGAACACAGCTATTGTGGGCAATTTCCCCGACGTACTGAAGCAGTTCGCCATAGTCTTCATAATTAGATCGAAAAACACCGCCCAGTTGTTCACTTTGCAGTAGCACGTCAAAGTTATCCAGGATGATAAGGCAGCGGTTTTGACGCAGATATTCGATTAGTTTTTCGAGTTTGCCTGGGGTGTTATCGGGCAGAGTTTGCGCAGCAGAGGGTGCCAAAACCTTGAGCAAATTGTTGAGGAGGTCGTTGAGGGACGGGGCGGCTTTGAGCGATCGCCAAATCAACCCATCAAATTCGTCTTGCAGGGTTTGGGCGCAGCGAATGGTAAAGGAGGTTTTGCCCATGCCACCCATGCCCAGAATGCTAATGAGCCGACAGCGATCGGCTTTGATCCATTGGGTGAGGGTGATGAACTCGCGATCGCGCCCAAAAAAGAGGGGAACATCGGCAGCGGTGCCCCAATCAACTCTGCGTGGCGTAGCCGAAACAGGAGCTAGAACTGTAGCGTGCTGCCCTTGAGGGTGGCGGCGCAACACGGTTTTGAAGTTGCTTTTAGAAACCTTTTCGTTCAGGATTTGAGACAGTTTTCGCCAAAGCTGAAACCCTACATCGCGGATATAGTCGTCATCGTAACCTGTGGTTTCGGCAATTTGGGCATAGGTTTGCCCTTCCCAGCATCCGCGCACCATCAGTTCTTGAAGATTACTTAGCCCATCAGGAGTTAGGACGGCATCTATTGCCGACAGCACTTCTTCGACCGACTTCATTCGTTATCCCCTAGCCCGAAATTGTTTAACCCCACAACCCCTAAAACAAGCTCTGAACAAGGGTTTTATATATTTATTTACCCAATTTAACCTTGTTTAAGGTAAAAACCTGATTTTTTATGATTTTTTACCATAGCCTAAACCTTTGAGAGGATTTATGTTGTCTATGGATATACAAATGACCACTTTAAGGTTTACCCCCGCCTCCACGGTCAGAAATGTCCATAATCTCAAGGGTCATACATAAGGCTTTCACAATGTGGCTTTATGTTTGGCTTTCTATAAAAACTTTTATTCTCTCTGGTCAGTAATGCTAGACAGAATGAATGGCGAAGAGACAAAATCTTATTCCCTAAACGCCTTTTGAGTCTGGATAGGTGGACACAAATCTGCTTTTTACCCTTCTGCGGATGATTAGACGGAAATCTATCCATCTAAACTTCAAGATTCAATGTTTAGGTGGATTAGTTTCTGCTTTTAGCACCTGTGCTGGGTACATAGGTGGACACGTAGTGAATCTATTTAATTTGTCAAGAAATAAAAAATCTCATTCAGGAATTAATAAAGTGGCAGAAATTAATGTAAGGCTGCGAGTTGTTGGTGTATATTTCAATCAACGCTTTATATTTGATGATGGTGCTAAGTCTGTCACAATAGAGACATTGCATAATGAAGCAATGTTAAAATGTCCAATTAATAAGCCAGGTGGAATTTTTTTTACAGGTTCTTTTGAGCAACCTGACGGCTCTACACCTATTATGGGAAATCCGATTCGGACTATTAGCCATAATTATTCAGGCAAATATGATTTCAATGGTAATGGTTCTTTGGAAGATCCCGTTGATGGCTCGACGTTAAGTGGGAGAAATCGCACCGAGGGAATTTATGAGCTTTCTGAGCAGATCATAGAAAACGGATTGCTTGCATGGCAGTATTATGTGAATCGAGGAGGAAAAATTGTAAGTAGAACTCCTAAAGAACGCGGATTTAATCCCTATCAAGATTTTATTCTAAAGGATCAAGATTTAGTTACTTGGCGTCTTGTAAGTATTGCAACAAAACCACTAGGGAGCAATCGAGAGCTTCGTTTGCGAAAGTAATCATCAAAAATGATGAAACCATTTGTAAAAGCTCTAAGTTGTTGGACAGAAATCTAGAGCTTTTACTATATTATCCATAGGTGAACATATTATTTTGAAGTGCCAAGAGAGTGAATTTCTTATTTATGAAGTTCGCTAAAAAACCCTTGCAACTGCTGAAAGCTCCAGCCGTTCATATATAGTGATCATACTTATGAATTTTCCTCAGCCACGCTCCAAGAAAAGAATGGGAGATCATCCGTACATATTTAAGGAAATGGTTGATTACTCTTATCAGACAAGCTGGAGTTTGGACAAGAAATTTGTTGCTGAATGGCTTGAGATTTCAAATGACGGTTTGGTAACTGTGAAATCAAATGGTACTGGTTATTCATGGGACGGCTGCACTCCAAAGTTCAGCTTCCTTGATATCAAAGTTGTTGGCATCCCAGACGGTCACATAGATGTACGAACTATGAAGCCATTTACTTATCGTGCTTCTATGGTTCACGATGCGCTCTACCAGTATCTTGCCTCAGTTCCAGTTAGCAAGAGAGATATCGATCTTCTGTTCCTTGAAATGCTTGGCGATTTTCGTCTCAGAGACCTTTACTATTTTGCAGTAAAATACTTCGGAGGTCGAGAGGTCGTACAACATGGGGTTAAATGTTAGGCTTGTTTTTTGTTTTGTGAATCAAAATCTGAAAATCATCAAGCCATAATTGAAAGTGAGACCAATCATCAAAATAAGGAGGAAAATGTCACAATCTGCAAATATATTAATTGCGATCGCTGCCCTCATCCACTTCATCCTAATGATTGGCGAAATCTTCTTCTGGAAACAACCCTTCATTCACGAAAGATTAGGCTATAAACTCCCAGAAGCTACTCAAGCCGCCGCCATCGTAGCTAACGCCGGACTTTATAACGGCTTTATCGCCTCTGGCCTAACCTGGGGCATCCTCTCCGGTCTAGAAGGCTATCCCATCAAAATTTTCTTTTTAGCCTGCGTCATCATTGCTGGCCTATTTGGAGCCGTCACACTAAGGCCCACAACCCTTCTGATTCAGACATTGCCTGGAGTAGCCGCACTCGTCTGCGTTTGGTTATCTAGACCCATCCCATAGGCTCATTTGAGCTGTGAGGCAGGTTCAGCCCTGTTCAAAGCGGAGATTACTGCGAACTTAGCCAATCATCCAGATCCGAGGGTGCCGAGAAATCTAGCAACGCCTCTCCCAAAAACTCCAATCCAGTAAACGATAGTGCTATGACCTGCGATTGCATTGCCTGCGAAACCTTGCCAACGCGGCGTTCAAGTAGCCGTAGAATCATCGAGCGCTCGTGGTCTAGACCCTTTTGCCTGTAGCCCCTTAAGGCCATCAAGCTTCGCCATTCGCTAGAGTCAATCTCATCGTACCCGCGCTTCAGGCTGACAAAAATCTGCCCAATTGCATTACAGCAAAGACAATCTGTGACAAACTCAAGATCTCATTGCGAAGTTCTGAGCCAGTCTAAAATCTAAACCTTGATCTAATCTTCAACAGCTAATCTATGGCAGGACATAGTAAGTGGGCTAACATCAAGCGGCAAAAGGCTGTCGTTGACGGCAAAAAAGCCCAAGTTTTTGCGCGGCTCTCACGAGAAATGATTGTTGCCGCCCGTCAGGGGCTGCCTGATCCCAACGCAAACTTTCAGCTTCGATCCGCCATCGACAAAGCCAAAGCCGCAGGCATCCCCAACGAAAATATCGAACGCGCGATCGCCAAGGGTTCCGGTCAGTGGGGGCAAGATGGCGATCGCTGGGAATCCATCCGCTACGAAGGCTATGGCCCAGGTGGGGTCGCCGTCCTCATCGAGGCATTTACCGATAACCGTCATCGCACCGCCGCCGAAGTGCGCTTTGCATTTACAAAACAAAATGGCAACCTGGGTGAATTAGGTTGTGTGGGCTGGATGTTTGATCAAAAAGGGGTTTTGACGCTTGCCCCCATAGATGATGAAGAACAGCTCTTAAATGCCCTGCTCGAAGCCGATGCCGAAACCTACGAAATGGTCGAAGCGGATGAAGAGATGTTGGTAGAGGTTTTTTGTGGGGGAGATCGCCTAGAGCAAATCGCCCAAAGCCTCAAAACCCAGGGGTATACCGTCCAAGAAGCCGAACTTCGTTGGATTCCCAATAACCTTGTCGAAGTCACCGACCCAGACCAGGCACGTAAGCTCTTAAAGCTAATGGATGTTCTCGAAGATCTTGACGATATCCAAAGCGTGATCGCAAACTTCGATATGAATATAGAACTGCTGAGCGCGGCGATCGCCTAAGATTTCTATGCCTCCAACCAGTCTAAGATCGTTCGCTCCAGAGAAACATGATCCCGATAAAACTCTTGTGTAACCCATTGCCCTAACGCATCTAAAGCAGAAAACCCTTTCTGAGCCTGCCAAGGAAGATTTTGCCCAAGGGGCGTAAGATGATTGCCCTGAAGTCGTTCAATGGTCACAGCATCGGCAAAGCGATCTCCCAAAATGACCGCGATCTGGCGCGTTTGGTCTAAATCATCATTGCGAAACCGAATCAGCAGATTATGTGGAGTCGGGTAATAGCGCTGTACCAGTCGATAGGTCTGGGCGGGGGTCGGCGTAAACTGAACGCTGGCAGATGCATTCAGCCACTCCACAAAGGGGATGGCGCGATCCGCGTCAAAATTATTAAACGACATTAAAATGTTGCCCGCCCGCTCCGCTTCAAACAGGCTGCCGATTAACAGATGAACCTTACAGCCCATACTGTGGCCTAACCCATAAATCGGCAAAAAGCGGTCAATCACCTGGCCTCTGTGGAGCCGATTGAGGGTATTTTCAAACTGATTGAGAACTGTCGTGGCGATCGCCTTATGGTCTAACGTATTAATAAACGGCGTGGCAATAATGGCATAGCCCTGGTTGGCGATCGCCTCCAGCAGCTTGCTATAAGACAACTGTGGCGCTGCACCCACAAAAGCACCCCCCACAAAATGAATCACTGCCGTGGCTGCTTGACGCTGGGGTAGTAGAACCCAATTTTGACCCATCGCCTGCCAACCGCTCATGGCAGTACATCTCTGGGCTTAAGCGTACTAGGAGGGCGATCATTACTCCACGCCCACCAAACTTGACCGCAACCGCAGTGATAAAACTCCTGCCACTTCCGGCGGTTATCTTCTGTAAAAACCGGAGAACGACGGTTGAGCCAAACGCCAGTCGCCTCCTGACAGCCTGCCTGGCAGCGTGGACAGCAAAATTGAGGCGCATGAATGGCGGTTCGAGTCCACTCCGGCGGTGTTGGGTCAAATGCATTCATAAAAAATACCAAAGCGTGCGCTCAGGCTCAGAGCGCAAGGGTTCACAGGTACCATGATGCCAAAAATAGTCTCTCTTGCCCACGCCTTAACGCTCAAACTTTAGAGCGTTAATCTTCAGTCTGTTCACTTTGAGCTTTTTTTTAGATTAGAAGTTGATAAAACTACTTCCATAGAGCGATGAGCATGTTTGTCAACTACTTGTTATACTCTTTAACAAATACAACCATGCTTAAGCCGGTAGTTCAGGAGTGAATTATGGATAACGCATTTCAGCTATCAATGGAGCAAGAGTTCAGTATCCGTTCTTTTTCGGATCAGGTTCAAAGTCTTTCCCAAGAAGAAGCCCAGGATTTCCTGGTGAAGCTCTATCGCCAAATGGTGATGAAAGAGACGATGTACAAACACTTCCTCGCCCAAGAATGGGGCATTGGGTCACAGCCCAAACTCACCTAGTCCACTCAAGTTCAGGCTAATCAGGCGGTATTCTCTAAATCTACCTCTGTCTCTTGCTTTTTCTAAAATACTTAGATCAGGCTGGGGTTTGGGGCTAATTAGAGTTTACTTTTAACCCTCACGCCTCACTAAAGTTTTGTTTGTTTCAGCACTAATCAAAAAATAACTGGGTCATTTGCCGCTCTGGCATTTTCTAACTTTTTAAGCATTGACGGCTTAATTCGATCAAACTCCGTCTTCAAAATTTGCTTGCTTACAGACGGTCGCGCTGTCGAGATTCCTTGTTTCGCCATGATCAACCAGTCTTGAAAAAGCTGTCGTTGATAAGGTGCGATTGTCACCGTTTTGACATTGGCAGATTCAGACGTCGATTCAGAAGCAAAAAACAGCAGCAAGTAGTAACCCTGACTGCTGAGCAGCTTAAGCATATTCTGGCTTTGCTCTAGCTTAAGATCAAGATAGCAAGGCATCCACCGGGCACCAATCTGAGCATCGTGAATCGCGGTCACCCAAAGCAGCATTGGATGGGGAGCCATCAGACATAGAAAATGATTGTATCGAGTGCTAAGCAGTCGCTGCTGAATCTCCGCGCGAGATAGCATCACCCATAACCCTACGGCGGCTTCTTGGTCTGAGGTAAGTATTTGCGGAAAAGCAATCTCAGCAATCGGTTTGTCAGACGGCCAGGGCACATTCCACCCAGCCTGCTCAATCGACCAGAACCGCTTCTGCGGTAGAGGAATAATGGGTACGTGCGTAGACTTAGAAGCCGTTGTTCTGACGGCTGGTTCAGATTCAACAATCGTCTCTTCTGCCCTCGAAGAAGATTTTGACGAAGTTGCTTTACCGTTCGTTGGCAGCGTTTTCTGCTGAGTGCCAATCCGTTCTAAAAGCCCAAGAATTTCCACCATGTCTTGGGGGCGTTCGTCAGGCGTTTTAGCCATGCAGCCCATAATCAGGTCTTCTAAACCTGGAGGCAGCTTTAGGCTAGGTAAAACATCTCCAAAACGTTTAGGTGGCTTGTCTCGATGGGCTTTGTACCAGCTCAATAGCGTATGGGCATCCGGCTCAATGGGCATTTTGCCCGTTAAGATCTCAAACATCGTAATGCCGAGGCTATAGATATCAGAGCGAGCATCTAGCTCTTTTCCTTCAATTTGTTCTGGAGAGCAGTAGGCTAACGTGCCCATAAAAGAACGGGTTTGACGACCATCAGGATCTTCTCGAAACAGCTTTGCAATGCCAAAGTCTAGAACCTTCGCAACTTCGCCCAATCCCGGATCTGAAATGACAAACACATTACTGGGCTTCACATCGCGGTGCACAATCTTACAGACGGCACCATCAATTTTGATGCCTTCATGGGCGCACTGTAAGCCTAAACACATGTGACGGGCGAGTCGCATAAACCGATCAACGGTTAGCGTTGCTGGCAAAATCAGGTCGCTTAGGTTTTTCCCTTCCATGTATTCCATGACGTAGAAAGGGGCTTCATTGCGGTGTACACCATAGTCCAAGACCCGCACAATGTGTATGCTGCGTTGGCCTAGCTGCGCACCTGTACGCGCCTCGTCCGCAAATCTCTGCTTCATCTTGGCGTTAAGCAAAGTTTGCGACAAAAACTTGACCGCCACGGTTACGCTACCCAAAAGCTGATCTTCAGCACGGTAGACCCTTCCCATAGAACCCTGTCCGACCATTTCGATCAGGCGGTAGCGGTTGATTAAAATTTGCCCAATATTAGGATCGGTGTGTTCATCCATACACAAATACTTTTTGTCTCAACCTAGGCTTACGAAGCAACTACAGATCCTTGTTTTTACTACATTTGTCGTACCCACGTACTCTTCTGGGGTATGCATGTCACATGCATGTAGGGTGTTTATTCAGCCTGAAGACTCAGGCCGCGCAGTGTTGAGAAAGAAATCAATATGCCGGAACTCTTGTAGGCCAAGGATTGTAGCATTTTTCTCTCGGATATAAGATGATGCTTCAAGTCTTTCTTCTACTAGCGTAAATGTCAGAGAATTCTGACGATTCTGGTTTACCTCTATCTTACTAGTATGCCCAAGGTTTTAAATTTTCCGATAAAGAGAGAAAAGGTACTCTGCTGCAACGCATTTTGAGTTTGAATAACCTCATTTTATTGATCTGTTCTCAAAATATTACTGTTGCAATATCATTTTATTCTCTTGATCGGGATTTTTGGCTCGAAAAAAATGCAGTTATCGCGTATTATGCAAGTAGTAGGCTATCTTTGGTTTTATATCTTGAGTAAAGATTGAGTGTAGGGGTTTTAGCATCACTAACTTAAAAAAACTGACTGTTGTGTGATAAATGCCTAAAGATCAACAACACTATCTAAATAGACCAATGTTGTTGATCCATGTTTCAAGTTGCGGAACTCTAAAAATTATTTTTGTATTCTATGCTCGTTCTTAGCGTAGAGTTAGTTCCGTAAATTCTTCTGACTAAAACCCCAAGAGCTGAAACCTAAAACACTGCTTATGAAGTTCCAAGATATCTATCATTTTTTTCAAGATCCACCCCCTATCTACCTTAGCAAAGAAGTTGCAGTGTGCTATATATTGGCGGTTTTGTTAGAATATGGAGACTCTTATGGTACGGCTTTAATTCAGCGAATTGAGCAAGATCACTCCCTCTATCGACTATCCGATACGGTTCTTTATAGTGCGCTTCAGTTTCTTGAGGATGAAAAGGTTATTGACGGCTACTGGCAGAAAGTGGAGGGTCGAGGTCGTCCCCGAAGAATGTATCAGGTTAGAACCAGTAAGCTAGACCTAGCAAGGCAACTGGGGCATCTTTGGCAAGGATATACAGGACAGAATGATCGCCAAGATAGTCAGCGGCAGTCTAGCTAAAATTACATTAAGCAGTGTGTAATTGAGGATTGTAAAGGGCTTTTGTCTGCGTCTGAAAATTGTAAATACTCATGTTTAGAAATAACCATAGCTGCAATTAAGTGCAGCTATGGTTATTTCTGATTGATATGGGGGTTGTGGTGTTTCTGAATTAAGGCTTAGAAAATCTTAGGCTTTATCTGAACGATTTGTTTTTCTGAGGTTATAAAGACTGTAACTTGTTCTGACAACGCCTTTGTCAAGAGGTTGACCAATTTCTCGTTCTAGCTCAATAATTTTTCGATACAAGTATTCAATAGTTTGTTTTTTAACCCAGCCACGCTCAACGATAATATCGCCAAATCGCATGCCTGTTGAATATTGATCGTTAAGGGCAACCTCAACTTGAGAAGTTGTCAGTAACCCTGCATCTATAAGATAGCTCCCTAATCGTTTGTCCGCAGGATCGTAGGAAATCATGAGTGCCGACCTTACATTAAATTAAGGTAAATACAACGATAGAGACCTCACATTTACTTAAGATAGTATCAGAAGACTTTGTGTTTCTAGTTTGTGTTTAGCAACAGTCCAGACAGGTTTTCGGAAATAATCTAAAATCCTCTGTGCTTGGTTCGCTACTCCATCTAAGAGGCGTGGTGAAATCTATATTCCGTCTTCAGTAATCTAAAACTATCTTGAGTATTGGCTTAGTCTCGCGATGGTTTGAGTGAGGAAATGCTGTTAAAACGATGGATTTGCGTTGAAGCTTGGGCACACTCCTATAGCTATACCCATTTTCGCTTGCTTAGCGATCATCTGGGCGTTTTTTATTCTATGGGTCAGTGTCACCTACACCCTTCTCGTGCTCTGCCAGTAAGTTTATGACAGGATCGATCTCTGCCCGTATTTTCTCTTGTGAGGCCTGTAAAAGAACAGCGCGCAAGGCGTACAATAAATGCCGGTATACATCTTCAGTGCGCAGCGTTGATGACGATATGACCCATGAAACAGATATCGGGACTTTAGTTCGCTGGATGGCGGGTGACTTCAGTAATCAGGCTCAAGCGCTTGATAACCCTCCATTCTTTGCTCATATTAGAGTGTGTATGCGCCCCTTGCCGACAGGATTTTTGTCTGGGGTAAGCCTTTTTTTAGAGCAGGCTTATGATTTTGCCCTCAGTCAACCTTATCGTCTACGGGTGCTAGAATTTTTGCCCCTGGGGGATAAAATCTTGCTTCATAACCATTCCTTAAAGGAGGCGGAACGTTTTTTTGGTGCTGCGCGTAACCCACAGCAGCTTCAGGATATTCACGCTAGTGACATTTTAGAGATGCCTGGGTGCAGCATGGATGTGGAATGGACAGGCCATAGTTTCATCGGGCGAATTCAGGGAAAAGGCTGTAAGGTCAACTGGAAAGGGCAAGACACCTACCTAGATAACGAATTTGAGATTAGTGAAGATCGGCTTCTAAGTCTAGATCGTGGTCGAGATCTGGTGACTGATGAGCGGGTCTGGGGTTCAATTGCAGGGCCGTTTCAATTCAGTCGGCGCACTAGTTTTGCAGATGAAGTTTTGATCTAAACATCCGCCCTTGACCAGGATGTCAACTGACCCTAATCCTGGTACTTTGATTAGAAGGCTGTTATGCCTACAGAAAACACCTAACAAAAGTGGCATACATGAAAGTCCTCGTAATTGGCGGTGATGGCTACTGCGGTTGGGCAACGGCACT